>JBKEFB010000039.1:0-25782 GCA_046712405.1 Zhongshania sp. | reverse complement strand
TGACACCAATACTGACTAGAAATAAGGTGATGCTGTGACCTACGGTAAAAGCGCTAATCCATATAAAGAGACGATAGCGATGACCGGCGATCAGTAACAAACCCAAAACAAACAAGAGATGGTCGCCCCCAATAAGAATATGCTTGATACCCAAACCAGTGAATTGTAATACTGGCGGTCCACGACTATTGACAAGCGCCGGAGAGAAACGCTCTTCATCCGAACCCAATAAGCTTTGCTGCTCGCCGCCATCGTTGCCATACCAGCGCACCAGCGCGGCAGAACGGGACTCACTTAGTCCGCTAACAGCAAACACTAGGGAGGATGTTGGCATGCCACAGGCAAGGGTATAACGCTGTTCTAATGCGCCATCTCCTACTAGGCTCTCAATACGATCTATAGTGCGGCAGGATTCAGGCAAGATCACCGCAGGCAACGTTGCCGCTAAAACGGGGGTTTTCCATGTAAGCCCAATCACACCGCCAGGCAACTCCCTAAGCTCAAGTAAAGACGGTGCCAGTTTATGCGCATTAAGCGCACTGCAAAAGCAAAAAAACATCAGTAAAGCACTAAGTATTCGGATGACAAACCACCCGATATTTGTCACGCAGTTGAGCAATATACGCGGCCCAGACTTGGCCTTGCCGCTCGCGCTGCCAGCGATCTTTTAGCTCCGGCGCTATGTCTGCCTGCGAACGCCGATAGCTATGCTGACGCTGCAGAATACGCACCAGATGAAATCCGTAAACTGATTGCACCGGACCAAACCAATCATTCACAGAGTTATCGGTGTCTATTAATGCAAGACTAAAGTCTTCACCAAATTTTGAGGTGATCGACACCAGTGTCATATTAGCAAAATGATTGCCATCCAAGAATACATCACCCTGATCAGGCAAGTGCGCGTTTAGCGCCACCCGCGCTTTAGCTTCTCCATCACTCAAATTAAAAAAAATGTGGTCAAAACTAATACGCGCGGCAACAATACCGAGCTCTTTGCTCTCGGAGTATATGCCCTTAAGCTCAATTGCCGACGGAGAGCGACTCCTCTCACGCTCAGTCATATTATGCCGCAGCAACTGCATTAAGCGACGGCGAATAACCTCATCGCTCGCTGCCATATTCATGGACGTTACCGCATCAATTTTGTTTTTGACACTTCCTTCGAGACCCAAAAAGTCTGCATCTCTAAGTAGCCGCTGGGTTATAACGGCATCTGATTTATGCAAACCCTGCAGCATTGACTCCTTCACTAGCATTTTCTCATCCAAAGCTACTTGCGCTAAATAACTGAGTTCAATCGACGACGCCACTCGACCAGCAGTGCGTGCCCAATCAGATGTCAAAACAGTCAACTGTGACTCAGAAAGACAGTCTATATAGCGCTGCTGATATTCCTCATAGCCAGCATCAACACTATAGAGCGCAAAGCCGATAATAAAAAAATGTACTAGCCGCGAAGACAGTATTCGCCTCAAGGCAGTAGACCCTCCGCGGCATTATAATCTTGACTGCTCACTGGCATCTGGCCTATATCAGTATTAGGCGAAAACCAAATAGGCGACGACCACGCTCGCTCCTGAATAATAGGTCGATGCGCGGCCACACAGCACTGCTCGTACCCTGGTTTTATGGTGTTGGAATTATCACAATCAACTTTTGCCGCGATGCAAATTTGCTGACTCCAACGACAACTCGGATTTTCGACGACACGAGCGTAGTAATAAGCATGCTCGGCGGGATCAAACTGTGGGTCCTTCCAGCGACCGCATAGCTGGGTGTATCCCCGACCAAAGGTCGCACAAGTCTGTAAATTAACACCCGCATCACTGGCGGAGTCACCCGCAATATCAATTACCTTTTCATCGCGCTGGCCGTTATTATCAACACTACCTTTAATGATTTGAATTCGCTGCAGCAGCATACCTGGGCGACCCGAGCGACCGGCATCCATTTTTGCAAATGCGGTAAACACGGGCGACGCGCTCATGTCCGCTAAGCTTAAATCGCCACCCATAGCGACGCCCCGCTCATAACCTAGTGCAACATAATCACTGCGTTCGCAAATATCGTCTGGCAAGGCCTCATCGCCGCCAAAAAATCGCAGGCTTATACGCGGGCCACTAGTGCCGTAGGTTTCTCGGCGCTGCATACCCTCAAACAAGGACGTCCGACTATTTTCCTCTGCCCAGACCGCCGCTAAGCCGCCCGGATTAAACTCTAAATCATCGGGTAAACCTTCTGGCACTTCATCACCAACCGGCACACCCGCGCCGCCGTGCCCCAAGAAGTCATGTTCTGCCACCGCACCCGGCGCCCCTATATGGGTATCTGAACTGGCAATAAAACCGAATTTAAATGGGTTCACCCCCAATCGCTGCCTCTGAGCCATACCATCACGTAAAACATCGCGAATAAATCCTGCATCGGATTTGGGCGACTCACTCATAAAGGGCAATATTTTACCGACAAATTTATCCGCAAAAGTCCCATAGGGTAGCTGTTCAAAACCACAGAGTTCATCGGCACTATTTAAGGGATCATAAAAACATTCAGAGCTACCCTTGTGCTGCATCAGCTCAACCAAACGCTCCAACCTCGCCCGTTGCTCGGCATCATCGGCGGTAATAAAAGAACCGTCATCACGAGCCAAGCTGAACATATAGCCATCGCTTAAATTAGAATTATGCGGAATGACAAGCACCTCGCAGCCCGTTCCCGCATTAACGCAATCACGATCTAGGGCATCCCACAACAAGGGCGCTGACGGAGTGTCAATGAAGCTAAGGGGTAAATCCGGTACCTGTTTGTTTTTAAATAGTATATTACGGTGTAAATTGGCGAGATTAGCCGACGCTCCCGTCCACTCGTAAGCAACAAAACTGGTGAATTCGCAGTCTGCAGTTCTGTCGTAAGCTGCTTCCGCGGCGTGCTGAATTTCCTGCCAAGGACGTAACCCCGCGTCGCGGCAGTTACCCCCATCTTCGCCACACATACCTAGGCGTTTGGCCCGCGAAGATTGAGTGTTAAAAAGAAAAAAGGCAGCGCGAGGAAGGTTTCGATAAACCTTACATTGCCAACTATTGTAAGCTTCAAATTTCGGTGTTTGGCATATTTCAACTTCACCGAATAATTCTGCGTGATCAGTCACCACCGCAAAATCTAAGGGTCGCTCTAAGCGTAAGCGACGCATCGCTTTACCCTCTGCCGTCCACGGCTGCACTCCAATTTCTGCTCCACGGGCAAAACGATAGGCATCTGCCGGGGAGGTGCGGGTCCCTTGGGTACTGGCATCTAAAGAATATTTAGTATGAACATGGGTGTCGCCAAAAAAAACCTGACGCTGCGGATTACGATTTAAACAAGGTTGTCGCGATTCTTGGTAGCCGCTAGGATCTTCAAAAGAATCGCCACTGGCCACCTCCTCTGCCTGCACCCCAGCAACTAAAACCAAGGTCAAAGAAGCGAACAGCAAAACTCGTACAGTCGTTACAAACCCCTTGAAAACTGCTAAGAAACACGCAGTCATTGGCATACCACCTTTTGTTTTTATAGTGTCATTATTATTTATGAACCGCCTTTTTACAATCCCCCTGGTGTTCAGGCGTCGTTAAGCCACCGCGTGTGATCATGACCGCATATTAAACAAAAGGAGCATCATTATGAAACTGACAAAAGCGTTAATTCTGGTTGCTGGGCTAGGCTTTTTCGAAACTAGTGCCTACGCCGACCATCGCGGTGACAATCACTATGAAGCGCGCTATCAATACCGTAGCAGCGGATATTACCACGACCATAACCAAGGCTATGACAAACACAATAAGGGCAACTATCAACATTACAACGATCATAGCTACAACAAACACCGCTATAGCAAACATCACTACAATAAACATTACTATGCACGCCACGAGCATAGTCACCGTTGCGGTCATCGCTATCAACCGGCTTTCAATAGCCGAGTTAAAGTCGTTTTCGGTCTTTAATAGCTAACGAACAGAGAGAGTTCTGCACGAATTCGCTCTGTTTGAGCCTACCTGCCGTACCTAGAAGCTAGTCGTCTAAGTTCAACTTCATACCATCGAACCAAGTCCGCAATGCGACGCAATCCTCTGGAATTGCACGCCGCACCCAGCCACAAAATCCGAGCACCACATACAGGTCGATATCGGCCTGCGACACTGTTTCACCGACTAAATATTCTTTGCCCTCTACCTCAGCATTCATTGCCTCAAAGAAAGCCGTAATGCGAAGGTTACCCCGTTCAACTAACTCCGCGATTTGCGGCATTTTCAATGGTCCAGGAAGCGGAGTGTCTTTGAAGGCCTTACCCTTGTTTCTAAGCACTTCGGCAACAGCGCTAGAACCCTCAAAGAATATACTGTGGCAATAGCCAATAATTTGGGCACGCTGTAACCCGGTTTTTCCAAAAACAGATTTATCTGGAAAAGCGTCATCCAAATAAACACAAATTGCGATCGTATCAGACAACGTCGTACCGTCGCTTAACACCAAGGTCGGCAATGTTAAGCGGGGGTTGACCGCGCTAAACGTTGGGGAGAACTGCTCTTTTACCATCATATCGACTTCTTGGGTCTCTAATTCGATACCCTTATATTTCATCAATAGACCCACTCGGCGTGGATTTGGCGCTAGAGGGTAAGTATATAATTTCACCAGATTCTCCTTAAAATTATTAATAATCGTTTCAGTTTGCACACGGTTCAGCTTTAGTTAAGGCAGAAACCACTACCCTAGATGCTAGCAATAATTTTGGAGTATAAGCTATGTTCCAGTATCGCGTTATCCCTTTGATCTCTGCCTGGTCGAGCCCAGTGCTCGCAGGCCACCCGAGCAATAATGCCAGCCACACTCAATACAGACAGCTTACTCAGGTGCAGCCTGTTTACGAGGGTGTTGGCATTAATGCGCCGGCGGAACAATACTGGGTTGGAAACCATCCTCACCATAGCAGTAGTTCTATACCCGTTTTGGCGCCGCCATTGGCGGCGTACTCGGCAACGAGTTTAGCCATCACAAATGCAATAAGCGCATCGTCACCTTAGTGGGCGCTATACTCAGAGCAACGGTTCCGGCTGAGATCTCGCGCCAAGGCGGGCCAAACCGCTATGAAACATTCAAACACTGCGAAATACAACAACATCGAGAATGGCGAGATGAAGTAGCGGGCTATGATGTAAGCTATCACTATCGGGACGAGATTTATCACAGCCGCTTACCCTATAATCCCGGTAAAGAAATTGAAATTGAGGCCAAAGTCACTCCGCGTGACTAAAGTAGATGTTTAGGAGTTCTATGAACCGTACCTGGTCACGTTGCGTGCAACTGCAAATCGTTATTTTGCTGATTGCCACCAGCTTTGCAACCCACAGCAATGCAAATCCCTTAGGTGGTGTCAGTGGCGGTCGCCTGAGTCTACCTGACCGCTCACCCCTTGAGCAGCGCTTAGACGGCCGCGTTCGCAGCACCCTAAGCGTTAACGAGGCAATATCTATCGCCGAGGAACGCTATGGTGGCAGAGCCGTTGGCGCAAAAAAAATACGCGGCGGTAAAAGCGATAGTTACAGCGTCAGAATACTGCAAGATAACGGCAAAATTAAAAATGTTATCATCAAAAATTGAGCGAAGTTTACTATGCGTATTCTGCTAGTCGAAGACGAAAGCCTACTGCTTGAGCAGTTACATCGTAATTTTGATCGTGCTGGCTATGCTTGCGATACTGCGGCAGACGGTAACGAGGGCCTGTATCTTGGCCAAGAAAACCCATATGACCTAGCTGTTGTCGACATAGGACTGCCAGGCATTGATGGTATTAATGTCATAAAGCAGTGGCGCCAAGAGGGGCGTAAATTTCCTGTTTTGATTCTTACTGCAAGAGACCGCTGGCAGGACAAAGTAGAAGGGCTTGAAGCAGGCGCCGATGATTATGTCGCCAAACCATTTCAAATAGAAGAAGTCATGGCAAGGGCCAATGCTTTAATTCGGCGTTCGGCAGGCTTTGCCAGCCCACAATTACAATTTGGCTGCATCACAATTGATACCCGAGCCAAACGGGCACTACTCAACAACACGTCGGTCGAGCTAACTGCTTACGAGTACAATGCACTTGAATACCTTGCAATGCGCAGCGGCCAAGTGGTGTCTAAAACGGATCTCACTGAACATCTCTACGATCAGGATTTTGATCGGGATAGCAATGTCATCGAAGTATTTATTGCTCGTTTGCGCAAAAAACTCGATCCCGGCAATACTCTTAAGCCCATTTCGACACTGCGTGGTCGCGGTTATCGCTTTGAGCTAAGCGAAACACAGCACTGAAATGGCGCTCCAATACAATCAATCCATTACCAGAAGACTCATCATTGCCAGTCTTAGTCTGATGGCATTACTACTGGGTACAACCGGCATAGCAATAGATCGCGCCCATCAAGCAAGTCTAATAAGTGCAGAACAGGATCAACTTAGGCTGCAATTCTTCGGTCTGCTAGGCGCCATCGAGTGGCAAGACGGCGAGATTGATATGGGCGATCGCCTAAAGGAACCGCGGTTCTGGCAGTTTAGATCCGGACTCTATGCGCAAATTAGGCTACGCGATGGTACGCCACTGTGGCAATCGGTCTCTAGCGAAACCATACCTCTGCCGCCCCCCGAGAGCACCCCGCGCAGTGGACAAGAGTTATTTAGCGAAATTAATGTCGACAAAACAGCCTTTTTTGTTTTCCAGTATCACGCCATCTGGGAAACCCAAGATGAACGCGACGTCCCCCTCCTCTTCTCGCTCTATTCCAGCCAAACTGTACTTTTCAATGAGCTCAAAAAGTTTCAAAACCAGATGATCCTGTGGCTTGGGCTAGTGCTCAGTATATCGCTAATAGTGACCGCACTTATTTTATATTGGGGTTTGCGGCCCCTGCGTGATTTAGCCATGGATTTAAAACTTTTAGAGCAAGGCAGCACCGGTAAACTTCATCCCAATTACCCCCGCGAGCTCCAAGGTATTACCCATAACTTAAACCAATTGCTCGACAAAGAAAAAAAGCAGCGCGAACGTTATCGAAACACCTTGGCAGATCTTGCTCACAGCCTTAAGACCCCGCTTGCGATCCTTAAGGGGTGCGATACTAATGACGCTGTTACCATTGAACAAATAAACCGCATGGACAACATCATTAATTATCAACTCAAGCGGGCGGTGAGCAGTGGCCAACAAAATCTTAGCGAACGTATACAATTGCGGCCACTCATAGTAAGGCTCAATAACACCCTGACAAAGGTATATCGAGACAAGGCGCTGAACTTCCAACTGTCACTAGATGCCGAGCAGACTGTCGCGATTGATGAACAAGACGCCATGGAACTATTCGGTAACCTGCTCGATAACGCCTGCAAAGCTTGCCGTAACACGATCGCCATCCGCTGTCAGAATAACGGAGATCACAACGTCATTTACATTGATGATGACGGCGCCGGTATCTCGCTAGAGTCCCGTGAAAATTTACTGGAACGCGGCATACGCGGTGATCAGTATGGTCAAGGACAAGGCCTAGGACTTGCTATTGTCGGCGACATTATCAACAGCTATCAGGGCGCCATCAGCTTTAAAGACTCTAGCCTTGGGGGAGTTTGTGCGGAAATATCACTGCCAAAATAAAGACCAAGTACATTAGGCTGCTATTGCGAAGCACCGGCACTATTCGGCGCGAGAGATAGATCGATAATCACAAGCATAAAAAAGCAGCCGCTGCCGACTGCTTTTACTGGTACTCAATAAATAATCTACGTGTTAAAAATACGCTTAAAAAGTGATGGAGAGTCGCCAAAAAAAGTCGACTTCAACCTGCGATAAAGCGTCTTCATTGAGGTTATTATTATATACCGGCGTTGCGGCAAGTATCTCGCTCACAAAGTACTTACCTAACTCCGTCTTCAAACTTAACCCCGCATCGGCAATTGCACGAGTATCTCCGGCCTGACCGCTGGCATCTTCATACCAAGCCTGACCATGCTCAACAAAAACAGCGGGTTTAAATGTCAACCCGAACAAGGGAAAACCGTTACTTTCCAGCGCCAACTTCGCAAAACTACCCGAATCGCCGACCAATACACCAGGTAAATAGGCACCAAGACCGGCTGCGCCACCCAAGAAAAACTGCTGCTGAAGTGGTAACTGCTGATCGTTTGAAAATTGACCAATCACATCTATTTTCAGTGTCGCCCAATCGCTTACCGCCGTTTTTAACGCCAAACGCGGTTTAAATACTAAAAACTCACCCGTCCGTCGCCCCGTTGCCACTTCTCCCTCGCGGGTGTCTGTGCCGAGTGTACCGGCATCAGACTCCAGTCCCGCCTCGATAAACCCCTGCGTCGTTAATTGGCTATCAAGACCGAATAAATGTATTAATTTATTGTATTTGAGCCCCAACTCAAAACTTGTTTGCGGCTCGTCTAAGGCATTGCCAAAGCCATCAACATCAATGACGCTATCCACATTTTCTAGTCGCTGCGACACCGTAAAGCGGTGCACGGCATCGCTACTTATCACCTGTTCACCGGTGAGCGCAACGCTGCGTACTTTAGACACTAGACGTCGACGCGCTGACTCCGTTGTCGCCCCGCTGCCAGCACTCAAGTCCAAGCCGCCGGTCAATTCGCATACCAATGGAATAGTGCATAAAAAACCATCTACGGGTCTAGGCCCCTCGCTGCTCACCAAGCCATTGGTGCGACGCCGATCTTCGGTGTAGCGAGCTTCTATGCCATACAAGCCAAAGCTACTGGGATAATTTAAACGAAAACTATAGCCATTATAGTAATCACCACCATTGACCTCCCCAAACTCAATCAAAGCACGATCATAGGAAACCGATGCCTGAATACCACCTTTAAAATCATGTTTTAATGTTGCATTAGCAAAGTAGCGCCCTAAAAAGCGATTGCCGTAATTATTCGCACTGAGACTTAAATCGGTACTGTCGTGATCCTCTTTTTTAGACTCAGTCAGCACAATCGTAAAGGCTGTAAGATCTTCTGATAGCTGATACCTCACCCCGTAATCTAAACCTGCGCGTTCACTTTTCAGATCTGCTAACACCCGCTTTGTTTCAAATTCAGAACGGGTAAGATCCTGATCACCAATCAAGCTTGAGAAATACGGGGAAATACTCTCTGGCGCCTCAATCTCAGCCAGATGCCCGTTAATGACATGAGCAAAGATAATATTGTCGCGATGCGCGAAATAAACGGTGACAAGCAAATGGCCCAGCTGATAATAAGCTTGGGTCAAGGCGTTAATAGCCTGAGCGGGGGTTTTAACAACTGTCATAATCAGGTCGATCTGCTCACGACTAAGATAGCGGTTACCGGAGATCCGTAAATCATATTCCCCAATCTTGAGGTCAATAATGGAATCTGACTGCGCCGCCGCATATTGCTCGATGCGCTCTGCAGAAGAAGCCTGTGGCGGAATTACGGGAGGTAGATCGATTGCCATGCTTACTCCAGAAAATGTCTATTATCTTGGCCTGATCTTAGGACTGAGGACGACCGTCGAGCACTTTCAGCTCCACTCGGCGATTGCGGCTACGGGCATCAGTCAGCGCATTCGCGGACAGCCTGCCAGTCAAAACCAAGGGCCGTGACTCACCATAACCCTTTACCACTAACTGTTGCGGGGACACTCCCGCCCGCACCAAATAATTTTTTACTGCCAGCGCTCGTCGCTGAGACAACAGCTGATTATCAGCGTTACTGCCAACATCATCGGTATGACCCGCGACCTCAATCATGACGCGTGGCATAAATTGAATCATCTGTGCCAATTCACCTAAAACCACGGCAGAAGAATCGACAAGTACCGCAGTTCCTATCCCAAAACTAACATCCTGCAAAGCAAGGGACTGGGCGCGATCAAAATGACAGCCTGATGGCAGCACCATCGCACCCGATGGAGAATTCAAACACTGATCATAACTGTCACAAACACTGTCTCGGTCTTTATCGAGACAGTCACCAAGTTTAGTGTTTACACCACCCGCTAAAACCTCGGGCGTCAATACCGCTGCTTTATCTTTGCTAGTATCATTTTCTGATGACCCCGGTCCATCAGAGCCTGGCAGGGACAGAGTGAGCACAGTAGGATTAATATCACCCAAGGCGGTCTCTTGCAAAAATTCAAGCACCGCTCCCTGCGAGCTACCTACGGCACCACTTAATACAGAAAGGTCACCGACATCGATAGTGCCTTCCACCGGAGCCCCCAGCAACAATATATCCTGACCGCTCAGACTCATACCTAACAGCGCGTCTAAGTTCAGCACTTCGACGCCCAGGAGATCACCGCCGCCGGCAGCATCGCCCAGCAAGTTAATGTCTGCTAATACATCACTAACAGGTGCGGTTATCGAGATACCGAGCAATTCAATACTAGGTAGTTGGGCACGCATAACTGAAGACCCAGCAAACGCTGTGACTAACAGAATAAAACTTAAACACCGCGTCAAAAAACCCAAACTATTTACTCATTCACCGGCACTATGATTAGTATTATAGACCCTAATAAAATCAATTTCTTAGCTCTGCAAGCTCAACCTTATCCACAATACCAGTGTTGCATAGTTGAATAGCCGCAGCAACAGTATGCAAGCGCCTCAAATAGCAGGGCTAATGAAACAGAGCTTACACCACTATTAAACACAACTGAGCAGAATAAATAGGAACAATTCCCGCTTAATCGCAAAATTGAGCTAAAACACCAATATCTTAAGATTCAAACATTAGCTCCCGCACGCGACAACTCAACTCAACTGACGCTGAACCGCCTCGAAATCCCAGTAGGCCTTAAGCGATATGATTTTGCCGTCTGTATTGGCTGCATAAACAACAACCATATCGAGCTGCATTTTGACGTCGCCCGGCAGGGTATTCACCATGTTGACAACATTTGCGCATTCGTCTCCGGCAGGGTGTGAAGACACGATAGTAAATTGAATGTCACCCGCAGCAATAATCATATCCCAAAAATTACCGATCGCAGTTTTACCAATATGACCATCACCAGTTGGGTCCAAGAGTGATTTACCAACTGGATCTTGAACACAGGCATCGTCTGCAAATAAATCCAACCACTCAGATTTTTTGCCCTGCTCCACAAATTGTCCCGACAAACGACTGGCAGCTAATGCCAATTGTGCATTCCCCATAAATAAACCTATTGCTATAGTTATCACAGACTAACGCCGGCTAAATACCGGAGCATGCCGTTATATTACTAAAAAATATGAAACTACCTAAAGAGTAGGCAACGCCAGCGCAGCGCGGATACAAATCTAAGCCTTAGCGCCACACAGCAAAAATCAGTACGGTCTTAGCTAAACTGGTCATTTAGATTCCTCATGTCATAATGAGGTTGGTATTATTATTTTTGGCCTGCTCTAAGCCTCACACTCATTTCGCATACCAGTACTCACCATGCTAACAGATGGTCGCAGTAAAACCAGAAATAGGAAACTTCATCCATTGGCGGAGATCATTTTAAGGCACAGTAGAGTGCCACACAGCGAGCAGCGTGCCCCAATCAATCGATAGCAAAGGACATACCGTAGCCAAATGACTGACTTTGCCCCCACTGGGCTTTTGCAAAATCCCCACGCACAAACGCTGCTTTCCTCTACTAAGCTGAGACGACTGCGTATTTACCCCCGCGCCAGAGCAATGGTAGCCGCGAGTAAAACAGTGATATTAGACTGTGGTGACGGCCATCAATTACTCGGTGAGTTTGCCACTCAAGCAAAACGCAGCAAAGGCCTAGTCACACTTATTCATGGCTGGGAAGGTAATTCACAATCCAGCTATCTGCTCTCTGCCGGCGGTACACTCTTCAATGCAGGCTACGATGTGTTCCGCTTAAACCTGCGCGATCACGGCCCTAGTCACCACCTCAACCGCGAGCTATTTAACTCGGCCAGACTGGACGAGGTTATAGGCGCAATAAAAACCATCCACACCACCTATCCCGATGACTGGCAATTCTTGGCGGGGTTTTCACTGGGCGGTAATTTCGCCTTGCGAGTAGCGGCTAAAGCTAATGAAGTGGGCTTGAACATCCGTCAGACAGTGGGAATATGCCCCGTCGTAGATCCTGCAAAAACGATGGTGGCACTGGAGACGGGCTGGTGGGGCTACGAAAAATATTTCGTCAGAAAATGGCAGAAATCACTGCAGAAAAAAATTCGGCTCTACCCCGATCTGGGCTATAAAGATAAGTTGCTTAAGCTTAAAAGCCTAAGGGAAATGAACAGTTACTTCATTCCCAATCACACCCCATTTGCAAGCCCTGCAGACTACTTCGAAGCTTACAGTATTGCCGGCGAGGTATTGGCAACACTCTCTTCCCCCACTCATATCATCGCCGCTGAGGATGACCCAATTATACACTCGGAAGACTTGTGCCGACTGTCCAAGAATCCTCATTTACGCATTGAAACCAAACAATATGGCGGCCACTGCGGCTTTGTTAAGAACTATCAACTGGATAGTTGGCTAGACGGGCGCCTGCTAGAAATCATTAATCTCAGCCGCTATCCCGGCGGTCAACCGGGGAAAGCAGGACTTCCTCAATAGTGCCAACCGACACTTTCGCCGGATCCAACAGCTAGCTTAACTTTGTGCATCTCGGGCCGCGATTTGCTCCGCTATCGCCAATACTCGCAAAGCCTCTTCCACATGAAGCGCTTCGACTAATCGACCGTCAAGTAACACCACGCCCTTGTCGCCAGCTTCGGCTTCCCGCCAAGCCACACGAATTTTTTGAGCGCGGACCAGGGTGGCCTTCGCGGGTGAAAATGTCTTATTTGTGACCGCAATTTGCTTGGGATGAATGAGAGTTTTACCGTCAAACCCCATTTCAACACCTTGCTCACAGACAAGCCGCAGGCCTTCGTCGTCATCTAAATTCAAATGCACGCCGTCGAACACATCTATACCGTGTGCACGTGCCGCGAGCACGCACATTCCAAGCGACGTTAACATCCCCAAGCGCTGCTGCGTATGGGGAACACGCAAGTCTTTGGCAAGATCTGAAGTCCCTAGGACAATAGAATCCATAAGTGGATGCGAGCCGGCAATTTCACTAATGGCTAGAATTCCACGTGGCGTTTCCGCCATTGCCCATAACTTAAGACTAGGGCTAGCACCTGCCTGCTTTAATACCTGCACCACCGCATGAATTTCTGCCGCAGATTCAACCTTGGGCAAGCACAATGCAGAAATAGGCGCATTGGCAAAAGCTTCTATATCTTTGCGGCCCCACGGCGTGTCAAAGCCATTTACGCGCACCACCAGCTCTCGGCGCCCATAACCGCCGGTATTCACCGCAGCCAATACCTGCTCACGGGCATGGACTTTTTGCGATGGAGCGACCGCATCTTCTAAATCAAGAATGAGTACATCGGCATCAAGACTGCGCGCTTTCTCCAAGGCTCGGTTATTAGAACCAGGCATATACAGAATTGAGCGGCGAGGGTTTGTGGCCATGTAGGACATCTCCAAGAAAAAGTAAAAGTTTACCATAGCATGCTAGTGCAAAGAGGCTTCGCCAAGTTCAGGCGATTTGATTTTTCGCCACCTTTAAATTGCGAATCATTATCAATTATAAGTAGAATACCAACCTCGGCCCCGTGCCTGTATTGATAACGATCTGCGGAGATCATCCATGCCAGCTCTGTTACGCCAATTCATTCTCCTTATCAGTCTTTGCGTACTCATCCCAAATGCAGTTGCTGCCTCCCAAGAGGAAACGTTAAGTGATAAGCGCGCAGTCGCCATTCACTACACCGAGCTGGCCTACGCCATATACAGCGACGCCGAAAAGAGCGGGTTCGCACTACAGGTCAGTATCGACGTTTTTTTGAACGCGCCTAGTCAAACTGGCCTAATCGCCACGAGAGATGCATGGAAAACCGCACGTAAAGCCTACCTGCAAAGTGAAGTATTCCGCTTTGGTAATCCGGTCGTAGACGGCTGGGAGGGAAAACTTAATAACTGGCCCCTAGACGAGGGCTTGATTGACTATGTAGCCGACGATTATTTATATGCACTTGGCAACATTGGTGCAGAGCTCAATATTATTGCCAACCCGTTGCTAAGAATAGGCAGCGACGTGGTTGATGCAAACCAAATTAATGCCAAGTTACTCCGCAGTCTGCACGAGTTAGGTGGCTCAGCCGCCAATGTCACCACTGGTTACCACGCCATAGAGTTTTTACTTTGGGGACAGGACCTCAACGGCCACCAACTGGGCGCTGGAGAACGTCCCTACACCGATTACTTAGGCGGCGATAAATGCACTCACGGAAATTGCGAGCGCCGCGTCGACTACCTTCGAGCAGCTAGCGCGGTGTTAGTAGAAGACCTTCAGTATATGAGTCAGCAGTGGGCACCGGCAGTGACGAACAATTATCGCACCGAATTACTAGCCATGAACGACGACGTGACTCTGGCGCGGATGTTCTACGGTATGGACTCACTCTCACTAGGGGAGCTTGGGGGCGAGCGCATAAAAGTATCCCTTGAAGCACATTCTACTGAAGATGAGCACGACGACTTTAGTGATAACACTCACTGGTCGCACTACTACGATGGACTGGGCATCCAAAACATCTATTTAGGCAAATATCGGCGCCTGGATGGCACAGTGTTCTCAGGACCATCGCTAAGCCGCTTGGTGGCAAAAGCAGACGCAAATACTGACCAACTAACACGGCAGGCATTAAACAAAACCATGACAACACTAACGGTATTAATCAATACCGCCGAAGCCAAAGAGAAGCCGATGAAATTCGACATGATGATCGCCAAAGGTAATAAACACGGCGAAGAAATTCTAAACAACATTATCAGCGCCCTGATTGGCCAAGCTCGCAGTATTGAACAGGCCGCCAGCGCAATCAATATTGACCCCAATGCCACCGGACTTTAATTATTATTAGTAATACCCGCTAGCAACCTGGCTCAAGGTGTGCAAAAGGTGGAGTTAACCACAATTATAGACAAGCAATCGTCGCGCGTGGAGCAACCACCGCCCGCACCCTTGGCCTAACTCTTACTCAGTAAAAGTTATATATTCGAACTTCACAACGCAACGCCTCACGACCCAGCTCATCTATATAGTTTGATATTTACGGTTTTAGAATCAGACCAAAAGGACATCACGCGCGCCCATACCGGCACCATATAATTTGAAAAAGCGAACACGCCAAAATCGCTTTTATCGCCGATTATCCGGTGCAATGGGTATTCCAGTGCCGCGTCATTGAGCACATGAAAACGGGACTAATGGGGTATATCACCATCGCCTGATGGTAAATTACGTTACAGTTAGCGTCGGCGGTAATTCTTAAATTTAGAAACACCGCACAAGGACGGTCGAGGAAGATAATACTAGCGTAACTCAGCGACTATACTGACTAAATATACTTGTGTTCATAAGCCCCACCTAGGCGCAGCCCTAGTACTAAGACATTCAGTGAAACAAAAGAGACACCGCCTTATGATTATTAATCACGACGATATTGAGCAAATGGAGCAGCGGTATCGAGGCCTATTTATCAATAGTGTACTCGGTGCTAAACCCGCGCTCTTGGTTGGCACTAGCAGTATCAGTGGGAAATCAAATTTAGCCGTAATGTCATCCGTCTTCCACATTGGCGCCAATCCACCACTTGTCGGCCTAATCATTCGTCCCAGTGAAAGCCCAAGACATACCCTCAATAATATTCTTGCCACCAGCTATTACACCCTCAACCACATATCCCCCCAATACATCGATGCGGCTCACCAAACATCCGCCCGCTACCCAGAGGATCAGTGTGAATTTAAGGCCGTTGGTTTATCCAAAAAATATCATAGCGACTTTGCCGCCCCCTTCGTGGAACAATCGACAATTGCCCTGGGCCTCAAGCTGATGGAAGAGCACAAACTAACAATAAATAATACGCACATGATTATCGGAGAAATTCGACTCATTGAATTACCGTCTACGGTACTGGGCGATGATGGCTTTGTAGATATAGCGGCAAACGATAGTATTGCGGTCACCGGGCTCGATAGCTACGCTCGTATTCAAGCACTAAAGCGTTTGAGCTATGCTAAGCTAGGCCAAATAGACTAAACTATTGGATCTCCTGGGCACTCAGATACCTGTTGAACTGTTATACGACAGGTCGCTAAGCACGCCAAGACAGGAAAGCTGAAACACGAGTATATGAGAACTATTAATTCAACCTACCGCTTCGTTCAGGCCAAGCTCAATTCGAAATAACGTAAATTAAGCGTTAGTGTGGTTTATCTGCACCACATTACCTTCTTCCTGAGCACCTAGCTCGGCAGAAGACTTAGCGTTCAATGGCTTGACCTCTTTAGTCTTACTCCTTGCCTTTCGAGCAATGGGCTTTTTATTGGGGGTCACTACTGATGCTTTCGCCGACTTTTTAGTTGCCGAGGCGTTGGTAGCAATCTTTACCGATTCACCAGAACTGCCAGCGGTAACCGCCACTTTTTTAATAGCACTAGTCGTCGATGACTTTGCCGATTTTTTGACCTTAGGCGTTTTTAGATCGACCGATACATCTGCAAGTTTTGCCTTGGTCTGACTCTTTGCAGCGGCTAACAATTCTGCAAAAGATCGCTCTATACATTCTCGATAAAAAGCAGGATCTGGCATGGAATTGCGATCACCGACAATTGACAGGGTCATGATGCCATTAGCGCTAAAAATCAAATGGAACAAGCCAACACCTGGCGTTAATAGGCCTAGGCCGTAATACCGCACCATTCGCGCACCAGCTGAAAAAAGTGGAAAAGGCGGGCCAGCAACATTTGACACCACTGAACTAATCCCAACAGGTAAATGTCGGGTCAAGTGATTATTAGAATAGCTATTCACTAATGACCGAGTCAAAACTGGTGGCAGTACCCCGGCCAATTTCAGTACGTCAACTAGTGGCGAATTTTCACCATACACTTTGGCTTCTTGAGAACTTTTATAAATCTCCGCAAGACGCTTTAAAGGGTCGGCGACATTCGTATGTAGCTCCACAAATACAGAGCCGACCTGATTATTTTCATCGGTCATTCCACGACGGGTACGCATGTCCAGCGGAATAGTCACGGATAGGCTTTCATCCGGTAATTCATTGTGATGATCTAAGTAATACCGCAGTGCACCGGCAACCACGCTGAGAATAACATCATTAATCTTGACGTTAGTAAAGTCCTTTAAAAACTTAACATCTGCTAGCGAAAACTCTGTCGCTTCAAAAACCCGATACGGCCCTACCGGCGTATTAAATCGCGTTTTAGGCGAGTTTATAGTGGGAATAGGAATTTTCTTTTGTGCCATTCCCACGGCCATTTTTCCTAGATCGCGCAGCACACCGATGCCACCCGTCAGCATTTTCAAACTATTTTTTACATTATTGACTGCTGACGATGTTGCTAAATATAAGATGCCAGGAGCGACATCTGCCGTAACAACACGGGGACCCTGCGGCACAGCGGCTGGGTCTGGCTCTAGATCATGGATCACCGACATAATGGAGGAGCCGCCGGCCCCATCCACCAAAGAATGATGCATCTTGGTGTAGATGGCGAAACCACCTTTGGGTACACCCGGAATATTGTCTAAACCTTCAATGATATAGGCCTCCCAGAGTGGTCGATTCATATCCAGCGGTCTAGCGTGCAGCCGTGCGACCAAAATACAGAGCTGGCGCCAGTCGCCGGGCTGCGGCAACGCTATATGGCGAATATGGAATTCGACATCGAAATTAGCATCTTCCACCCAATATGGCCGATCAACATTGCCGGGGACTGGATGTAAGCGCGAGCGGAAAATAGTGTGTTTTGACAAACGGCGTTCACAATTGGAGATCACACCCTTGAATCGCACAAAACCACCAGGTGCGCTTGAAGGGTCGTAAATACCGAGCCCACCGACATGCTGGGGGGTGTTGGGGTGCTCAAGATTGATAAATGCGGTATCTAGGACGCCTAACTGCTTCATTCAATAAGTCCTCTGATTGTCATGGTCCCGCTCTCAATTTTTATTCTTCTTGAGCAGGCAACTGCCAACATATTACATCAATTTTTAAAAGATCAAAGTAATTCAAATAGAATAACGAACTTAGAAAGATAAAATCCAATAATGGCTCGTCACAATATAACGATATCGATTTGTGGAGTACTTACCAGAATCTGCCAATAAGCGAAATAATTCAAAGCCGAAATAAAGGCCGCGGCTTCACTAAAACCCTGCGCACTGCCCTTAAGGATTGTCGATTCGAGCCTTGCGTTGACGAGCTGGCGGCGCAGCACCAACATGGTCCTCGTTACGCAAACACGCAAGTTCGACCTGCTTTTGACGATCACGAAAACGCCTCTTCTGATCTTCGGTCACCACATCAAAACAGGCGGAGCAGGTAACCCCTGCTTCGTAGCACTCACTTTGCTTATCCATACTGTTTATCGGCCGACGACAGCCGTGACAGAGATCGTGCTCTCCGCTTGCTAAACCGTGGGTCACAGAGACTCGGTTATCAAATACAAAGCATTCGCCCTGCCATAAGCTCTCAGGCTCAGGCACTTCCTCAAGATACTTTAGAATACCGCCCTCAAGATGATAGACCTCGTCAAAACCCTCGTGTTTCATAAACGCAGAAGCTTTCTCACAACGAATACCACCGGTGCAAAACATCGCCACCTTCTTATGTTTCTGCGGATCATAGTGTTCGCGAACGTATTCAGGAAACTCTCTAAAACTAGTGGTTTTCGGATCTACAGCACCACGAAAACTACCGATCTTGACTTCGTAATCATTGCGGGTGTCTATCAGCAGCACCTCAGGATCAGAAATAAGTGCATTCCAGTCCGCTGGTTTTACATAACTCCCCACTACGTCATTGGGGTCGATACCACCGACCCCCATTGTCACAATTTCTTTTTTTAACTTCACTTTGGTGCGGTAAAAAGGTTGTGATTTATCGAAGGACTCTTTATGGCTAAGATCGGCTAAGCGGCTATCTTCACGTATATAGCTAAGCACAGTGTCGACGCCCCGACGTGAGCCCGCAATGGTGCCATTCACACCCTCAGCGGCCAGTAATAAGGTCCCCTTGACGCCGGCTTTAAGGCAAACATCCAGCAAGGGTTCCCGCATCTCGTGGTAATCGGGGAGGCTAACAAATTTATATAAGGCCGCTACAACAAACTGATCCATACGTTATTTAACCTTGATCCTTTTTACTGCCGCCCAAACAGTTGGGTGACGCCGGCGCCGGCACGATTCGATCTTGCCACTCTTGCGGACTATAAGTGTGCATTGCCAAGGCATGAACCGGCCCAGCCAACTCATCGCCCAACAATTGATAGACACTTTGCTGACGTGCCACTTTAGGCTTACCGCTGAAGACGTCGGCGACAATAACGAGTTTAAAGTGGGTTTCGGAGTTCGCTGGTACACTGTGCATATGGCTTTCATTAACAACGTCAAGATGCTGCGGCTTTAATGCAGCTGAAAGCTTATTGGTAATACTCTGCTGAATGACTGACATAATAGACCCCTTTTAACTCCGCTGCCGCAAATCGGCCTACATTATACACCGCTAACTCGCTTCTTACCCTGTTCTGCCGCGCAGCGCCTTGCTGCAGCGTAAGCATGATTCGCTAAAACCAGTCACATCTCGGTGCCGTCGAGTGCCTCGTCTGGAGTTTGATAATACGAAAGCGCAATTTTCTTGCTGCCACGCAAATAAGGAAATAGCGGCGAACCCAAGGCGTAAAAATCTTGCTCACTGTGAGTATGGAGCTTTAAATACAGGGTATTTTCAAACGCTAGACCGAACGTCAAGCTCTCTAAAAAAATACCATAGCCACCAAACATCCTTCGGCCCTTAACAGGGCCGACCCACAGAAGCTGTTCAACCAGGTAATGAGTAAACGCTAAATTAGATGCCGTTTTTAACCCCCGCTACACTGCCAAGAAGCTCAAATTTAATGGCTTAAGGCGCAGACATTACCCATTAGTGAGTTATATGCAAACCGCCGTATATATAGCCAATATCGAAACGCACCGATAAACCCGCTCAATAGCACCCTGCCTGTATCACTACTGCGCGCCGCAATGGCATAATTAAGGTCATAAACAAAGCGATAGTCGCGCAGTGAACCCCATAATCTTTAAATATAGAGAAGGGCTTAATATTGACAAGAACCATAGTTTACTCATGAATTCTGCGCCCACATAAATAACCAATGCCTAGCAACTAAAGCAAAACAATCCATATTTATATAAATCAAATCAGTTTAGGAGGCTTGCGGGGTTTATCGAGGCTCATTGTGAACGGAACAGAACTCGGCAAGAGCAGACAATTTACCCATACCGCCAATCGGATGTCAGACGCCAAGTCGATAAAAGGCCGCGGCATTATCCCACAGCACTTTTTTGGTCGCAGCATCGCCAAGGGCATTGCCAATAATTTCAAGATCTACAGGATTAAAGGCTCGCGGCGAGCGAGTTGAAGGTAGGTCAGTGCCAAACATTAAGGCCTCGGGGTTGATCTCAAACAAGCGTTTTATCGCCTGGCTAACCGCAAAATCTACTCGACCAAATCCAGTTGCTTTCACTCGGGCACCACTTTCAGCCAATCGGTACAAAAGCGGCAAACCCTCCTTGGATAAACCAAGGTGGTCGATACTAACCGCAGGAAGCCGACACAGCTTATCTTCAAGATAAGCCAGCGTTTTACAGTCTGCATAAATCTCAATATGCCAACCCAATAAGTCGTGTACCCGATGTGCAAATTCGACAAGATACTTACTGCTTTCAGAACCACCACGGCGCAAATTAAATCGCACTGCGCGCACCCCATGACTACCTAACAGCAACAAGTCTTCGTCCCTAACAGAATAAGGAAGTTGCGTCACGCCAACAAAGGTGGGGCCTAATGCTGCCAAGGCCGCAATTAAATAGCTTTGATCAAAGCTTTGAAACGAACCAGAAACAACTGCACCGCCGCCAACACCCAAGGATGCAGTTTGACCAATATAATCATCAACCGTGAACTCATCTGGCAAATAACCATCATTACTGACCAAGGGAAAGGCGGAATCTATAATGTGCAAATGGGCATCAAAAATCATGTGCTGCATACCGCTCCCACCTCTGCCGGCTATATTTAAAAGCCTACGCATGAGAAAATTTCATTATTAATGAAATTAATATACTTCGTTAAACCCTTTAACACTCGCAGATTTACAGTTTAAAAGCAATCCTCAAAAGCATCTCAATCAAGAGATGCAACGCGGTTCTTCACTTCTATCCACTGCGACATATACTGATGACTTTTGAGTGTTTGATGACGGAGCATAAGGCCATAAAAATGGCTTTGGCGGTGGGTATGCAACCGCCCCAATACCTCATCTAGTCGGTGTTCAAATCGTGGCAAATACACATTTTTTTGATAACGTGACGCTAGCAGTGCTTTTGCTTTTAATTGCGCCACTTGCCATTCGTTTTTATTTTGATAAAGCCGCAAGGTAGCCGCAATAAAATCCTCAATAAATAAATTTGAAGCACTGATAACCTCACCACTCCAAGATAAATCCCCCTGCATTCCCTCGGCACCAACTACGCTAGTTACCGTGGGTGTCCCGCACTCCATAGCCTCCAACAACTTACCTTTTTGGCCGGCACCAAAACGCAGCGGTGCTAGACACAAACGTGCCGAAGTTACGACTTCTACCGCATTTTTAGCCCAGCCCTTCACTAGAAATCCGAGTTTCTCGCTGTGAAGCTGAAGCGCTTTCGGTGGTGGGTAAGCACCATAAATATGGCATTCAACGTCGGGAAGTGTTTTGCGAATTTGTGGCCAAATCTCGGAACGCAGATACAGCAACGCATCCCAGTTCGGTGCATGCCGAAAATTACCAATTACAATGCAGTGTTGACGAGCATCAAAACCTATCCATCTCGCACAGTCTTGTGCATTCGTGTCCGACAGCAGAGGCAGGTAGTGCAAGACATCAGCGGCCACGCCGTAGGTACCCTGTAAAAGGTTCATCTCGTATTCGGAAATAATCAAACTAATATCACAGCGCCATATAGCCGCAATTTCACGCTGCGCCAACTCACTAAAGAGATCACTGCGCTGCACCTCACGCCCTTGCTTTAGGGCTTGATGCCGAGCGTGACGAAGACAATGAAGATCTTCTGTATCGAGGATGCGCAATGCCATTTCGCAACTGCGCTCAACTCGCCAGCCAAACTGTTCTTCAGTGAAGAATCGGTCAAACAAAACAACGGCGGGCTTTAGGTCAGCCACAAAATCATCAAAACTTGAACAATTTAACCTAACCTCTGCGATCCTGACATTTATGCCTTCAAGGTCGACGCTGTGCTCGCCGCGTTGGGCCGCGCTAACGAATGTTACGGTGTCACCGCGACCGAGAAAGACGTCCAGTAAATCCATCATCCGCCGGCCAGCGGCCGAGGAATTTGGCTCGGGCCAAACGTAGCCAATCACTAAAACTTGCATAGAGATCCTATAGCAGCGAAACGTTCAAAAATATCAGCGACCTGGACATGATGATAAGCTTAGACCACATTAAGTGTATAGGCATACCTTGGGAAATGGACATTCACCTCACCCAAATCCTCACTCTGCCTAGCCAAGATCAAGCGCTCAGAATCGGCGCCAACAAGCACGCCCTCTACGGCGATCAGGCCATAGTCAGAAGGTGAAATTTGCACTCGCCTACCCACATTTAGATCCTGCAGCATACTATCTGGTATCGCGCGAGGTAACGCTTGTTTGGCGACATCTAAAGCACTTTCTGCGCTTATCTCTTTGCGCTCACCGTGACCTAAATCTGCAATGCGGCCATACCAGTCCGCAAAGTTGCACAACTCCGATGGAGGCCTTGTGCGAGTCATTGCAAAATAAAACCATAAGCTATGGAACGCAGAAAAATCGCCTAGAGCGGGACCATCATCCTGTAAGTATTGCCCATTCGACACCCGCTGGTCCAAGTCCCGCATATGCTTCTGAATAATCGTGGATGCTTTCTTCGCCGAGGGTCTGCA
Source organism: Zhongshania sp. (assembly GCA_046712405.1). Lineage (GTDB taxonomy): Bacteria > Pseudomonadota > Gammaproteobacteria > Pseudomonadales > Spongiibacteraceae > Spongiibacter. The sequence continues at coordinate 2,627 of JBKEFB010000039.1, read as the reverse complement.
CAAATTACCACCCTGCGCCATAGATAGCCTGTCACGAATCAACACGAAAACTTTAAGGGGAGACATACGCCTAAGTAAAGAAGACATCAGCGTCAGCGGCGAGATGGCACTAAATACTGCGCTGAAAATATCGCTATCTAAATATTCTATGTATGCCTGTTCATCGTCATTTAAATTCGCCATCGCAAATTCTGGTCGCTGGGTTAATGTCGCTACTTCAGCGGAAATAATTCGCGTATCACAAAATATATCGGCACCGATTTGGGCAACAGGAATTCGTCGGTATCCGCCTGCCAAAGGCAACAAAAACGGTCGTGGTGGCATTGCGGTTGTTAACACCGATTGCCACTCCAAATTACAGTAGCCAAACATCGCCCGCACTTTTTCCGAAAACGGCGACATTTCATAGTGGTGGAGTATCATAACCTTACTCATAACAAGTTAGCCTATTGGTTTGTGTTTACGATAAAGAAAAAATCAGATACTTAGAGCGGTGTATCAATCAGTATTCAGTCAAAACGACTATAGGGAATAGGCAGCTCAGGCGCCGTCCAAATCACCTGTCAGCGTTTATTAAAAGTCTATTTCGCGCACATCCCCAACAAGCTCTTTGCCAATAAGAGAGAGGTTGCACATCACACAGTCAACTTTGGGAAAGCGTTTTCCAGCGGCAAACTCCTGACATGACAAAAGCTTAAATTTATCACCCCGCGCGCCGGCCTTAGCAATAAAGTCTGGCACCACGTTTAGACCCACGGTCGTCAGCCCAAGTCGCCATCAATGCATCTGCCCGCACCAACCAACCCTCGCCACACCCTAGATCCAAAACCGATGTCGTTGCCCGTGCTATCACGGCGTTGAAAATAACCGCATCGGTAACGCGAATGCTAATTTGAGCGCCGCGTACTGCATTTGTCCACGCACCAACGTTTTTATGTCTGGATTTAACAATGGCATCATCTTAAGCTTTGTCGTTTCCGCGTCCCGCTGATAACTCCAGATCTAGATTAAGCTATTTTCGACTACGCTAGCATCACAAAATAATTAATTTCGCGGGATTTACTGCGCCTATCTATCGGCTCGCTATACCATCGCGATAGTAGGTCTCAGCAAGCGCTAGTGTACAATTGAGCACATCCACACAAGTACTTTATTTGATAAAGCTGCCAATACCCCTCACTATAAGCTTTCTATCTCATTATTCAGAGTGCACACAAATCACTCAAAACAAACTGCAGCGAACACTCTATGCCAGCTATTTACTATCAAGAATGCAGTTATACCAACACAGGCAATGAATCGGTACTCGATACCTTGCTCAGACATCACGTCGCCATTCCCTATGGCTGTCGCGCCGGTGCATGCCAGGCCTGTACCTTACAAGCCGACGTCAAGCTAATTCCAGAGGGCTGCCAACAAGGCTTAAGCGCGGAGCAAATTCGCCAAGGCTATTTTTTAGCATGCCGCTGCATTCCAGATCAAGATATGAAATTACAGCAAGTTGATTTGCAGGCGCAAAAAGTACCAGCAACTGTCAGCGAATCGTTTTTAATGGATGAACATACGTTATGTCTGCGCTTAAACTGCCGTCTGCGTTGGCGAGCGGGCCAGTATATTACGCTATGGATAAGTGATACCGCCCGTTGCTACTCGATAGCTAGTGTTGCTCGACTCGATCCATTTGTTGAGCTGCATGTTCATATCTATCCAAATGGCGCCGTGAGCAAGGCACTATCTGACACTGTAAAAATCGGAGACTGCCTGCAACTAAAAGGTCCCTTGGGACGTTTTGTTTACCAGCAAGATAACCCTGAGCAAAAACTATTACTCATTGGCGCGGGTACTGGTATCGCGCCGTTAATCGGCATTGCCCGCGATGCTATTGACCATCACCATACTGCCAACATCCACTTACTTGCCGTCAATAAATCTGGAACAAGCTATGCAGTGCAGCCGCTCTCGGCGCTGGAAAATAGCGCGCCTACGTTTTCCTACCAGACTAACGACGTTGACAATATCGAAAAAATATTCGCCACCGAGTTTCCAAATTTACGTGGCCAAAAAATCTATATTTGCGGTAGCGATAAATTTATAAAAAGCATTCGAAAAAAGTGTTTTATGCTTGGCGCATCACCACGAAATATTGTTACCGAAGAATTTATTAACTTTATGTCTGAGGCAGACGTTGATAGCCCAGGCACCCCATTGTAAAATGATTTCTGAGGTACGCTAAAAAACCGACGAAATCTCAATTGACTAACGGATTGTGGTCCACGTCGAGAAAACGTAGGCTTCGACACCAAGGCGCACCCCACTTGAGATGCTTACTAACGCGGCACAAAATATCTTCAAACACACCTAAGCACGCCAGCGCCGATTCATCGACATCATACTAAAGACGCCCCTCTGCCCTACCCAAATATTCTATATCATAACTGGGAACATCTGTACGGGCAGGACGCAGCGTGCAAAATTGGCGATGACTGTGCATTCGCTAGACATGTCTAAGCCCGTTATCGCAGCCATAGTGTCATGGCATCAAGCTATCGCAGGTGAAAACTATGGCCATGGCTGTCTCTATCGTCTTCACCAAAGCACAGAACATCTGCAAACAATATTCTATCGTC
>JBKEFB010000038.1:0-26133 GCA_046712405.1 Zhongshania sp. | reverse complement strand
TTACCCACCGCGCACTCGGCTTACACACCGCCATATCAAGGGTGCAAGGCGGCAAGCTGAAGGCAAAGAAGGAAATTCGCATCGCCTCGCTATTTAAAGATGCGGCGCCCGAATTTTTAGAAATGATTGTAGTACATGAACTGGCGCATTTAAAAGAGAGCGATCATAACAAGGCATTTTATAAGCTGTGCTGTTATATGTTGCCGGACTACCATCAGCGCGAATTTGATTCCCGGGTGTACCTAACCTTCAGCGAACTCTCCAACCCATCTTAATAGCTTGTTACCGAACCAAAACAGAACACGCCATCTTAATTTAACGATAGAGTTAGTGCTCACCGCAACATCCCAAATTCCTTATACCTTGATACATAATATGTAATCCAAAATTCACTTAATTACGACGCAATTACTCAATAAAATGGCTATGGTTATAGTTATGGTTACAAACCTTACAAAATGTATAATAGAAACCGATAGGCATCAAAATGCCTGGAAAATGCTGTGAACAACAATAAAACAGCAGCTAACACTACCGCGTTAACGTGATTAAAGCTCCCATCCAAAACAGATCCGTCGTCAACGCTTTAGATGCAAGTTCATTCCATTCGAGGTTGATACATGAATCGCCCTTTAGCGCCTGTCGTTCTAGTTCTCTCTAGCTTAATCATCACTGCATGCAGTGGAGATAGCGTCTCAATATCAACGAATAATGCCACGCCACAATCAAGCCAGTTAGGACAATTTATTGACAGCCCGGTAAAAGGGGCCGGCTACCGACGAGGTACACTCCCGCAATTATTCACAACAAGCACCGACGGCAGCTTCACTTTTCTAGCCGGTGAACGCGTCGAATTTAGACTAGGTAATATCAGCTTTGGCTCTGTAGAGACCACCGCGAATACCCAATTCGTTACCCCCAGAGTGCTCGCCCTTGATAACGATAGCGCGCGAATCAATATGGCCCGTTTTCTGATCACATTGGATAGCGATCAGAACCCCAACAATGGCATAGAGATATCAGCGGCGGTAAAACAAGCCGCGTGGCAATATAGCGGTAGCAACGATTTTGCTACCCTTGAAAGTAATGAGCTTGCTGAATTTGCCAGCGTTGCCAACGGCTCAGCAGGGCGATCCCTAGTCAGTAGCGACGTCGCAGAGAAACACTTAGCGCAGAGCGAAGCAGATATTAGTGACGGTCAGTACGACTATGATTACGACAGCGGCGGCACCGACAACGACAATGACGGCATCAATGACCCCGATGATCAATGCCCCAACAGCGAACCCGGCGCGATAGTAGCCAGCAATGGTTGTGAGGTCCCCAACGGCAGTAACGATGACGACAATGACGAGGTTATCAATGCCAACGATAACTGCCCAGCTATCGCTAATAGCGACCAAGCGAACCTTGATCAAGACCAGCGCGGGGACGCCTGTGACAATGATATCGACGGCGACGGCCTGCCCAATGACAAGGATGACGAACCTCGCAATGCGGATATCGATAGCGACGGCGTTAAAGACGGTGCCGATAACTGCCCAGAGAGCCCCAACTCGAACCAAACCGATACCGATGCCGATGGCCGGGGCGACAGCTGTGACGGTGATATCGATAATGACGGCACCCCCAAAACGGATGATGCCTTTCCCTTAGATCCCAGTGAAGACACCGACACTGATGGCGATAGTATCGGCAATAACGCCGACGGTGACGACGACAATGACGGCACCCCGGACAATCAAGACGCCTTCCCTTTTGACGCCAGCGAAAATACCGATACCGACAACGACGGCGTGGGCAACAACAGCGACCTAGACGACGACAGTGATGGCACCCCCCGACAGTAATGATGCCTTCCCGTTAGATGCCAGTGAAGACACCGACACTGATGGCGATAGTATCGGCAATAATACCGACAATGATGATGATAACGACCTTACGCCCGACGGTGATGATGCCTTCCCCTTAGATGCCAGTGAAGACAGCGATCACGAATAAAGCGACGAGGAGAGTACGACCACAATAATTAATAAGCTAAAGCTAAAGCTAAAAGGCCAATACCAATCTAGGTATTGGCCTTTTTTTATTACTAGACTGGTCGCACTGCCGCCGGTCCAGCAATAGCCATTGCCTTTATGTAAGCAGGACGTTGGGAAGCCAACTCGACCATATTGGGCGAACGCAAGGGCGCCGTGCGCGCCATACGCGAAGTATGGGGCGCGGATTCCGGCACCAACGTCACCAAAACAGAGAGCTTCTATAAAGAGCTAATCACCTACCGCTACCGAATTCGGGTGCACCCTATTCCACCAGATGGCTTGTACACCTCATGGGATTACAATCGCGAAACCATGGTGCCCGCGGCAAATGAAAACGTGGCCGCCGGCCGCTACTACACGGTACTGCGACCCCAAGGCGTGCCGGTCGATGGCGTGAACGACGACGTTGGCCAAATCGATAGCCTATGGGGATCCCCCGCCTTTTTCGACGCCCCAGACCCGAGTTTTAATTTGGCGCTGGGTTTTGAAAACTGGGAGCAGGTCTCTGGTAAGGGCGACTCTGGCTCACTGGTTTATATCTTCGAGCTAAAGAACGCTCAAGCCTTGGCCAATCCCTTGATTGTGCCCTACTACCGCGACGACGCCTGTCTTGACGATGGCACCGGCGACGACCCAGTAGCGCGACCATGGCCAGGTGAAACCTCCGACGATTTCCGCGTAACAAGCGGCTACGAAGCTCTAAACGACTATACGCCCTACGCCAGCCTACGCTGCGATCAACGCCAGGGCGCCTTTGGTGCACACGGTATTCACTACTTCTTTACCCACGACAGTAACAATGCCTTCTCACCAGCACCAATAACGGAAATAGACGGCCAACAGTGGCAATTTATGGTACCAAGCAGTGCACCCAAAAATGTGGCTGCGCCCTATGCCAATACCGTTCGCTCACGATTAGTACCAGCAGTCAGTAACGCAATGCCGGGTTACTAACTAAACTCAATGCGTCGCTGCTGGCAGATGCTAGCAGCCCACTTCCCCCCTCTGATGTTGATTTGTTACAAATAGATATAAGTGTATAATAAAAGGTTACAATCTTTTATTAACGCAGTGTCTTAATGCAAATAGTGAACCGCAGTAACAATTGGCTTTACTCTTCGTCATTCATTATCACTAAAGACCTGCGCGCCGTTGGTGGCAACTCGCTTTTTATTATTTTTAATAATGAGGTTAATGGATGAACTTCACGAAACTCCCTATTGCACTACTTATTTCTACCGCGCTACTTACCGCTTGCGGCGGTTCAAGTGTCAGCTCCAGCAATAATTCCGCTAGCGAACTGCAAGAGGGACAATTTGTTGACGCTCCCGTACAGGGCCTGAATTACACCCGCAGCGGCCTTACAACAATATTCCGCACCCTTGCCAACGGTATTTTCTTATACAACCCAAGCGAGACTTTGCAGTTTTCTGTGGGCAACATTCCCATTGGTAGCGCGAGCACAGATGCCAATACGCGCTTTGTGACACCCAGCACTCTCGCCGGAGGCGACGAGCAAGTACGGGTAAATATCGCCCGTTTTTTGCTGACCTTAGACGAAGATGAAGATCCCACGAATGGCATTGCTATTAGCGCTAAAGTGCAACTTGCAGCCAAGAGTTACACTGGCGAGATTACTTTTAGCCAGCTGGGCAACGACAACTCAGATTTGGCCAGCTTTGCCCAAAATGCTAACGACGATAATCGCCCACTCATCAGTACCAAGGCCGCAACACAGCATCTAGACGCCAGCGAAGCAGATATTGAAGACGGTGACTTTAATAATGATGGCGGCGGCGATAACGACAATGATGGCGTCAGTATTGCCAATGACCGCTGCCCAGAAACTTCTCCAGGAGCTGAGGTCGACACGCGAGGTTGTACCGCAGAACAAGGCATAGGTGATGCCGATGAAGATGACGTACTGAATGAAAACGACAATTGCCCCAGTGTAGCCAACCCTGAACAACTTGATGTTGACGGCGACGAAGTCGGCGACGCCTGTGACAGCGACGCCGACGGCGACGGTGTTCAGAATGATGACGAAATCGATACCGACCCTCTCAACCCCGATAGTGACAGCGACGGCATGACCGACGGCGACGACAACTGCCCTGCAATTGCCAATCAAGACCAAGTAGATTTCGACGAAGATGGCCTCGGCGATGCCTGCGATCCGGATCAAGATAACGACGGCACACCAAACGAGCAAGACGCGTTTCCGCGAGACCCCTCAGAAACAAATGACAGTGACGAAGATGGTATTGGCGACAATAGCGACAACTGCCCCAACACGGCCAACACCAACCAAGATCAAACAGATTTCGACGACGACGGCCTCGGCGATGCCTGCGACCCAGATCAAGATAACGACGGCACACCAAACGAGCAAGACGCGTTTCCGCAAGACCCAGAGGAAGACACTGACACCGACGGCGACACCATCGGCAATAATGCCGACGACGACGACGACGGTGATAACGTATTAGACCTAGCGGATTACTGCCCACAAACCCCAGCGGGCGAAACCGTCATCAATAATAACGGTGAGGACTCAAGCACCCAAAACGGCTGCACTACTGCGCAATTAAACGTGAACTACTGCGCCGATGGAGGAGTGAAAACAGCGGGCGCCAGCTATCAGCAATTCATTGCCTCACTCAACCTAAACAGTAATATAGAGCCATTAAACGTTAGCTTTCAAGTATTTGAGCCCAGCACCGTTGATTGTGGAAATCTCGCTGCCGGCGCCCACCCTATTATCCTCCATGGCCACGGGTTTGGTGGCAGCCGCACTACCAGTAAAGATGGCTTCCAGACCTATTTAGATCAAGGCTATACGGTAATCAGTATTGACCAGCGCGGCTTTGGCGACAGCTCAGGCACAATTCGCGTGATGGACCCCCAAGCTGAGGGCAAAGATTTAATCGCGATTCTCGATTGGTTAGAGTCGAATTTGTATTACAGCGCATGGAAAAACGACAGCAACGAACTATTTGTAGCAAGACCAGACACGGGTATAAGTGACGCCGACGGCGACAATATCGTGGTCGGCGCCATCGGCGGCAGTTACGGCGGCGGCTATCAGTTATTGTTACTAGCGGTGGACGAGAAAAACCGTTTAGACGCCCTAGCCCCTGATATTGCGTGGCATGACCTACGCTATAGCCTTAACCCTGGCGATACCATAAAGACCGGCTGGGATTTGGCTCTGGTCGCAGGCGGCGAATCTGCCAGCTATGCCGAAGGCTTTCAAAATAACGAGTCACCCACTGATCGCGGTTTGGATCCCTATGTGAAAGCGACATTGGCTCAAGGTGTAGCCACCAATGAATTCCCTAGAGATGCACTGAAATGGTTTAACTACCACAGCACCAGCTTTTGGTGTGCCAAGCAAGGCGCGATGCCCTACACGGCTGCCGCGTGGGAACAAGATCCAAACGACGCAGTTCCCGATGAAACAAACGCAACCCCAGAGGCTAATGTAACGCGAACCTTGCCACCAGTGGATGTGCTGCTGACCCAAGGCTTTAGAGATACCCTGTTCAACTTTAACGAAGCTTGGTGGAACTATCAGTGTTTATCGTCTTTAGGCGGTGATGTCAGGCTTTATACCCACCAATCTGGCCACATCCTCGGGGTCGCCGCAGCCAATGATCAACAGCCAAGCAATCAAGATGCACCGATTACTATTCCTGGCTTCCAAGACGACGGTGGGGAACAAGCCTGCGGCAGCACCAGCTTGGAATACACCGGCGGCAATAACGGCTTTATTCTGAACTGGTTCAACAGTAAATTAAAACAGCAAGACGTAAACACCGGCAGCAGTGACTTATGCTTGTCACTTGCCGACGACGATGCCGTTAACATTGCCGCCGAGAAATTTATTGCCCCCGGGGAAAATACCGACGGCTATACTCGCGTTAATATTACCGCCGATAACATTGCCAACGGCGCCCTCGCCGCGGCAACCGTTGCTAATGGCCCTACGGTGATTGAATTGGCGAAAATCAACAGTGAGCACGGCGCTATTCTGGCGGGCATACCCAGATTGTCTGTCACCGTTAGCACTACCGACAGTACAGCTCGCACAAAAGTAGAAGAGTGCGCCCCACCGAAAGTGCCAACGCTGCGCACCGGCTGCGACAGCATTGTGTTTGTCGGCATTGGTCAGCAAATTGGCGGTGAAGGCTATTGGGATTTAGTCGACGATCAAATCTACCCTCTGCGTGGCCTCGGTAAGCACAATGTAGACCTCAACGGCATTGCCGAACGGATTAGCAACGGTGACAAGTTGGCGCTACTGGTCTACGGCTATCACCCCCAATTCCCTGCCTCATTCTCCCGCGACGAAACCATTGCCGCGGTGAATCTGCGCGGTAAAGTGGATCTACCACTTTATGCAGTGACCCCAGGCGGTGAAATTGATCTTGAAAACTCGGGTTCTACTACCTTTAACCCCTGCGGCAACCCCGAAGTCGGCGCGACAGGCGCGATCGAATCACTTTACACAGCGTCAAATGTAACCAACTTTGAGAGCATTGATAAAGATCTTGACGGCTGCGTGCAAAGTTATTCTTTTGAACGAGAGCAAGGTGTCGATGTCGTTCGCAAGGATGAGCAAGAAATACGCAACGACGAGACCAGCATCTTTAATCTCGATGTTCCGCAGTGGGTAAGCTATGTGAGATGCGATGAGTCCATTACCGTTTGCGATGCCAGCAAATCCTTTGTCGAGCGCGGCAACTTTGTTGAAGTCGGCAACTTTGATGGTGACCCTGATAATGAAATTCGAGCAAATGCGCCTTCCCTGCAAAAAGGCATCAACAGCCTACAATGGAAGCCAAATCGGACGGCGGCTGCAGTTGGTTTTAGTTACCAGCAAATCAGCGGCACTACCCAGCCGATTATGCGTGTTGAATTTTCCCCCCACAGTGCGATTGGTGACAAACTCATTAAAAACTGGGACCAAGAAATTAATGAACCGATGGACGCCGAGCCCATCACGCTAGAAGAGGGGGATAAGATTATCGCCGTGTTGTGGCATACGACTCGCAATGACACAGGCCAGCTGGAAATAAACTTTGCTGAAGAAAAAGGAATAGCTGATGTTCACCTGTACTTAATACGTAATGGCACGTCAGACAATTTTTACCGGAAAACAGGGCCCACGTCACTTCAAGTTTTTGATCCCACCACCACCACGCAAGATTCGCCGGGCTGGCTAATGCCCTTTATCAGCCAGTGGAAGGTTAATGAAATTGCCTTTGATTCTATTATAACCCGTGACGAAGCTGTGTTAATTATTGATGATGTGACAATGATTATTCAGTAGTAACAACGAATAGTCTCATGCCAAAGGCCAATACTAATCTAGATATTGGCCTTTTTTTATTACTAGACTGGTCGCACTGCCGCCGGCCCAGCAATAGCCATTGCCTTTATGTAGGCAGGACGTTGGGAAACCCTATCCACATAAATTCTGACATGTTCAAGGTCGTCAATACCTCGACTACCAAACAACGGCAAGGCCGTTAAATTAAACATCACCATAATATCCGCGCAGCTAAACTCCGGTCCCGCCAAGTACGCTGACTCCGCCAATCTGTCGTTCAAGTAGTGATAGTAAGCATCTTCTCGACGCTTAGTCATTGCCTTAATAATATCCACCGCACCGCCTTCGCCGACATCCCCCATTGCCAATTTGCTAAAGAACAGCTGCTGCAAATTATTATTAAACTGCATCCAGTACAGGTAATCGGGATAGCATTTATGATCAGGGGCAATACTGAGCTTAGCCTGACCGTGGCGCTGGCTTATATACTCAACAATGGCGGCGGACTCCGCCATAACGAGATCGCCATCGCGAATAATTGGCGAGGTACCCACCGGGTGTAATGCCCTATATTCCGGCGGCGCGAGCATATCGGCGCCGCGATCAAACCACTCTAATTTATAAGCTAGGTTCAGCTCTTCCATCAGCCACACAATCCGATCGGATTGCGATGCGCCGAGATGATAAATTGTGATCATTATTGTATCCCTGTCAGTTAAAGTTTTAGATGTTTGGGTAGCGAAACCCCCCCGTTAGCAGGCGAGAGCCTGATCTGCACCGTCAACATACTTAATATTTAATCCGGCCACAATTCGCCTGTTTGAGAGGCGCAAAAAAACCGCTGCAGCTGGCGCTACAGCGGTTCCCTTTTCCTGCCATATTGGCTTTTTATAATAACTTACAACACTTCAAATAACGCCGCTGCGCCCATGCCGCCGCCGATACACATGGTCACTACCACGTATTTCACACCGCGACGCTTACCTTCAAGCAGGGCATGACCCACCATGCGCGCACCGCTCATACCAAAGGGGTGGCCAATAGCAATAGCGCCGCCATTGACGTTGAGTTTGTCATTATCAATACCGAGTTGATCACGGCAGTAAATAACCTGACAGGCAAAGGCTTCATTCAATTCCCACAGGCCGATATCGTCTACTTTGAGACCCGCGCGTTTTAGCAATTTAGGAATAGCGAATACTGGGCCAATACCCATTTCGTCCGCCTTGCAACCCGCCACAGCCATGCCGCGATAAAGCCCTAAAGGCGCTAAACCTTTTTGTTCGGCCAGCTTGCGATCCATGACCACGCAGGCTGAGGCACCGTCAGACAGTTGGGAGGCATTACCGGCAGTAATGAAACGACCCTGCTTCACCCACTGGCCATCTTTAAACACGGGGTCAAGTGACGACAAACTTTCTAAGGTAGTTGTTGGACGATTACATTCATCGCTATTCAACAGCACATCTTTAAAGCTGGTTTCTTTGGTCTCTCTATTAAACACCGACATGCTAGTGGCAAAAGGCACAATTTCATCGGCAAACAAACCTGCTTGCTGGGCAGCGGCGACGCGCTGCTGACTTTGCAGTGAATACACATCCTGCGCTTCGCGGCTGATACCGTAGCGGTCACAGACAATCTCAGCGGTTTCCAACATCGGTATATATGCGGTGGCGTCGATATCCAATACTGTTTGGGACACACTGCGATGGCTATTTTTGTGTTTGGTTTGCACTAGCGAGATCGAATCTAGGCCGCCGGCTACTGCGATATCAATTTCGTCGCACATAATCGACTTTGCAGCCCAGGCGATAGACATCAGACCAGAGGAACACTGACGCTCAATCGCCATGCCAGGCACGCTATTGGGCAGGCCACCGGCAACGGCACACAAGCGCCCAAGGTTATAGGCCTGCGTGCCCTGCTGCGCCGCTGCACCAAAAATCACATCGTCAACTGAGCCGGGATCAATCCCGGCGCGCTCCACTGCGGCGCGAACCACATGTCCGCCCATAGCGGGTGCTTCAGTATTGTTTAAGGCTCCGCGAAACGATTTACCCATACCGGTACGGGAAGTTGAAACAATGACGGCTTCTTTCATGATGATGTCCTTTTAAAATTAGTTATTTTATATTTCAGATTAGGCACGCTGCGATGAGCAGCTCACAATTTCGCCGGTCATATAGCTGGAGTAGTCAGATGCGAGGAACATCATAATATTTGCAACCTCCCACACTTCCGCACCGCGTCCATAAGCTTCGCGGCTTTCAAGTTCGGCTAGCAACGCTTCTGGCGCTGATTTTTTTAACATCGCATGTACCGCTAAAGACGGTGCCACCGCGTTAATTCGCACCCCAAAGTCTGCGGCTTCCAAGGCGGCGCAGCGAGTTAGTGCCATCACACCCGCCTTCGCAGCCGCGTAATGCGCCTGTTCTTTTTGAGCACGCCAGCCCAGTACCGAGGCATTGTTAACAATCACACCATGGCCACGTTCTTTCATAACTCTCATCATGTAACGCGTCATTCGCATGGTGCCATTCAAAGTGACGTCGATGACTTTATTCCACTCTGGATCTTCCATCTCTATCAATAATTTTGTCGTGCCCAAACCGGCGTTATTAATTAATACGTCAACACCACCGAGCAACTCTTCAGCGGCATTAATCAGCGCCCGCACATCGTCTTCAATGGCAACATTGCAGACCTTGCCGTACACCTGCTCGCAGCCGGTTTCGCTCTTCAGTTTCTCAACTGAGGCGGTTAAGCGGCCCTCGTGAATATCGCTGATCATAATACTGCGACAGCCTTCTTCAACAGCGCGTTGCGCCGCAGAGAAACCAATGCCTGCGCCAGCTGCCGCGGTAATCAGCACCGACTTACCCTTTAGTAAGCCGTGGCCCTGTACATATTCTGGAACCTTAATGCTCATAATTTCTCCGAGATTATTTTGGGTATTTAAGTCGTAAATTGTGTTTTATTAATTTTGTAACGGACGCAGTTCTTTGGGCATACCCAAGCCGCGCTCGGCAATAATATTGCGCTGAATTTGGTTGGTACCGCCGTAAATGGTATCTGAACGGGTGAACAAAAATAGCGACTGCAAACGGTTTAATTCATAGGGCGCGTCCAATAAAATATCAGCCTCTGCGCCTAAAATATCCATGGCCAACTCACCTAAATCACGGTGCCATGTTGCCCAATATAATTTATAAATCAGCGCTTCTTTTTGAAGACTGCCGTCACCACTATTACCCGACAGCATTCGCATACTGTTGTAGCGCATAATTTTTAAACCGATGTGGGCGTCGGCAAGTCGCTGACGAATAACGGGGTCTTGCGCAGCGCCATTGTCTTTGGCCAGCGCAACAACTTCATTAAACTCATTTTGAAACGCCATTTGCTGGCCAAGGGTAGACACACCACGCTCGTAACCTAGCAATCCCATCGCCACTTTCCAGCCTTCACCGGGCAGGCCAACAATGTCACCGGCATCACACTCGGCATCATCAAAGAAAACCTCATTAAATTCGGAGGTGCCAGTGATCTGCTCAATAGGCCTTACGGTAACGCCTGGCTGATCCATTTTTATTAAGAAAAAACCCAGGCCCTTGTGGGCTTTAGAATCCGGATCGGTACGGGCAATCACAAAGCAATATTCAGATTCATGGGCCAGCGAGGTCCAGACTTTCTGGCCGTTGACAATCCATTTACCGCTGGTCTCATCTAAGCGCGCCTTGGTTTTCACGTTCGCTAGATCAGAACCGGCGCTCGGTTCAGAATAACCCTGACACCAAAATTCTGTACCCGCCAAAATGCCGGGTAAGTACTTCTGTTTTTGCTCTTCGCTACCAAAGGCAATTAAGGTGGGGCCAGTTAAACCTTCACCAATATGACCCATACGACCCGGCGCGCCCGCGCGAGCATATTCTTCAAAGAAAATAACTTGCTGCTCAATCGGCAAACCGCGGCCACCGTAGTCTTGCGGCCAACCTACGCAGGTCCAGCCGCCGTCGGCTAATTTATGCTCCCAGCGTTTGCGTTCCTCAGGAAACATATGTTCGTCGCCGGGGCCGCCGCGAAACTTAAGTTGTGCAAATTCGCCTACTAAATTGTCGGCGAGCCAGCTGGCAATCTCGGTGCGAAAGGCTTCATCTTGAGGACTGAACTGTAATTTCATAATAGACTTACTCTTATTCTTAACATGCAGTATCTAGCAGCATCACCGCAACGCGCTCGCGGTGATAACTGCTGCTACCCAAGAAGTGCTCACTGGCTTTGGCACGCTTGAAATACAAGTGCACATCGTATTCCCAGGTAAAACCCACACCGCCATGCATCTGCAAAGCTTCGCCGGTATTTTTGAAATACCCTTCTGAGCAGTAAGATTTAGCAATACTTGCGGCCTCTGCCAACTCACTCGCCAGCGGCCCCGAGCAGAGCGCATCATCAGCGACACAGGCAGCGTAATAGACTGCAGAACGGCCAACTTCGTTGCGCAACATCATATCGGCAGCCTTGTGTTTAATAGCCTGAAAGCCGGCAATCGTGCGACCAAACTGACTGCGACTTTTGGTGTAGTCCACAGTAATATCCAGTATCTGCTGCATACCGCCAGCTTGTTCCGCCGCTAAGGCAATAGTCGCTAAATCCAAAATTTTCGCCAAGGGCTTAGCGCCTGTGCCAAGCTCACCCATCACGCTGTTTTGAGTTAAACGTAAATTATTAAGCTGGATAGTCGCCTGACGTCGGCTTTGATCCATAGTCGCTAATCGCGACCGCTGAATACCGATGCTATCAGCCGCGCAGACAAATAAACTCAGACCCTCATCGCCGCGACTACCCTCTTCGCGCGCAGCGAGAATTAAATAATCTGCGCTGTGACCATCAAGCACATAGCGGTAATCGCCATTGAGGGTAAATTCATTGCCTTCGCAACAGTAAGTAGCCGTGACCGCACTAGAGTCCCAAACACTGCGGCCGCCATTAAATGCGACGGTGGCAGTCTTGCCTTCGATCAGTTGTGGAAGAATGGCTGCTTTCTGACTATCGCTGGCAGCAATCAAGAGCGCGTTAGTCGCCATGCCTACAGTGGCAAGATAGGGCGAGCACAGCAGATAGCGACCCATCTGTTCCAGCACGGCGACCAGCTCAACATAGCCTAAGCCCATGCCGCCATATTCCTCGGGAATATGCAGGGCCTGCCAATACATTTCGGTGCAGATGCGTTGCCAAAGTTCTGGGGAATAACCTAGATCGCTATCCATTGCGGCGCGAATGGCAGCACTGGTAGAAGCGTCTTTAAGGAAAGCTGCCGCGGTATCGCGGATCATTTCCTGTTCTTGTGTAAATGCGAATTCCATACTGTCTCCGAAACCTGACAGCGATCTTCGCATTTACGCGATGAGCAACGCCTAGGGCGTTACTCACCAGCAGCGTCTTATAGACGTAGCTGTAAACGTACGAAGAGGCCGTCTTCAAACTCAAATTCGCCGCGTTGCTCAACGTCAAATTTAATATCACCGTAGCCAAGCTGAATGGCTGAGTTTTGAAAAATAGTGAACTCTGCGCTCACCGACCATTCTTGGTAACCTTCAATATCGCCAAAGCCCGTGGTTTCTGGCGCGTAATACGCACCGCCACGCAGACGCACGATCTCATTCAGTGGCAAACTCATGTCGCCACCAAAGGCGAGCGCACCACCGCTAATATCGGAGTCGTAAGCTTCAAGAGCAATCGCCTTGGCACCAAGCCGTCCGCTCAATGACCCACGCTGGCCGTTAGCAAACATCCCCAAGGCGACCATATCGCCATCATCCTGATGATGCAGCCAATCGAATTGAGCACTGCTTTCAGCACTCAAATCACCCGCGAGCGACACACCGAAACTATCGTCGCCAAAACGAAAGGCAATACCGCCGGCAAATGCCGAACTGCTTGCAATAGCTAACACGGTCGCTGCAATAATAGGGGCTTTCATGGTCGTGATTCTCCTGATATAAACGTCAAAGGATGAAATCAGCTACCATACACTTTCTGAGCGGGAACTGCCTCCGCCATCAAGATTTTTACCGCTTCGCCCACCTCTGCTGGCTCCCAGCGCGCGCCTTTATCAACTTCAGGTCCCTTGCGCCAACCATCGGCAAGAGAAATTTTCCCGCCTTCGGCTTCAAACACACAGCCGTTAACGTGTGCAGACTCTGAACTGCCCAACCACGCCAGCAGTGATGACACATTCTCTGGCGCCCAAAAATCAAAGCTGCCGTCATCGGGTTTGGCCATACGGGTGGCCATTGCTTCCACAGCCGTTGTCATATTGGTACGCGCAGCAGGCGCTACCGCGTTGGCGGTAATACCGTAGCGAGCTAGCTCCGCTCCTTGATTCAAAGTTAGCGCTGCAATACCTGCTTTGGCCGCTGCGTAATTTGACTGCCCAACTGAGCCCTGCAAACCCGCACCCGACGTAGTATTAATAATACGAGCATCAACGGCCTTGCCTGCTTTTGACTTGCCGCGCCAGTAGTGAACCGCGTGCGATGTAATGCAGAAATGACCTTTTAAATGCACGGCCATAATGGTGTCCCATTCCGCTTCCGTCATTGACGCAAACATCCTGTCACGGTTAACTCCGGCATTATTTAAAACAATGTGTAGGTCACCAAAGGTATCGATAGCCTGTTTCACTGCGTTCAGACTGTCATCGTAGTTGGTAATATCAGAGGTATTAACCACGGCCTTACCACCTGCGGCCGTAACGTCATCTACCACTTTTTTGGCGGCAGCTTCATTAATATCGTTAACCACAACCGAGGCACCCTCAGCAGCAAATACTTTTGCATGCGCCGCTCCTAAGCCGCCACCTGCACCGGTGATAATCACCACTCTGTTATTACAAATCCCCATTTAACCCATCCTTACATTTTATTATTCGGTAACTGATTACAGCCGCTCTAAAATAGTGACGTTCGCCTGACCGCCGCCTTCACACATGGTTTGCAAGCCATAGCGGCCGCCGGTGCGCTCTAGCTCATGTAGTAATGTGGTCATTAACTTGGTGCCGGTAGCGCCCAGTGGATGACCAAGCGCAATCGCGCCACCGTTCACATTGGTTTTAGCGTGGTCGTAGCCGGTCTCCTGCAACCAAGCCAATACCACCGACGCAAAGGCCTCATTGATTTCAACCAAGTCGATATCCTGCAAAGACATACCGGCTTTTTTCAATGCGTACTCGGTTGCCGATATCGGTGCTGTTAGCATCCAGATGGGATCATCTGCCCTTACACTCATGTGATGAATGCGTGCCCGCGGGATTAAATCATAACGTTTTAAGGCTGCTTCACTGACCACCAATACCGCGCTAGATGCATCGCAGGTTTGGCTAGAAATCGCCGCCGTGACTTTGTCGCAGCCGAATAAATAATTTAATTCTGCCATTTTCTCTAAACTAGAGTTACGCGGCGTCTCATCCATGGTCACATCACCATAGGGAATAATTTCGCGATTAAAACGACCCTTGGCAATGGCTTTCAAGGCGCGCTGATGCGACTCATAAGAAAATAATTCCAAGTCTTTGCGAGACAAATTCCACTTATCCGCAATCATCTGTGCCGACTTAAACTGCGTCGGTGGCGCAGCGCCGTAACGCTCAACCCATCCGGTTGATCCTGAGAACGGGTCGGTGAATCCCAAGGGCGCAGCTAAGGTCATGGCGGATGAAATAGGAATCTGGGTCATGGTTTGCACGCCGCCGGCCACAACCACATCCATACAACCCGACATAATCGCCTGAGCCGCAAAATGCACTGCCTGCTGCGAGGAACCACATTGACGGTCAATAGTTGTGCCGGGCACTTCCTGTGACAGTCCAGCCGCCAACCAAGCGCTGCGAGCAATATCGCCAGCCAAGGGACCAACAGTATCAACACAGCCGAAAATAACGTCATCGTATTCGTTGTCCGGAATACCGTTGCGCTCAACGATAGCATTCAATACATGCGCGCCAAGATCGGCGCCGTGTACATGGGCAAGACCGCCTTTACGGCGACCTGTAGGGCTACGAATTGCGTCTACGATATATGCTTCTGTCATGGTCTTCTCTCTATATTCTTATTACGTTTTATACAAAAACTTAAGCCGCGAAAGTATTCCCTGCGCCTAGCTGGGCGTGATCTGAGAATACAAATTCTGCTACACGCTGCTTGTGGAAGCCCGCAGTGCCGTAATGGTTATTCAACGCCCAAGCACGCTTCATAAAAATATGTAGATCGACTTCCCAGGTGTAACCCATTGCGCCATGCACCTGAATACTATTTTTGGCGGCAAAATCAGCGACTTCGCAGGCGACAATTTTGGCGTGACTAACGTTGTGAGACGCCGTCTTCAAGCCATTCGCCACAGCGTAGGCCGCGCGATAAACCGGCGTTTTTGCGTATTCCAGCTTGTAGGCAATATTGGCCATATGGTGTTTAACCGCCTGAAAACTGCCAATCGCCACGCCAAACTGTTTGCGGTCCGAGGTGTACTGTACAGAGAGATCAATCATCCTTTGGGCCACACCCAAGGCCTGCGCCGCCGCTGCCAAGGCACCGCGATTTAAAGCGAACTCAATCAAATCTTTCGCTTGCTGGCCATCGGCTAACTTGAGCGCCGCCTCAGTATTAAACTCAACCGCAAATACCTTGCGACCGAGATCGATAGATTCGTTGTAGCGCAGCTCTACCGCAGTCGATTCGAGGGCATATACCGCGCCGGCTTTCTCAAGAATCAAAACATCGGCGATATGAGCGTCTTCAACCAAGCCATTTATCTCTAAGCCAACAACCGCTTTGGCTTCCCCCGCCGCAATTTTTGGGAGCCACTGCGCGGCAAACTCTGCATTGCCACAATTAACGATGACTGGCACCGCGACCAAGGCGCTGTGCACCAGCGGCTCAGCCAGAGCAACGTAACCGGCCTCTTGCGCCAGTAAAACAAAATCTAATTCATTCATACCCAAGCCACCAAAGGCCTCGGGCACCGTTATACCGGTCAAGCCCATCTCAACGAACTGCTGCCATAAAGCATCACTGCGTCCAGACTCGGTCTGCCATGCAGCGCGAATGGTTGCTGGGGTGACTTCATTAATCAGAAAATCCCGCACTGATTCTTGAAACAACAATTGATCTTCGCTAAATGTAAAATCCATCCGTTCACCTTTTGAGCTCTTGTTTACTCGCCGCTAAAATTTTTCTGCTTACTTCTGTTTAATATCAATTCTTACGCGGTACTAAACTGGCCAACAGCATATGGCTCCCCGCTCACTAAGCTCCACCTTCGTCATACCCGACTTGATCGGGTATCCATGTGCGCGACGAATACGCATTTCTCTGAGCTGCTCACATATAAATAAAAAACCACTTTCGCTGCAGAGCAAGGCAAAAATGCGCGCAGGGCGGGAGCGTATATTTAATACGTCACCAACCGAGCACTTTTTTAACGCAGTCAGCGTGCAAAAAGACCGCTGCGCTTAAAGATCATTTCCTCGGCATGCCTAACATCCGTTCGGCGATGATATTGCGCTGTATCTCATTGGTTCCGGCGTAAATCGGTCCAGACTGTGAGAACAGCCAACCATCTAGCCAAGTACCTACTTCGCCGGCATCTGGGGCATGGGCTAATAGCTCTGCCCGCGCTCCTAAAATTTTCAAACCTAGGCCATGCATCTGCTGGTCGAGTTCAGACCAAAATATTTTATTGGTCGATGCCTCTGCACCAATCTTGCCACCCTGTATTAAACGACAGGCTGTTTGATAGGTGGTGAGCGCATACGCCTCGGCATCTAAATAGGCGCGTAATACCGCGTCGCGCACGGCGGGGTCTTGGTCCGCGCTCTCTTGATTGGCTTTATACAAATTAACAAGGCGTTTAGCGGTTTCTTGGAAGCGCGCCGGTGATCGCAGCATTAAGCCGCGCTCAAATCCAGCGGTGGCCATGGCCACACCCCAGCCTTCACCTTCGCCACCTAAGCGGCAGTCGACAGGCACTTTAACGTCATCGAAAAAGATTTCGGCAAAACCAGGCAGGCCATCTAACTGGGGTATCGGGCGAACGGTAATACCTTCTGACTCCAGCGGCACTAAAATAAAAGTCAGACCCTTGTGACGTTGCGAGTCCGGATCGGTGCGAAACATACCAAAGCACCAGTCAGCCCACACCGCACGGGTAGACCACGTTTTTTGGCCGTTGACTACATAGTGGCTGCCGTCTTCACTCAGTGTTGCCGTTGAGCGAATAGCCGCCATATCTGAACCGGCATTCGGCTCGGACCAGCCCTGACACCAAATATCTTTGCCTGTGGCCATACCGTTTAAAAAGCGTTTCTTCTGCTGGTCGCTGCCGTACTCCATCAGCGTGGGACCGAGCAAAAATATGCCGTTTTGGTTTACCCGCAGTGGCGCGCGCGCCGCATAATATTCTTCTTCAAAGATTAGCCATTGCAGCAAGTCTGCACCGCGACCGCCCATTTCTTCGGGCCAGGTAATCATGCCCCAGCGGCCTTCATAGAGTTTGGCTTCCCACTCGCGATGCTGCTGAAAACCGTGCTCAGTATCGAATGACTGCAGCGGCTCGGCAGGCACATTGGCCTGCAGCCAGCTGCGCACTTCGGCGCGGAAGGCGTTTTGTTGTTCGGTGTATTCAAGTTGCATGATGTCTTCCGAATTTTTTAAAATTTGGCGTCGCGTTTTTCAACAAAAGCAGTCTTGGCTTCTTGCGAATCAGGATCGGCATAGGCCTCTTGAGTAAAGCCCTGCTCCAAGCGATATTTGTCTTCTAGATTGCCGTCTTCAATGCCGTTGAGCGCCTCTTTGGCAAGCTGCACCATACGCGGTGATTTGATGGTAATTTTGCGTGCGATATCGCGGGCGGTATCTAATAGCTGGTCGCGCGGCACCACTTTTTCTACGGCCCCAAGGCGGTAAGCTTCTTGGGCATCGATGGGCTCGCCAGTGAAATACATATAGCGCACTTTTTGAACGGGGAACATGCGCTGTAAATGCGCGCCGCCACCCATGGCGCCCCGATCTACTTCAGGCACGGCGAAGGTCGCACACTCCGATGCCACTAGGACATCTGCCGCGCCGCTAATACCAATACCACCGCCCAATACAAAACCGTGCACGGCTACAATCACCGGCTTGGGATTGCGATGAATCGCTTTAAAGGTATCGTAATTGCCTTTGTTTACTCGGGTGATCATCGCGCTGTTGGCGGCAAGCTCTTTAATATCAACACCGGCGCAAAAACCACGGCCCTCTGCGGCGATAATAATGGCGCGCACGTCGGGGTTTTCACCCAGCGCATTTAGCTCAGCGGCAATCGCTATCCAGCCTGCGCTATTAAACGCATTCACGGGCGGATGGTTAAAAATCATTTCGGCAATGCCGCTATCAATTCGAGTGGAAAATGGCTGAGTCATTATTATTTCCCCTGCGCGTGTAAACGCTGTAATTGGGCTTCGGCCTCGGCAACCAGACCGCTAATTAATTCTTCACAACTTAATAAGGTATCGATAACGCCGGCGACCTGACCCGAGGGCAACACGCCGTCATCAGGGCGACCGTCTACCATCGCTTTTTGAATAATCATCGGTGCGTTCGCCGACATAATCGCCTGCGCCGGAGTCAGCTCGCCATCTTTACTCATGGCTAGGGCCGACTGCAGCAAACCAAGAATACTGGCACCGGTAAACTTGCGAAAAGCGAGGCCATTGCGCAATGCAATTACCAATTTCTTCAAACCGCCAGCCCGCTCAAGTTCAGTTAAAAAGCGATTTAAAATCATGCGCTGCTGAATACCATCAAGCGCCCGGGTGATAATAATTTCACCGGGGTTTTTACAATCCAAATAACGCTGTTTGGTAGCTTCTGGTACCGGACTTTCTTTGGTCAGCAAGAAGCGCGTACCCATGGCGATACCGTCGGCTCCAAAGGCCATGGCCGCAATCAAGCCGCGTCCATCTTTAAAACCACCTGCGCCCAATACCGGCACCTGCGCGCCTACCGCATCGACCACCTGTGGAAGCAATAAGGTCGTTGGCACCGAGCCGGTGTGACCACCGCCCTCGCCGCCCTGCACGGTGACTGCGTCGGCGCCCATTTCCACGGCTTTAATCGCGTGCTTGGGCAAACCGATAGTTGGCATACACACCACACCGGCATCTTTTAATTTAGAGACCATGTCTTTGCCAGGCGAACGCGAATAACTTACCGCCTTCACCTTGTGCTTAATCACTAGATCGACAATCTCGGCGGCATTGGGCTGATACATATGAAAGTTGACGCCGAAGTTGGCGTCGGTCAGCGATTTCACCTTGACAATATCGGCTTCCATTTCAGCTGGCGGAATGGTTGCCCCCGCCAAAAAACCGAAGCCACCCGCATTACCGGTGCCGGCAACCAAAGTGGGATCAGCCACCCAGCCCATGGCCGTTTGGATCACTGGATAACGGCAACCCAATAAGCGTGTAATACGGGTCTCTAGAAGATTAGACATAGTGTGTTTTTCGCCTTATTCCGGATTATGCACGCACGCCCGGTGGATTATCTTTTAACTGTTTGCCGCGCAAATTATGTGGGTCCATGTGACGAATAATAGTCAGCTGCTCTTCACTTGGCGTGGCGGTTGTCGCAATAGAATCGGGCACATGCACGTCAAAGCCGGTACTGGAAACCACCTCATCCACGGTCACGCCGGGATGCAGGCTTACAATCTGCATTTGGTGATTTGGGCCGTTAAAATCGAATACACCCAAATTGGTGTAAATACAGCGCAGATCAATTTCGTCGAAAGTATAGCCCTTGGGCAGACGCTCGGGATTAAAGCCGATGGTACATACCACATCGCATTCAGCGGCGATAAACACACGGCTGCTATGCACAGGAACCATGTAGCTATTGGCGTGGCAGATTGAATTGCCGGGGAAGCCCCGCATACCCAACATCTGTACTTTGGGCTTGTCGTAGTCGCCGCCCAGTGCAGAAATATTGGCCTGACCGAAACGGTCAATCTGGGTAGGCCCACCGGTGAGGTGACGACGTCCACTCCAGACGTTGTCGAAAATACGGCTAAAGCCCATCCAGTTTTCGTTCATTTGCACAAAGTCGGTGGGACGCTTACCAATCGGGTTTGGCGTCGACAAAATCCACGCCTCTGAATCAGTCATCATAATGCCGGGATTAGTGGTCAGCATCGCCAAGCTAGCGGCAAGGCGCTGCAGTACGCCAATACCGGTCACCAATATTTCGCCGTCGTGTTCGTAGGCTGCCGCGTTCGCGCAAATCATTAATTCTGCCAAACTATAATCGCTTGCAGGTGTACTCATAATCAATTCTCCTAATTACCTGTTAGACGATTAATAAACGGGCTGTGGCAATTTACGAATCGCATCCAAACCGCCAACCTTGGCCTGATACTCTGCTTCGCTGCTGTCTTTGATATATTTGTCAAAGTAGGCAGCAAAACCACCCTCTTTGGCTGAGGCGTTGTATTCCTGAAAATGCGGGATATCAAAACCATAGTTAGGGCTGCACGACGAAGGATGTGCACCGCCCGGTACCAAGGCGACGCCAGTAGTAAAGTTGCGCTCCCAAAAAACCGAACGAGCCTCTAGCGGATCGGCAAACGCAGACGCCTCAACAATCTCTTCACAGGTCACATAGCTTTTATCTGCTGCACGCACAAACCAATCATCCATATGATGATCTGGGGCTTTTATTTGGCATACACCGCGCACATCGGCGCGATCAACATGTACCAGCGCCGCGTCGAGCTTTAGGGCCGGCATCGCCACCCACTCTTTGTCGTCGTAGGGACTGTCTATCACTTTAAGATCGGGGTTGAACTTGATCAGGTCAGTACCCAAACCGATCTTAGTCGGAATAAACGGGCAACCCCAGGCTGCAGCGCGCAAGCCCAGCAGCATCATCCCTTCATCAATTTCCATCACCTTTACCGAGCCACTTTGGCGGGCTGCACGGAAATAAGGCTCCAGCGGAATAAAATCCAAAGACACAAAGGCAAACACCAATTTGCGAACTTTGCCAGCAGCGCACAGCATGCCCACATCTGCGCCGCCATAGGCAACGATTGTTAAATCCTTTAAATCAGACTGAAGGATCGCGCGGATCAGCGCCATCGGCTTGCGACGCGGCCCCCAACCACCAATACCGATTGTCATGCCGTCACTTAACTGACCGACAATCTCCTGCAAACTCATTTGCTTGTTCACGAGCGCTCCTTGGATTTTCAAAATTAGAGCGGTGCGCGAGCGATCCAAAAGGTCGCTGCGAACACACCGGAACTACGATATACGTAAATATAACACCAATATATTATGCAAAACATTATTTATTGATACTCAGCACTACACATTAAGCCGTTTGGATTAGGATATTCTCCCAAGTAGACACGCAGGCCTAGGGTTAGCCGCGACTTTGTCCAAACCAGCAGTATTAAAGGTCTTTTGAGGTTTTTTTGGGAGGAATAGACCTAGACCCGCTGCGACAGCTGGGGCAGTAGCGGGAAAATGCTGGAAACGCCTTTAATGGGATATACTCCCAAGCATAGTCTTAGATTACCCGGCATCACGTATTCGCTTGCCATATCCGCACTGACACTCAACTTCATATTCAAACCCACGAAAGAGCACTTCGCACAAAGATGATTGAGCAAACATACCAATTTGTTTTTATCGGTGCCGTGCTGTTTCTTTTTGCAGTGTTTGCCAGCATCGTGTCGCGCCGCCTCGGTGCCCCCCTATTGCTGATCTTTCTACTGCTCGGCATGCTAGCGGGTGAAGACGGTATCGGCGGCATTCAATTTGACGATATCAACACCGCCTTTTTAATTGGCAACCTAGCACTCGCCATTATCATATTTGATGGCGGCCTTGGCGCGCGCATGGACACCTTTCGCCGGAGCTTGCGCCCAGCACTATCTTTAGCGACCGTGGGTGTACTTATCACAGCCGGAATCACCGGCGCCGCAGCGAGCTACATTCTCGATTTACCATGGCAAGAAGGTTTGCTAATTGGCGCGATTGTAGGCTCTACCGACGCCGCTGCGGTTTTTGGTCTAATCAAAAATGCCGGCCTGAATTTAAAAGATCGCACCGGTGCCACCCTAGAAATAGAATCTGGCTCCAACGACCCCATGGCCATCTTCCTCACCATTGCGCTGGTTGAAGCACTCAGCAGCCCCAAAGGATTAAACGGCTGGCTACTGTTCGCAGAGCTAATCCAGCAAATGGGCCTAGGTCTCATTTTGGGTCTGCTCGGCGGCTACATTATTCCCGCCGCCCTCAAAAAAGTAACACTGCCTGTCTCGCTGTATCCGCTAATGGTCTTTGCCGCCGCCCTCACTCTGTTTGGCGGCACCAGTTTTATCGGTGGCAGCGGCTTCCTCGCGGTCTACATCGCTGGCGTCATGACCGGCACCACATCGTTCTTGTATATGAACGACATTCGACGCTTTCACGACGGCATCGCCTGGTTGAGTCAGATTGGTATGTTTTTAATGCTGGGGCTATTGGTCAAGCCCAGCCTGCTACCGCCAATCATCATCCCCGCACTCATTGTCGCCGGCGTATTGATCTTCGTCGCAAGACCCATCGCGGTTGCACTGGCCCTAATCCCGTTTCGGTTTCCCTGGCGAGATCAAGTCTTCGTAAGCTGGTGCGGTCTGCGTGGCGCAGTACCCATCATCCTCGCGCTATTCCCCTCGCTAGCGGGCTTAGAGAATGCCCACATATTCTTTGAGCTGGTGTTTTTCGTTGTTCTCACCTCGCTCGTTATCCAAGGCTGGACAATCGCACCAATGGCCCGCTGGTTAAAAGTAGACTTGCCAGTGGCGCTAAAGCTGGCGGGGTTTAGAAGCACCCACTTACCCAGCAACCCTCATAAAGACCTTGTGGTCTATCAGGTGGTAGCCGGTAGCAGCGTGATAGGGAAATCCCTTGCGACGCTCGCCTTACCTGACAGCACACACTTAGTGGCGCTTATCCGCGACGAAATACCGCTTAGCTCGAATGAGAACAACACCTTAGAAGAGAGCGATCAAGTCGTCATCATTGCCACCACCGGCATCGCTGAGAAATTGGCTGAGATATTTTCACCGTCTATTTCACGGCTATCATCAGAACTCTCGTCACGCTACTTCGGTGACTTTTCGATTCGCGCCAGCGGTGCATTGGGCGATCTTGCTATCCTTTATGGCTTTGATGTCCCAGACGACATAAAACACCTCACGGTAGGCGAGCACATTACGCAAAAGTTTAATGGCCGGCCGGTCGTCGGCGACGCCCTGACATTCCCCAAACTCAAACTTATCGTTAAGGAAATCAAGAATGGGGAAATCTCATTGGTGGGTCTAAAGCTCAAGCAGGACTCAGCCGACGACGGTATATAAGCCCCCATTCCCCGTCCGCCCTTAGGGCTGTTCTTATACATTAGCACTATTGCTTTTATAGGGGCTTGGACGCAGAGGGGTTCTTCAGCAATAAAACTCAAGCTGAGCGAATCCACTCGGCTATTACTGTGGTGGCGCAGCAGTCACAAGCAGTCTCAAAAACACATATGCGCATGCGCAGCAATTTTGGAGCTATGCCTGATTCGAAACATTCCTAAAGCTTTGCAAAAAGTCGTATAGTTCAGCATACAACGCTCACGGTCAGTCCTTTTTATGTGGACGGCCAGCATCATTTTGGCGAATAACCATGAAAAAAATAACAAGCGAAGAAGAGCTGCGAGCCTTGCTGGGCAAGCCCCATGCGATGACTCAACAAAAAATTTATGACCACTTAAATGATCGCGCGCAAGATTTTATTAATCGCTCGCCGTTGTTCTTTATTGCTAGTTATGGAAGCGAGGGTGGCGCCACTGTTTCGCCAAAAGGTGATGCGCCGGGCTTGATAAACATCATCGACCAACACACATTGATTATCCCCGACAGGCCCGGCAATAAATTGCTGCACGGTCATAGCAATATTTTGCAAACCGGCCAAATTGGATTGATCTTTCTCATCCCCGGCACGGAAGAAACCCTTAGAATAAACGGTAGCGCCGAACTGTTCACAGACGACGCGCTGAGCCAGACGCTCAAGGCGAATGGCAAACCGGCACTGCTGCTGATTCAGGTCACAATCGAGCAGTGCTTTTTCCATTGTGCAAAAGCCTTTAAGCGCAGTCAGGCTTGGCATCCTGAGGCGTGGCCAGAACCCTTTCATGTGTCCTTTGGTAAGGAGATTGCGGGTAACAGTAAGAAAGGGGGCAAGATCGCCGCGAAGGCTACCGAAATGGTTGTTGAGCAGGCCGTGAAAGCCGATTACAAATTTAATTTGTAAGCACAAAGACGCCGTGAAAGCAGTGGCGCTGTCGGATCGCGCGTCCTTTGCCAATATTGAGCAGCTGTATAGATTGCGCGATAAGCCTGTTCTGGTCAACAAAACCGGACACATTAATTTGCTAATTTTTCATACTGAACCGGCGATAAATCATTATTCGATGAGTGCAGTCGATCCAGGTTATAGTATTTCATATACGCTCTAACATCATTGATCATATGCTCGCGTGTCGGCTGATGAAGCTTAAAGATCCAGTCATGCTTTAAACTACCAAAGAATCGCTCGACCACGGCATTGTCCCAGCACGCACCAACATCCCCCATCGAAGCGCGTACGCCATATTCAACCAGTAATTTACCGTAGGCTTTACTCGTGTATTGCGAGCCTCTGTCGCTGTGAAACACTAGCCCTTCAGCTGGCCGCCGAAGGTTGTAAGCCATGATCATCGCCCGACTAATCAGGCTGGTCGTCATGCGCTTATCCGTTGCCCAACCGATTATGCGGCGAGAGTACAGATCCATCGTAATTGCTAGGTACACCCAGCCTTCGGCTGTTTTTAAATAGGTGATGTCACCTGCCCAGATTTCATCTTGTCCCACAGAGTTAAAGTTTTGATTTAACAAATTAGCCGCGACGGAATCGCTGTGCTTACGTTTCGTGGTTATCTTGTAGGCCACTCGCTGCTTGGCCTGCAGCGTTAATTTAGCCATGACCTTCATGGTTTTATATCGAGTAACGCTAAAACCTTCGGCGCGTAGCTTCTTAGCCATTTCTCGGCTACCTAAACTTTGTCGGCTTGCGTTAAACAGCGCCTTGGTTCTTCGGTATAGTTGCAGCTCCTGCTCTGTTATTAGCTGCACCGGACGAGCCTTCCATGCATAAAAAGAGGATTTACTCAGCCTCATCACTCGGCAGAGCAGCCGCACCGGGTAGCTCTGAGAGTGTTTTTGTATGAAGCCGTACTTCACTTCATTTCTTTCGCAAAGAAGGCGCTGGCCTTTTTTAAAATCTCTCTCTCCATCCGGAGTTCTTTGTTTTCTTTACGCAGACGCTGCAGCTCCGCACGTTCATCTTCAGCAAGCGCAATACCTGCCGACAATTGCTCTTGCTGATCTTTCCAGCGATACAGCATGTTACTGGCCACACCTAATGATTTAGACGCTTCAGCCACCGAATAGCCCTGATCACGAATCAACGCAACGGCTTCTTCTTTGAATTCTTTAGAGTACTGTTTGTAACTGCGTTTCTGTCCCATGATGACACTCCAATAATTGACGGGTATTGTCTCTTATTAAAGTGTCCGGTTCATTCAACCAGAACACACCAAGGCGCTGTTTAGATCGGCGCGCAAAGCCTTAAAATTCAAGCTCGCCCCCGTACAC
>JBKEFB010000037.1:0-26528 GCA_046712405.1 Zhongshania sp. | reverse complement strand
GGCCCATATCTGCGGGGCCAGTAGCTCGCGCACATTGAGCTTTAAGCCGATAGTGAATAGCAGCAGGATAATGCCCACATCCGACAACACATTGATAATATCTGCATCGCCAAGCTGTAAACTGCCGGCTAAAAACCCTGCTAATAGATATCCTAGTAGCGGCGGCATGCCAACACGCCGAAAAGCTAAACCCGCTAGAAAAGCAAAGCCCACCAATACAGGCTCAATCATCAGTATTTACCCATTCCCCAAATTTACAAAACACGCTAAGCAAGTCCTAAGCCCTAGTACAGATATGATCCAGTCGCCTCTGCGACGACTTCACTAACGCTGGTCAGTAAAAGAATAGCAACGCTAAAAAAGCAGATACCCTATTAGAGATGGCACCACACTTGGCGGTACGCTCAATCGATTAGCGCGACGCTTCTGACTATTTCTTGGCCTTCAAACTAAAGCGCAACACAATATAACCAAGCCCGCCGGATAGCAGTGACCCCAAAATTATCCCCAAGCGCTCGTCAAACATACGGTTGACACCCGTCTCTTCAAACGCCAGTGAGCCAATAAACAAACTCATAGTAAAGCCAATGCCACATAGTAAGGCAGTACCATACAAGGATGCCCACGACATACCGTCGGGTAGACGCGTAAAATTAAGCTTTATGCCTATCCAACAAAACAAAAACACACCCAGCTGCTTGCCGACAAACAATCCAAGGGTAATACCCAGCGGCACGGGGTGCAGAATATGTTCTAAACCCACGCCACTAAAACTAATACCTGAGTTGCAGAACGCGAATACCGGTAATATAAAAAACGCCACTACGCTGTGTATATCGTGTTCCAAAGACTTAGCGGGGGAGCTCTTTACCGGATCCTTAGCATACATAGGTACAAACATCGCCAACACCACGCCGCCCAAAGTGGCGTGAACACCCGATTTAACCAGAGCAACCCACATTACCGCACCAACAATAAGATACGGGCTTATATCATCGACACCGCGCCGATTTAGACACCACAGCACGACAATACATATCGCCGTGACCATTAAGGCTATCGTCGAAATATTACTGGTATAAAAAAAAGCTATAATTAAGATAGCGCCAATATCGTCGAATATCGCCAAGACAGTTAGAAACACTTTTAAGGTAAGGGGTACGCGTGACCCCAACAAACTCAAAACGCCTAGGGCAAAGGCGATATCTGTCGCAGTGGGGATCGCCCAACCGCGCTGTGCCACCGGATCGTTGGGATTAAGCAATATAAAGATCAACGCAGGCACGGCCATACCTCCGGCAGCGCCCAAACCCGGCAATATAACGTTGCGGTAGTCTGAAAGCTCGCCCTCTAAGAACTCCCGCTTGAGTTCCAAACCAACCAGTAAAAAGAACACCGCCATAAAGCCATCATTCACCCACAATAGCAGTGGCTTGGCGAGTTTGAGTGCGCCAACTTGAACTACCACGGGGGTATCGATCAGTAAATTATAGAAGCTGACGAGCGGACTATTCGCTAATACCATCGCTAAGGCGCCAGCAAAAACCAGTAAAATGCCGCCGGCAGATTCTTGTTTTAAAAAATGTTTGATAAATGAGTCATCCGACTGGGTCATAAGCACCTATAAGTAAGTCGTTATCATATTGCACAAAAAAACACAGGCTAAGACCTTAGCTAAACACTACATCCCAATGTCTTGCAGCAAAGATCATACCTACTAGCCTAGCCAACACAAGAAATACTAGTTTTTTTGATATTCTTTAAACCCCGAATAAGCAGTAGCTGCTAAAGCTAAAATGGTACTGCAAAAAACAAGCCTTGCTCCCGACCACAACTTGACGCAGCATAAGGAGCAAGTCACTAGCAAGGACATAATAAATGGCGAAAAAATCAAAACTGCGCGACGCTAACTTCCCCTCTGCCCGAGAGGAAATGCCCAGCAAGCTCCAAGACATGCCCGAGGCGTATAGACTGGCCTATACGGACCAAGATTTTTTATTACGGGAGGAGCTGCGCGGCCTACGCTTTCACTTGGAATTGCAAAAGCCGGAAATGATACTCAAGGAGCACGGTGTTGAATCCACGATAGTTATTTTTGGCAGCGCTCGTTTTTTATCGCCAGAGGACGCCGACATTGCCTTCAGAGCCGCCGAGGTCGATGGTGACCCCGCTAAAATCCGTGCAAGTAAACGTGATCAACGCAATAGTCACTACTACCATCAAGCGCAACGTTTAGGGGAACTTATTACCTCGTATTCTTCCAACTGCGACCCCAGCGAGCAACTCTACGTCGTGACCGGCGGCGGTCCCGGTATTATGGAGGCTGCAAACCGCGGCGCCATGGAAACGGGTGGCAAATCCATCGGCTTAAATATTGTACTGCCGCACGAACAAGCACCCAATCCTTACATTAGCCCAGAGTTCTGCTTTCGCTTTCACTACTTTGGCATACGCAAAATGCACTTTATGCTCCGCGCTAAGGCGGTCATTGTTTGCCCCGGCGGCTTTGGTACCTTTGACGAGCTTTTCGAAGCCCTCACGCTGATTCAAACCGGCAAGTCAAATAGAGTACCCGTCATTCTCCTTGGTCATGAGTTTTGGCGCCAGGCCATCAATCTCGAATTTTTACGTGACGAAGGCGTTATCAGCCCTGACGACGTCAATATGATTTCAATTGTCGATACTGCTGAACAAGCCTGGCAGCACATTGTTGATTTCTATGAACTAAGCCCCGGCGAGTGCTTAAGCTGCTAGCGACAAAGCTCGAGCGCCAAGGTCTCAGTTGGCGCTTTTCCATATGATATAATTTCGGATTATTTCCACTTAATCGGTTTCAGATGCCCGCCCCAATTGTCCGCTTTGAGCACATTCGTTTTGCCTACCAACTCGATCCCATACTTGACGATTTTAATTGGCAGTGGCGGCATGGTCAGCACATTGCGATTCTTGGCGGTAACGGCGCGGGCAAAACCACCCTAGCCAAACTCATTACCGATACCCTGCGCCCAAACTGCGGCGAAGTGCATTACACCGACAATATTGGCCCCGCCGACATTGCCCATATATCCTTTGATTTACAGCGTGAGTTAATGGCGCGCGACAGTCGATTCGACGACAGTGAAACCAGAGACGACGCCTTTGACATTGGTACCTCTGTCAAAAATATCATTTTGCAAGAACAGCCAGCCACGGCAGAGTTTGAGCAACTCTGTTCACGCTTGGGTGTAAACCATATTCTCGACCAGGGCATTCGCTATATTTCCACTGGGGAAAGCCGAAAAGTACTGCTGGCACGCGCATTGCTCGCTAAGCCCGCCGCCCTCATATTGGACAACCCACTTGAAGGCTTAGACATAAAAGCCCAAGCGGAAATGCATACCCTATTGGCAGAATTAATCAGCTCTAGTACACCGCTGGTGTTACTCACCAAGGACGCCAACGATATACCCGATGCCATCGACGCGGTATTTTATATGGCACACGGCAAGATCCTTGGTGAATACTCAGCCGCAGAGGCAAAGCAACAGGCCAAGACCGTACACCATTTCGCCAAACCTTTGCCTGTTGCCAAAGCGCCAGCTCACCCAGTAGATAAAGCCTTACTTGCACTAAGGGACATTAGTGTCAACTTCCGCGGCAAGCAGGTGCTGAGCAATATTAATTGGACCCTAATGCCCCATCAGCACTGCTGTATCAGTGGCCCCAATGGTGCGGGGAAATCTACTTTACTCGGTCTATTGTGCGGCGAAAACGACAAAGCCTACGGTCAACAGGTCTCTTTATTTGGCCGCCAACGCGGCACCGGCGAAAGTATTTGGGAGGTGAAATCTCAATTCGGACTGCTTAATACCAGTATGCAAATGAGCACTTTAAAACGCACCAAAGTCATCGATGTGGTTGCCTCAGGTCTATTCGACTCAGTAGGTCTCTATACAGATTACAGTGAAACTCAGCGCCAAGTACTGATCGCTTGGCTTGAGGCACTTGAGCTTCTAGCGTTCAAGGAGCATCGCTTTGACCGCTTATCTTTTGGTGAGCAGCGCATGATTTTACTGGCGCGGGCGATGGTGAAATCACCGCGTATTTTAATTTTAGATGAGCCCTGTATTGGC
Organism: Zhongshania sp.; assembly: GCA_046712405.1. GTDB lineage: Bacteria > Pseudomonadota > Gammaproteobacteria > Pseudomonadales > Spongiibacteraceae > Spongiibacter. Next base: position 22,416 of record JBKEFB010000037.1, on the reverse strand, counting down.
CTAGACAATAACCAAAAATCCAAACTACTAGGGGCGATTGATCAAATTGCCAACCACGGACAGACTCGGATTTTATTTGTTAGCCATCGCCGTGAAGAAGTCCCAGAATGCATCAACCAATTTTTGGATTTAGTACCCTCGGACCAGGGTGGCTACACCGCCCAAATCCGTGAATCTTAAATCCATAAAGGCGCCTGAAATCAGTCAAAGACACCTTTAAACCAGCGCCACATTTCCTCGCCTTCAGGCGCGCAGCCGCCGATTTGAGTCGGCGCACTGCCGCTCATAAACGGCATATAGCGTGCGCCTTCGCACCAAGACTGGGTGAGCTTGGCCGATTCGCCATCTACCCACTGATAATCCACACCGGCTATTTGGGAGAAGGGCATTTGCTCGGTGCTGGCCTCGGCCATAAATTGTCGCCACACCGTTAGCGCGCCGCTGGCCCCCGTTAACCCGGTAGAAGCATTATTATCTAAACCCATCCACACCACCGCCATATAATCGCCGGCAAAACCGGCAAACCATGAATCGCGGGTTTTGTTACTGGTACCGGTTTTACCTGCTACCCGATAATCCTTTGGCAAAACATTGTAAACCCCCTTACCAGTACCTTCGCGCACGGTTTCCAACATCGCGTATTGCAATATATGCACCGCTGCAGGGTTCACCATTTGCTTAGGCTTTTGCGGATAGCGCGCCAATAACTTACCGTCGCTACCAGTAATCGCGTAGATAGTGCGCAACGGTGTATAGCGTCCGTCAGCAGCAATCGTCTGATACATAGCCGCCACTTCAATAGGCGCCAATTCTGCGGCGCCTAGCAGCATTGAAGGCACTTCTAGCAGTGGTCGTTTAATCCCTAGACGCTGAAACATATCCATCACATTATTTAAACCCACGTCCATTCCCAAACGTGCCGTGGCACGGTTGTAAGAATGCACGAGCGCGGTGTGCAAAGGCACATCGCCATGGGATTTATGATCGTAATTAGACGGCCTCCAGAGCGAGCCATCGGCATTCGGGATGCTAACCGGCGCGTCCGAAACGCGAGTTAGTAAATTGTAGGAGAGCGGTTGATTCCAAGCCGCCAAAAATACCGCCGGCTTAGCCAGCGAGCCAATGGGTCGCAGGGCATCCAAGGCTCTGTTAAAACCAGCATATCGCGGCCGCTTGCCGCCAATTACCGCCACCACATCACCGCTATTAACCCGCGTTACTACCATGGCGACCTGCAGATCTTTTTGGCGGCTCTCCAGCCGCGCCAAGGATCTAACCGTGGCTTTTTCAGCCCGCCGCTGCAATACCGGATCAAAGGGTGTAAAAATTCGCAAGCCACTGCTTTGTAACTCTTTACTTTGATAATCACGACTAAGCTGTCGACGCACTAAATCAACATACGCCGGATATACCCCGTCCAATGCCGAGGTCTTCGCTAATTCTAGAGGCTCTTTCTGCCAGGCGGCTAACTGCGCAGGTGTTAACCAACCCTGCTCAGCCAATTCGCCCATAACGACATTGCGACGATTTTGAGCGCGCTCCGGGTGACGCCAAGGATCGTAATAAGACGGTCCTTTGACCAGACCTATCAACATTGATATTTGCCCCAGATTTAACTCAATCAAAGGCCGGTTAAAATAGTGGCGTGCCGCCAAACCAAAACCATGAATCGCGCGATTGCCCTCTTGCCCCAGATACACCTCATTAATATAAGCTTCAAGAATCCGATCTTTGCTGTAATGCATTTCAGTGAGAATCGACATCACCGCCTCTTTGGCCTTGCGCCAAAGACTGCGTTCATTACTGAGAATAGTGTTTTTAACCAGCTGCTGCGTCAAGGTACTACCACCCTGCACAGTGCGACCTGCTTTAATATTTACCAGCAATGCGCGGGCAATACTGCGCGGTGAAATACCAAAATGGCTGTAGAAATGCTGATCCTCAACCTGCACTAAAGTTTCCACTAACATCTGTGGGACTTCCGCCAGGCTAAGCATCAGACGGTCTTCATGGCGACCCGGATAAACCCCCCCGATCACCATGGGATCTAACTGCTCTTCGGCGATTCGCTCACCCGAGGTATCGCGCACCACGCCAACGGTAGTCGGGGCCATCTCCAACTCTATTTTGCGAGGGGGCCGCTCACCATCAGCAAACGCGAACGGACGCAGAAATATCGAGAAATAATCCCCCTGTCGAAAGTAGGTTCCAGGCTCATTTACCAATCGCCTCGAACGATAACCTAGCTCACCCAGTTCTGACTCAAGCTCATATGCCGTCAAAATTGCACCGGTCGCCAGTACTAGTGGCCGGGCATAAACCTTGGCTGGCTGCTCATAGCGCTTGGCGTCAAACGCACCACGCACCCTGGCGTCGCTATAGGCAAACAAAATTAGCAATAATACGAAACCTACCAGAGAGACTTTCAAGCCTAGACTCAACCAGCGAATATTCCGAACCTTACCAGTAAGACTCTTTAGAAATTTTTTAACCATGTATCACAACCAGATAATATTCATTTATACATATAACACTTTATGTAAAGCGCCAATACTGCAATGGCCCATCCCTGTCATCGGTATTCGAGCGCTAATGCATTGCAAATCGATCTTCAAACCGGATAATATCGGCACTTTACCGCAAGTAACTGGCAAATAAGATGAAAAAATATCACCTCTACGGTATTGGCGCTGCACTTGTCGATACCGAAATTGAAATTAGCGACCAAGAACTGAGCGCGCTCGGCATTGAAAAAGGCCTTATGACACTCGTTGATGAGCTCCGCCAACAAGAGTTGTTGGACAGACTTAGCGGCCATATGGTTCATGCTAGTTCAACCAGCGGCGGCTCGGCCTGTAACTCCGTTGTGGCGGCCGCGTATTTTGGCGCAAGAAACTACTATTCTTGCAAAGTCGCCAACGATGCACACGGCGACTTTTTCATGAACGATATTAAAGCGGCCGGTGTTGATGCCGATTTCGACGGCGACAAGGCAGCCGGTGTCACCGGTAAATGTTTAGTTTTAATCAGCCCTGATGCCGAACGCAGCATGAATACACACCTTGGCATCAGTGCGACGCTGTCCATTGATGAGCTTAACGAAGCCGCACTTAGCGATTCGGAATACTTCTATGCCGAAGGCTATTTGGTCACCTCTGATACTGGTCGCGCCGCCGCAGTTGCCGGTCGCACTATTGCCGAGCGCAGCGGTGTTAAAACCGCACTGAGTTTTTCAGACCCCGGCATGGTCAGTTTCTTCCGCGATGGTTTAGTGGAAATGCTCGGTAATGGGGTAGACCTTATTTTCTGCAATGAAGCAGAAGCATTAGGCTGGGCGCAAAGTGAATCACTTGATGACGCGGTAATTGCGCTGAAAAAAATCAGCAAAACCTTTGCTATCACCCTCGGCGCCGAAGGCGCTTTGGTGTTCGATGGTGAACAACTCCACACCATTGCCGGCCACAAAGTGAAAGCGGTAGATACTAATGGTGCTGGCGATATGTTTGCAGGTGCCTTTCTCTACGCGATCACTCACGGCCACAACTTTAAGAAAGCTGGCGAATTAGCGAGTCTCGCTGCTGCCGAGGTGGTGTCTCAATACGGTCCGCGTCTAGCTGGCCCGCGTCACCGCGAGTTACTAGCACGTCTAGTCTAAAAAGCGTGCTCGCATACTACAAGGCAGAACCCTAAGGAGTTCTGCCTTTTTTATTGCTCTAATAGCTTCACCGATCTTAATTTTTTTTCAAAAACGCCACCAATTTTGGATCTGAAAACATACTGATTACGACTTCTGCCACCAGATCATTCACCAGCTTAATATTTTGGGAGTTGCTGGGCGCATTGAAAAACTTTTGATTGCGTCTGACAAGATAGCGACCCTTGTAATGCTCATTGCCGCGCCCTACTTCAACGTCTACACCCGCCAACATATCCATGTTATAGCCTATGATATCTCCCTTAGGGTGATCGTAAACCAGTGAGCTAAAAATGATATGTACGTCAGTGGCATGTGGATCCAAGCTATTAACATCGTAGCCCATTGTGCCCATATAAGCAGACAAGGCCGTCTCAACCGGCAAAGACAGATCGTTTGCGAGGGTTACAAGCGATGTTTCGCGATATACGCCGCCACGGCTCCCCAACACTTTATTCGCGCGCTCGTCGCTAACCCGAATATGCACGGCGCTGCCCTCGCCATTGACCTGAGTAGGAACGGGGAACTCCGGCGCCACTTGAATGGCTTGCGGGCTCTGCGCACAGGCCGTTATCAGCAGCGCCGCCGTTAAAACACAGCCTTTCATCACAGTTGTATAACTCATCATTTATCCTTGGGATAATAAATCCCGCAAGTCAGTAATCGCAGCATTGGCGCGGGTAATATACGAGGCCATAACTAACGAATGATTGGCGAGCAGGCCAAAACCGCTGCCATTCAACACCATTAGGCTAAACATCGCCTGTTGGGTGCCTTCTAACTCGCGAATAATTTGTCGCAAACTTACCTCGGCATTTTTATCGGCGAGGACGTCGGCAAAATCAATTTCAATGGCACGCAAGAAACAGATCAATGCCCACGCGGTGCCACGGGACTCATAAAACACATTGTCAATTTCCAGCCAAGGGGTTTTCACCTGCTCATCACTGACCGTCGGCGTAGACTGACGCGCATTGGGATCATTAGCTAAATCTGTATTCAAGCGCGGGCGACCCACACTTGCGCTTAAGCGCTGCGACAAACTCCCTAAGCGAGATTCCACCCCCGCTAGCCAGAACCGTAAATTGTCAGCCCGGGCATAGAACTGCGCCTGTGGATCACCTGCATCACTAAGGCGCTGACGGTAGGCCTTAAGATACTTAATCCCTTGGCGATACTCGGACTCCGACGCGGGTACAACCCAGCTATTATTTGAAAAATTAAACCGTGGTTCCGATTTAGCTAAGTCGCGATCTTCTCGCGACTGAGATTGCGAACGGCTAAAGCTTTCACGCATAGATCGGCTCAATTCACGCACCTGAATCAACACCCCATATTCCCAGGCGGGCATATTATCCATAAAAAGACCGGGCGGAGTCACATCATTGCTAATGAAACCGCCGGGTTTATCCAATAGCGTCTCACTAACGTCAATCAGCGCTGAGGTTGTCGCGGTCCCCACCACCGCCAGGGTCGCATCTTGCTGCATATAGCGAGTGGCCGGTATCTCCGGTGTAAAGCTCCAGTAAACACCTAGCACAATCACCAACAATATATACAAGGGCAGCACAATCGCTGTCACCCGCCACAGCACACCGTTACCTATCCAGTCCTGCATGGTTTCTTTAATTCTTGAATTTAGTTCCAATATTTTCTGCTTCATTATTAGTGCACCCCTGCATGTTCTTTGATAATCGACGACTCTTTTAAAACGCTGATCACCGGCGCAACCACAGTAATTTCTTCGCCATCCTCGGTAGTAAGGCTGAAGCTTAACTGATCACCATCGCGCACCGCGCGGGTAAGATTAATCAACATTAAATGATAGCCACCAGATTCAAACACCAGACTATCACCTGCAGCGATACTGACTGATGCCTGCTCTTTCATCGACATCATACCGTTGCGATGTTGATGACTATGAATTTCCAAACGCTCGGCGGCATCAGAGCGACCCGCCATCAATTCAACGGGATTATCGCTGGTATTCATGACGGTAAAAAACGCCGCGGTATTACGCTGAGTCGAAGGCAGGCCACGCACGTGGGCGTCTTTGATCTCTATCGCCCGAGCCATCAATGGGGTCAGTGCCAGTACGGCTAATGCCACGCCTAATATTTTTACCACAACGTCCTCCGATTAATGAGTTTGTGTGCCAAACATTCGCTCATGGCAACACAAATCTTCTCACAAACTACAACTGGCCAAGTGGCAAGGTTGTACATTGCGTTCTAACACCGCTAATTTAACGTATCATACCGCCACCGCCTTAGTGATTGTATTTATGAAGCAGATTTTATTATTGGTTGTTTTTCTGTTTGCTAGCACCGGTCAGGCAGCAGACGACTTTTTCTCTACTCCGTCGGCAGCGCGCTTTGACGATAGCAGCCCGCAATTTTTGCCGGTAGAACAAGCCTACCAGTCACAGTTGCTATGGAATAACGGGGATTTATTACTTAGCTGGACCGCCGCTAATGGCTACTACCTGTACAAAGAGCGCTTTAGGCTCAAGGCCTTTATCGACGGTAAAGCAGTTGCTCTCACTAGCAAATTTGAAACAGGCAAACTTAAACAAGACCCCAACTTCGGCGAGACCGAAGTCTATTATCACAGCACCACGATAGTCATAAGCGATTTACCCGCTACGATATTTACTCTGAGCGTCACCTCTCAGGGTTGCGCCGATGCTGGGCTGTGCTATCCACCACAAACCCAGTACTACCAAATTAACTCCCAGCAGCAAAATGTCGTGGCAGTTGAAACCCCGCTGCGCTTTAACTCAAGTAAGGCCGTTACACTTAATGGCAACGACGATAGTGATCGCGCATTTTGGCTAGTACTGGTTTTTGCGGTTTTAGGTGGCGCCATCCTTAATCTTATGCCTTGCGTATTCCCGGTACTCGGGCTCAAAGTATTAAGCTTTACCAACGCCAATCATGGTAGTCCACTAAGACACGGCCTTATTTATAGTGCCGGCGTGGTGAGTAGTTTTCTTGCAGTTGCCGCCTTACTCATCGTCTTGCAACAGGCTGGGCAATCCATCGGCTGGGGGTTTCAATTACAAACACCGTGGTTTGTGGCCCTGCTGGCATGCTTATTTTTTGTACTGTCCTTAAACCTGCTGGGACTCTTTGAAATCGGGGGCAGCTGGACCAATATCGGCAGCGGTCTCAGTAGCCAAAACGGTTACAGCGGCAGCTTCTTTACCGGCGTACTTGCCACTGTCATTGCCAGCCCTTGCACCGCTCCCTTTATGGGCACAGCGGTGGGCTTTGCCGCCAGCCAACCTCCGTTTATTGCCCTGCTGGTCTTCGCCTGTATCGGCATAGGCCTGGCATTGCCAGTCTTGCTGCTAACCTTATTTCCTGGCGGCTTACAGCGCCTGCCAAAATCCGGGCAGTGGATGATCAGCCTGCGTCAGTTTTTAGCTTTTCCCTTACTGGCCACCGCCATTTGGCTTGTTTGGATAAGCGGTCGTCAAACTGGTGTCGACGGCATGGCCGTCATCTTGTCAGCGTGGCTAATCATCGCCTTTGGTTTATGGCTACACGGCAAGGATAAGAAATTAGCGGCCGCCATACTCGTAGTCGCCGCGCTCACTATGGTTATTGCCACCCTTGCTAAGCCACCAGATGACACCGCGTCAAAAAACGGTAACTTTGACCCAAACGGAATACAAACACTGCGTGAACAGGGCCGCAATGTATTTTTGGATGTAACTGCTGACTGGTGCATTACCTGTATTGCCAACGAGACCTTAGTACTCAATACCGATACTATTCGCGACGCCTTTGCAAAGCATAATGTCGAGTATATAATTGCCGATTGGACCCGCTACGATCCCGCCATCACGTCACTATTGGCTGACTATAAGCGCAATGGCATTCCCCTCTACATTTACTACCCTACCGACCTCAATGCTACAGAAATCATGCTACCACAGGTGTTGACCAAAGCTATGATTCTCGAACTGCTAAGCAGATAGGATAAGCCGCCAACAGTGTTAGCACCGAAAACACTGCTGTCGGCAAAACGCCAGCGATCTTCTGCAAACTTGCAGACAACGGCTGCTATCTTAAAAAAATCAAGAGATGCGTTGGACTCTAAAAACCAAATAAGGCACAATCGCCATATACTCTGAATGGCACGTTCAAGCAGTAACTTATGGCATCAATACTCGTTCTTCACGGCCCCAATCTGAATTTACTCGGCACACGTGAACCCGGCGTTTACGGCAACACCACGCTGGCAGATATTGACGCCGAGCTGCAGCTAATTGCTAAAGAGCGCGGCCACCACCTGCAGGCAATGCAAAGTAATGCCGAATACGAATTGATAGATCGGATTCATCTGGCACGGCCAGAGGGCATTAACTTTATTATTTTTAATCCGGCCGCATTCACCCACACCAGTATTGCCCTCCGCGATGCCTTGCTGGCGGTCGACATTCCATTGATTGAAGTGCACCTTTCCAATGTTCACGCCCGTGACGACTTCCGTCATCACTCCTATTTTTCGGACATCGCTCTCGGCGTCATTTGCGGCTTGGGAGTCCAAGGCTACCAATTAGCGCTGCACGCAGCGATGGATCAGTTAAACCAATAAATAATTAAACCTAGCTTATTCACGAGAACGACTATGGATATTAGAAAAGTAAAAAAATTGATCGAGCTACTCGAAGAATCAAATATCGACGAACTAGAGATTAAGGAAGGCGAAGAGTCTGTGCGTATCAGCCGCAACAGTGCAGCCAAAGGCATGCTCGCGCCACAGTATATTGGCCAACCGATAATGCAAGCGCCCGCACCCGTTGCAACCGCGCCGGCAGAAGTACCAAAAGCCGCAGAGCCAAAGGGCCATATCATTAAGTCGCCCATGGTTGGAACCTTCTATCTCTCGCCATCACCATCATCACCCTCATTTGTACAGGTGGGTCAGCATGTAAAAGTCGGTGACGTTATTTGTATCGTTGAAGCCATGAAAATGATGAATCAGATCGAAGCAGACAAATCAGGCGTAATCGAAGCCATACTTGTAGATGACGCAGAACCCGTTGAATTCGATCAATCCCTGATCACTATTGTGTAAAACCGGCCTACCCGGAATAAACAACTGTACGATCAAAACACCCAAAAGGGATTGATTTCAAATGCTTAAAAAAGTTGTCATTGCCAACCGCGGAGAGATTGCACTGCGCATACTTCGCGCCTGTAAAGAGCTTGGTATCAAGACCGTGGCAGTTCACTCCACGGCAGATCGTGATCTAATGCATGTTCGTCTCGCAGATGAGTCGGTCTGCATAGGCCCAGCGCCATCGCCAGCCAGCTACTTAAATATTCCTGCTATTATCAGTGCCGCCGAAGTCACTGATGCCGTCGCCATTCATCCCGGCTATGGCTTTTTAGCTGAAAATGCCGATTTCGCCGAACAGGTTGAGAAAAGCGGTTTCGTCTTCATTGGACCCACCTCGGATATTATTCGTATGATGGGCGACAAGGTCTCTGCCATCAAAACCATGAAAAAAGCTGGCGTGCCTACCGTGCCCGGCTCAGATGGCCCTATTACCGGCGATAATGACCACACCCTAGCCGTAGCAAAACGTATTGGTTACCCCGTTATTATTAAAGCCGCGGCGGGCGGCGGCGGACGTGGCATGCGGGTTGTTCACAGTGAGGCTGCTCTACCAAATGCGGTATATGTCACCCAGTCAGAGGCAAAAGCTGCCTTTGGTGATGAGACTGTCTACATCGAGAAATTCCTCGAGAACCCTCGCCATGTAGAAATTCAAGTTTTGGCCGATGGTCAAGGTCAAGCAATCCATTTAGGTGACCGCGATTGTTCGCTGCAACGCCGCCACCAAAAAGTACTCGAAGAAGCGCCCGCGCCGGGTATACCAGACGAGATCCGCAATCAAGTTGCCAAGTCCTGCGTTGACGCCTGTATCGCTATCAACTATCGCGGCGCAGGGACCTTCGAGTTTCTTTATGAAGACGGTCAGTTCTTCTTTATTGAAATGAATACCCGTATTCAGGTTGAACACCCTGTCAGCGAAATGGTGACTGGTATTGACCTGATCAAACAGCAGCTGCTGATTGCCAGCGGCCAGAAATTATCAATCACTCAAGACGATGTTAAAATCAAAGGCCATGCCTTTGAATGCCGCATCAACGCTGAAGACCCTAAAACGTTTTTGCCATGTCCCGGCCTTGTAAAGCATTATCATGCACCCGGCGGTTTAGGTGTTCGGGTCGACTCGCATTTATATAGCGGCTATACAGTACCGCCCCATTACGACTCAATGATTGCAAAAATTATTACCTGGGGTGACAGCCGAGAGATTGCCTTGAGCCGTATGCGCAACGCCCTTGATGAACTAGTGATTGACGGTATTCGAACCAACACTGACTTACATCGTGACCTAGTGCGCGATGCCGCGTTCAAAAAAGGCGGTATCAACATTCACTATTTAGAGAAAAAACTTAAGCTTTAAGTCTGCAATATATCAAGGGATTTATTTCCAAGTAGACCCCTTTTTAATTTCCCGCGCGATTAGCGATAGTATTTTTGATAACAAGAGCACCCCATGACTTGGTTACAACTGCGACTCGACGCCGACCCCGCCACTGCCTCCATACTGGAAGACGCGCTCTTAAACGTGGGTGCCGCCGCTGTGACCATGGAAGACAATGCCGACCAGCCGGTGTATGAACCCGGCGTAGGTGAAACTCCTGTTTGGCAACGCACCCGAGTGACCGGCTTGTTCACTGCCGACACCGATATGGTAGCCACGCTCGCGGAGCTACAAGGCCATTACAACCAAACGCTGCCCGCGCTGCGCATTGAAATATTAGAAGACCGGGATTGGATACGAGAGTGGATGGACAGCTATCATCCCATTCAATGTGGCGAGCGCCTGTGGATTTGCCCAAGCTGGCGCGAGCCTGTCGACCCGAAGGCGGTCAACTTACTCCTTGATCCCGGTCTCGCCTTTGGCACCGGTACGCATCCTACTACTTGGCTATGCATGCAGTGGCTAGACCAACAAGATCTGAGCGGACTTACGGTAATAGACTATGGCTGCGGCTCGGGAATTTTAGGCATTGCCGCCCTACTACTTGGCGCCGATAAAGTCATCGCGGTGGACAACGATCCACAGGCACTGCTCGCCACCCGCGACAATGCCCGCCGCAATAATATCGACGACGCCCGCATCGAATGTCTACTCCCCGAACATATTCCCGAGGGCTTGCAAGGTGATATGGTAGTCGCCAACATACTCGCCGGTCCATTAATCTCATTGGCGCCGAGCCTTGCGACAACGCTCAGCGAAGGCGCAGCCATTTGTTTGTCGGGCATATTACAAAGCCAAGCCGAAGCATTAATGGGCTGTTATCAACAGTGGTTTAATACCCTTAATATAACCACAAAAGACGAATGGGTTAGGATAGCCGGCACTAAAAAGTCATAGTTAAAGCGACGAAACACCGAGATGAATACAGTAAATACCAACCCAAAAAGCATTCAGTGTCCACAGTGCGAAACCCGGTTTAGGGTAAAAACAGAACAGCTGCTTCTTGCGGACGGGTTAGTGAGATGTAGTGTCTGCATGAACATTTTCAGCGGCATGGACGAACACACCAATGCCTCGATACTCCTAACAGATTTAGACGACAAGACACTCAGTGCTGATCTTAAACCGGACCAAGCGCCGTCGTCAGCTCCGAATATTGAGACCACATTAAATGGCGCAAACGCAGAGGACGATGGCGCACTCACCGGTGAGCCACCGGAGTTAGACCTGCTGACGGGCCTGAGTACCGTCAACCACGACTTTGAACACCATCAGCCGCGTCGCGGCGGCGTCCAGTGGTATTGGCTAGTCGCCAACACGATTGCACTAGTGATACTTATCGCGCAAATTGCACTTTGGCAAAAAGCCGCCCTATTCGCCAGCCCCATAGGGGACGAACTCCGTAAATTTTGTCCACTGCACCCGTCAATCTGTGAAACCCAAGCACAAAAATCTAACTCGGCGGTAAGCGATGTTGTCAGTACCAAGCTGGTGATCCGCAAGCACCCCTCAATAGACAATGCGCTTTTAGTCGACACCATCCTGTTAAACCGCGGCCTTGGCATTACCACCTTCCCTGAATTACAGCTCCGCTTCAGTGATATTAACAACCACACCATTGCCACTCGTTCATTTAAACCGGCGGAATACCTTGCCGGGGAACTCACAGCCGACGCCAGCCTAGCAAGCCAGCAACCTGTTCACATCGCCCTAGAAATAGTCGATCCCGGCTCTGCAGCAGTCAACTACCAGTTACAGCTGCTGCCGTAAAGGCGATTTTTTACGCTCAAAACTGGTTATTTTTTGAGCGCAAGACTTCCGGTGACGTCTTTGAACTAGTATTATGGCAGCCGTGTTTTCCCAAGGCTAACTTCCTCTTTACTGGGCATGGCGATGATCCAAATTGGTCCTCACAAGCTTCCTGCCCGTGCCGTATTGGCGCCAATGGCAGGTATTACAGATCTGCCCTTTCGCCGCTTATGCCGCGAGTTCGGCGCCGGCTTGACTGTATCTGAAATGCTGATCAGTGACGCCGCGCTATGGGACACCCGCAAGAGTTATTTGCGCCTAGCCCACGACGACAACACCCCGCGGGCTGTTCAAATTGCCGGGGCAGACCCGCTAATGATGGCGGATGCAGCAAGACGCTGTGCAGACATGGGGGTCGACATCATCGACATCAACATGGGATGTCCAGCTAAGAAAGTCTGTAAAAAAGCCGCCGGTTCGGCGCTATTACGAGAACCGGAATTAGTAAAAGAAATAGTAAACGCAGTTGTCACAGCAGTAGATATACCCGTTACGCTAAAAATTCGCACCGGGTGGTCACGCGACCAACGCAACGGAATCGACATTGCCAAGCTTGCCCAAGATTGCGGCATTCGCTCACTGGCAGTGCATGGCAGAACTCGCGAGTGTCGCTATTTAGGAAATGCTGAATATGACACCATCGCGGCAATAAAACAGGCCATAGATATTCCAGTATTTGCCAATGGTGATATTTGCTCGGCACAACAAGCCAAGCGAGTATTGGATTACACCGGTGCCGACGGTGTAATGATAGGTCGCGGCGCGCAGGGCAAGCCTTGGCTGTTCCGCGAGATCAACACCTACCTGGCAACTGGCAAGCTACTCGCCCCGGCAACACCTGGGGAAATAAAACAGGTAATGCTGACTCACCTCAGCGCCCTTTACCAGTTTTACGGTGAACACCAAGGACTGCGCATCGCACGTAAACACTGTGCATGGTACTTGCAGGAGTTCGACCCAACCACTGGTTTCCGCGGCATATTCAACCGCCTTGAGTCCACCAGTGCACAACAAGATGCTGTACATCACTACTTTGAACAGCACGAACAAAACTTAGAGGAAGCCGCAGCATGAACTTGACCAGCATAGATACCGCCCCTGTCGCCGAAACCACCACAGCCCCAACAACCGCCGCTAACGACGATATCAGTAAAGCCAAAACCCTGCGCGATAGTGTGGCGATTGCACTGAACAACTACCTTGCCACCCTTGATGGCCAAGACGTCTGCGATGTCTACAATATGGTGCTCTCAGAAGTTGAGGCACCCCTGCTAGAAGAGGTAATGCGCTACACCCGAAATAATCAAACCCGCGCATCACAGATGCTGGGCTTGAACCGCGGCACCCTTCGCAAAAAACTTAAACAGTACGATTTACTTTAGCACCCGTTCGAGACCGCTTCCCGTTAGCTATTATTTAAACTCAAGGTAACCCTCTAGGCATGACTACAAACAACCAGGCCCGCCCCGTTAAACGTGCCCTTATCAGTGTTTCTGATAAATCCGGTATTGTCGATTTCGCCCGCGAACTCACCCAACTGGGGGTCGAACTACTTTCAACTGGTGGCACCTATGCTCTGCTGAATCAAAACGACATTGCAGTAAGAGAAGTGTCTGATTACACCAGCTTCCCAGAAATGATGGATGGCCGAGTGAAGACCTTACACCCCAAAGTCCACGGCGGTATCTTGGGGCGTCGCGGCATTGATGACAGCGTCATGAGCGAGCACGGCATCGACGCCATCGACATGGTCGTTGTCAATCTATACCCCTTTGAAGCGACCGTATCTAAACCCGGTTGCACCATGGAAGACGCTATTGAAAATATCGATATTGGTGGCCCCACCATGGTTCGAGCGGCAGCTAAAAATCATCGCGACGTGGCCATTGTTGTTAACGCTATGGATTATCAAACTGTTTTAGCCGAATTGCGCGCCAACGATGGCTGCACGCTTCACGCCACTCGCTTTGATCTAGCCATCAAAGCGTATGAGCACACCGCCGCATACGACGGTATGATCGCCAATTATTTTGGCCGCCTGGTACCCGGCGGCACAGAGAAGTTTCCGCGCACTTTTAATAGCCAGTTCACTAAAGCTCAAGACCTGCGTTACGGTGAAAACCCACACCAAGATTCTGCATTTTATGTTGAGCGCCACCCTAGCGAAGCCTCAGTCGCAACAGCTACTCAGCTACAAGGCAAGGCCTTGTCATACAACAACATTGCCGATACCGACGCCGCACTAGAATGCGTTAAGTCCTTTGTTAAGCCCGCCTGCGTTATTGTTAAACACGCCAATCCATGCGGCGTGGCAGTGTCTTTAAATGGTATTCACGAAGCTTATAATTTGGCCTTTGCCACCGATCCTGAATCCGCATTTGGGGGTATTATTGCCTTTAACCGCGAACTCAATGCGGCCACCGCAAAAGCGATTTGTGAACGTCAATTCGTCGAGGTCATCATTGCCCCCAGCGTCAGCGAAGAAGCCGCAGCCATCGTCGCAGAAAAGAAAAACCTACGCCTACTTACTTGCGGTCTATGGGGCGCCAGCAACCCCGCATTCGACTATAAACGTGTTAACGGCGGCCTGCTTGTGCAAGACCGCGACCTTGACATGATAGGCGCCGACGATCTGAAAATTGTAACTAAACGCCAGCCCGAAGAACGCGAAATTCACGACATGATTTTTGCATGGAAAGTCGCTAAGTTCGTAAAATCAAACGCCATTGTCTATGTTAAAAATCGTCAAACGATTGGTGTTGGCGCAGGTCAAATGAGCCGCATTAACTCTGCACGTATCGCCGCAATTAAAGCTGAGCACGCCGGTCTTATCATTAAAGGTGCCGTCATGGCATCGGATGCCTTCTTCCCATTCCGTGACGGTTTAGACAATGCCGCTGCCAACGGGATTGCCTGTGTTATCCAGCCTGGTGGCTCTATCCGCGACGATGAAGTGATTGCCGCAGCGGATGAGCACGGCATCGCCATGGCCTTTACCGGCATGCGTCACTTCCGCCACTAATAAAGAAAACAAATCTATTGAGCGACTCCAGCGTTGCTCGATTATAATTATGGCTACTAAGCCCAGCCACATTTTATTTTTAGCAGGAGGAAGTACACGTGACGAGTGCGAATCATTTATATCGCGTTCAACGTGTCGTGAAACCATGAATGTACTGATTATTGGAAATGGCGGTCGCGAACACGCGCTAGCGTGGAAGGTAGCTCAATCTGCCGACGTAGCCACCGTCTTTGTCGCACCCGGTAACGCTGGCACCGCGCTTGAGCAAGGCGTTGAAAATATCGCTATTGCCATCAATAATTTCGCCGCGCTGGCAGACTTTGCCGCCACTAATAATGTCGGCCTGACCATTGTTGGCCCCGAAGCTCCGCTAGTAGATGGCGTGGTAGATTACTTTAATGAGCGCAAACTTTCCTGCTTTGGCCCCAATAAAGGTGCTGCTCAACTAGAGGGTTCAAAGGCCTTTACCAAAGATTTTCTCGCTCGCCATAATATTCCCTCTGGCAGCTACCAGAACTTTACTGAGCTGGAGCCGGCGCTGGCCTATCTGCGTGAGCAGGGCGCACCCATTGTAGTAAAGGCCGATGGTCTAGCCGCAGGTAAGGGCGTTATTGTTGCCGAAACCCTTAAGCAAGCAGAAGAAGCTGTGCGCGACATGTTATCCGGCAATGCCTTTGGCGATGCCGGTTGCCGCGTGGTCATTGAAGAGTTTTTAGAAGGTGAAGAAGCCAGCTTTATTGTGATGGTCGACGGCGAAAATATTCTACCCATGGCCACCAGTCAAGATCACAAGCGGGTTGGCGACGGCGATAGCGGCCCAAATACCGGCGGCATGGGTGCCTATTCCCCAGCGCCAGTGGTGACCCATGCAGTCCACCAACGGATTATGGAGGAGGTCATTATTCCCACCGTGAAAGGCATGGCGAGTGAAGGCAATCGCTACACTGGTTTTTTGTATGCCGGTCTAATGATTAATGCCAATGGCGACCCCAGAGTCATTGAATACAACTGCCGTTTTGGCGACCCTGAAACGCAGCCGATTATGTTGCGCCTGCAATCAGATTTAGTGGTGCTGTGCTTGGCTGCAATAGAAGGTAAGCTAGACAGCGTTAGTGCCGATTGGGATCCACGCCCCGCAGTTGGCGTGGTATTAGCTGCAGGTGGTTATCCCGGCGCTTATAACAAGGGTGATACGATTAGCGGTATTCCCGAAGCTAGTAGCAGTGGCAAAGTTTTCCATGCCGGCACCCAACTTGAAAATGGCGTTTTAGTCACTAACGGCGGCCGAGTGCTCTGCGCAACCGCAATCGGCGACTCGGTTAGTGCCGCACAAGAGCTTGCCTATTCAATTGCCAAACAGATAAAGTGGCAAGATGCATTCTACCGTAACGACATTGCTTACCGCGCCATTGCTCGAGAGTAAGTTAGCCAAACACCTGCTGTGCGCGTTATTGCTACTGCTATCTGTGACTTCACACGCAGCGCCAATCTTAACTGTGCCCTCAAATCAGAGCGCAATCTCGCTCGACGGATTCATCGACCTCATCGAAGACCACGATAAACTTTACCGTATCAACGATATTTTAAGCACCGCCGTTAACCGCCAGTTTCGTCCCGCAGAAAGCGGTGATTTCAATCTATCCCAAAGCATTGGCAGGTATTGGTTTCGCTTTACCCTCCGCAATAGTAGTAATAAATTAAGCCAGCAGTTACTGCAGGTCACGCCAGCCTATCTCGACGCAGCGCAGCTGTACACAGACGCTGGACAACACATCGCGCCGATGTCTACCGAAGATTTAATTCGCACCGAAACTCTGTTTTCTATTCCAGTTAACGCCAACAGCAGCACCAGCTACTACTTATCGCTGGAGTATCCTTTCGACCGTCAGCTTGAGCTAACCCTGCACGACTACACCAGCTTTCTGGGTGATGTCAGTCAGCGCGAATTCCTTAACGCACTGTTTTTTGGCATTCTTATCAATCTGCTAGTATTCAATCTCATCAACGCATTGCTATATCGTGACTCACTGTTTTTCATTACCGCGATCTACGCTCTGCTTGTTATTGGCGGACAAATCATTGCCTTGGGCTATATCGGCAACCCACAAGGATTATTACCCCCGTGGAATGGCTACGGCCTTATTTTCGTTCTTTTCGGCATCAGTCTGATTGATTTAGTCTACGCGCTGCGATTTCCTGTTTTCCCACTGACCAATCCCGGTCGGTGGCCCACCGTCATTCGGCTATTGATCATTGCCGATATCGTGGGCGTGGCACTCATCATCATCGGCAATGACACCACTGCAGTAATGATTATGTATACGCTGTTCCCGCTGAATTCCATCGCGCTATTATTTATTGCCCTCAGCTGCTTTTTGCAAACTTACAGCCGACTCATTTTTCATTATATGGTCACACGAATCCTAATCGTATTGATTTTATGCTTAACGATGTTTAGTTATAGCCTATCGACCATCACCGCCACCAGCACCAATCTCATCTTGATTTTCTTGGCCACCGCGGGCGGCACCGCTCACACCGCACTATTAATAATCCGTCATTACCAGCGCGTGCGCAAACAGAAACTGGACGAGCAAAATATCACTATCTTGGGCGCTGTAAACCGTGCCAAAACCGACATTCTCGCGCGTATAACCCACGATATTAGAACACCAATGAGCGCCATGCTCGGTATCTCAGAACTGTTGCAAGAGACCCCGCTCACCGCCAATCAACAAGACCACATCCGCACCATGCAACGCTCCGGCTTCGAACTATTGCAATTACTGCAAGAAGCCAGTCAAGCAACCCGCTTTAACGAGAGTGACATTGAACTCAACAATCAGCTATTAAGCGTACCGGAAATTATCGACGAGTCTGTTTCCGGCTTCCGCAATATTGCCGCCGAACAATCCTTAGAATTTATTTGCGACATTGATAATAACGTTAACGAAAAGCTTATCGGCGATTCCTCACGCATTCGACAGCTGCTATCGCACGTGATGAATAATGCCTTTGAACACTATGAGTCAGGCTATATTTTCCTCAAGGTCTACTCCTCTAGTCTTAACCAAGGCTTACTCAACTTTGAACTTAGCCATCGTGGCAAACCCTTTAGCACGCTGGAAAAACTCGCCATTAACGGCTCCGCGTCTGAGCAAGACGGGATCGTCAATACCCGTCTCGCCATCGTCTCGCAGTTAATAGCACTGATGAACGGCAGCGCTGCGGTGCGAACGTCGTCTACCAGGGAGGTGCACACTCTGCGTTTTTCCGTGCAGCTGGGGGTGCCAAATAATGATGACAGTAATACTTTGCAAATTCGCACTGGCTTATTGAGTAATAAGCGGCTGTTAGTTGTAGACAGTAACCAGACCTTCTGCAAAGTCGTTAGTAAACAGTGCAGCAACTGGGGTATGCCCGCATTTACGGCCAATAGCGACAGCGCAGCAATCGCCACTATCCGAACTCAATTGCTATTAAACGCCCCCATCGACATTATTCTCATAGACCACACTCTAGCGAGTGGCGGGCTGAAACTAGCCAAGCGAATATACGAGGAAACCAAGGGTCAACAACACCCACCCATCGGCCTGATGCTCGCCCATGCCAATATTATCTTCGATCGCGACAAACTGCGAGCTGCAGGTGTCCGCCGAGTACTAAGCAAGCCGCTTACCGGTATTGCTCTGCGCAGCGCCCTGCTCGCCGAATGTCACTTTGACGCCAATGCGGTTAACCACTTGCCAGACCAATATCAAACTGATGCCCTCACCCTAAATTCATTGGAATGCTTAATCGCCGAAGATAATTCCACCAACGCGCAAGTACTGACCCACATGCTAACCGGTCTTGGCATCAAGGTGAATCGCGTCGAAAATGGTCAGCAAGCGGTAAACCTATTTATGCGCAAACACTTTGATGTGGTGATCATGGATATCGAAATGCCGATCATGGATGGCGATGAAGCAACTCGCCAAATCCGCCAGTTTGAAAAAGACGAAGAGCGCGAGCGCACTCCCATTATTGGCTTAACCGCTAATGCCCTAGACGAACAGCGCGATAAATATTTGCGCGCAGGAATGGATCTACATCTGGTAAAACCAATCCGCCTATGGGAACTTGCAGAGGCCATCAAACGCTGGACCGGCTACCAGAAAAACAAGCCATGACCCCCTAATTCCGCTATAATATATTCAGGAGGTCAACGCCATGACTCGACAGTACACCTTACTTGATCGCGCTCTGATGAGAGCAGATCGAAGTCTAAAAACCCTTGTTAAAGGCAGTAGTACTGCCCGGCGCCAAAATCCCGCCCAGCACATTAGCAGCTCGCCAAGCGCCGACCAGGAGCGTCGCCATATCGCCGGCTTAATGCGAATTAATCATACCGGCGAAGTCTGTGCTCAGGCCCTATACCAAGGCCAGGCACTAACGGCAAAAAATGCGCATGTAAAAGCCTCTATGGAGCATTCTGCGACCGAAGAAATTGATCATCTTGCCTGGTGTGAGCAACGCCTTCACGAGCTTCAAAGCCATACTAGTCATTTAAATCCGCTGTTTTACGCCGCCTCCTTTGCGATTGGCGCTGCAGCCGGCGTTATTAGCGATAGGGTTAGCCTTGGTTTTGTTGCCGCCACTGAAGATCAGGTCTGCGCACATCTTCGCGAACACTTACAAACACTGCCGGCTAATGACCAAAAATCACGCGCCATACTGGGGCAGATGCTAGAAGACGAAGCCGAGCATGCCTCCAAAGCAATAGCAGCAGGCGGCCAGGTTTTCCCAAGCCCCATAAAAAAAGCCATGAGCTTGATGTCCAAGGTCATGACCGGCAGCACTTACTACGTATAGCGAGCTAGCGGCCGCTAATAGGCGGATGAAAAATGAGTTGTACCAGATTGCCGTCGGGGTCAAGACAGTAAAAACTGCGGGCACCGTCCCGATGAGTGCGCGGCTCACTTTTAATACTCACCTGATTCGCCAATAAGAACACATGCCAAGTATCTACATCTTCTGGGGTGTTTAAAATAAAGCCGATATGATCCAGACGCTGCCCAGCTACCGACCGAGGCGGTCCCTGATAGCGGTGCAAGGCGAGATTGTCATTACCCGAACACAAAAAGATGTTATCTGGGTCTGGCTGCCACTCCACCGCCATACCCATCACATCAGTGTAAAAAAATAAGGTTTCGTCAAACTTTTCCACAAACAGGGCAATATGGCGCATGCCACCATGTGGCTTAGGACGAACTAGCTTCTCAGACACTGTCGATGACCTCGTGGCTATGGCTGACTTCGACACCAGCGGCTGCCATCATAATAGACGCGGAACAATATTTTTCAGCAGACAACTCCACCGCACGCTTTACGTGTGCTGGCTTTAAATTCTTACCACTGACAACAAAATGTAGGTGTATTTTTGTAAAAACGGCGGGTACCGCATCGGCGCGCTCGGCATCCAAATCACAGCGACAATCAGTCACGCCTTGACGTGACTTTTTCAACATAGTCATCACATCAAACGACGCGCAGCCGCCCATACCCAGTAGCAGCATTTCCATGGGACGAACCCCCATATTTCGGCCACCGTGATCTTCAGGACCATCCATCACTACCGAGTGGCCACTTCCCGACTCGCCGAGAAACATAACACCGTCTACCCACTTAACTGTCGCTTTCATTTCACCCTCATAGCGATACCAAAAATTATCCTAAGCTTACCACAGCGTCCAGATTCTAGCCCACCCAGGCCGTCAAAGCAGGTTATAGTGAGGGCAGTAATGGACCGAAAACACCATTTAAATCTGCCCGCAACATAGTAAATATATTTACTGCTTTAACGAGAACGTCAAGCTGTATTGAGTGTAAAATCGCTGAAATCAGATACACCAAAAGCGACGGGCTGAGCAAGTAAAGCGGGGGTATCGTAGACGGCCCTCTTGAAATAACTAGCGGTGTATTAAAGGCCTTGGTAGAACAGGGTTTAGGCAAGCAAGGGCTTAAACCGTGGTGGTCTACGGCACCGGTTAATACACTCAATTGGCGCCCGGATGCCGCATCACTTAGGCAAATAATTCTGCCAATTTTTCGCCGGGCTGTGGCGCTCGCATAAAAGCTTCCCCCACTAAAAAAGCATTCACCCCATGTTCGCGCATTGCAGAAACATCCTCTGCGGTATGAATACCACTTTCAGTCACCACAATATAGTCAGCGCTGATCGACGTCAGTAAATGGAAAGTATGCTGCAGTGAGGTTTCAAAATTGTGTAAATTGCGATTATTAATACCCACCAAGCGATTACCCAATGGTAAGGTTCGCGCTAACTCTTCGGCGTTATGAACTTCAATCAAGACATCCATCCCCAAGCTCTGAGCCAATTTATTGAGATCTGTCATAACCTCATCATCAAGCGCGGCGGCAATCAATAAAATACAGTCTGCACCAATCGCGCGTGCTTCATAAACCTGATAGGGGTCTATAATAAAATCTTTGCGGATCACCGGCAGCGAACAGGCCGCGCGCGCCTGCTGCAAATAGGCCTCAGCACCCTGAAAAAAATCGGCATCGGTTAATACTGACAAACAAGCGGCTCCGCCCATTTCATAGCTTATTGCGATTTCGGCAGCATTAAAGTCTTCGCGAATCACGCCTTTAGAGGGTGACGCTTTTTTCACTTCCGCAATCACCGCCGAATGACCGGCAGCCAGCTTGGCTTCTATTGACTGCACAAAACCGCGGGGTGCCGATGCGCTGCGTATCTGCTCTTGCAATTGAGCGATCGACACCCGTGCAATGCGCTCAGCGATCTCTTCACGCTTGCGATCAAGAATTTTTTTGAGTACCGTTGGGGTACTGCTATTAATCGTCATAGCTCAGCCTCACGAGTGGGATTCAGGCCCTGGCTAAAAGCCACCAGCTCACCCATTTTCTCTAGCGCTTGACCACCATGAATAGTGTCCTCTGCCAAGGCCACACCGTGCTTTAATGTACTAACAACACCCGCCACATATAAGGCGGCGCCAGCATTAAGGGCAATCATATCTGCCGCTTTTTTGCCCGCTTCGGTTTGACGTTTGCCCAAGGCATCGCGAATCAGAGCCAAGGAGGCATGGCTGTCCGGAACATCAAGACCCACCAAACTCTGACTATTGATTCCCACATCTTCGGGTGTCAGCAGGTATTCACGAATTTCACCATCTTTAAGCTCGACCACTTCCGTGGCGGTCGCCAAGCTAATTTCGTCCAAACCGTCTTTGGCATGAACTACCATCACATGCTCGGCGCCCAAACGCTTCAAAACCTCAGCTAAGGGACGGC
>JBKEFB010000036.1:0-27576 GCA_046712405.1 Zhongshania sp. | reverse complement strand
CAATTTCCATAACTTTCTCGTGCGGTAAAATCAGAGCGCGAACAGTAGCCAAATTAGTTCTTCGCGGCAACTTACGAAATTGTCAGCTTTGCCAGATGGCGTATTTTACCATTGAAAATAGTTGATTAATGTTGGCGCTGTTGCCAGCAATTCAATGCTGGGTATACTGCTAGACACATCACTATAACAGTAAAGAGGAAGGTCAATTATGCTCAAAGTATACGGCTTTGCAGTTAGTAATTATTTCAATATGGTTAAGCACGCACTGCTATACAAGGGTGTGGAGTTTGAGGAAGTGCTGACCTTTCCCGGTATGGATCCCGCGTATAACCGTAAAAGCCCGATGGGTAAGGTGCCGTGTATTGAGACCGAACACGGCTGCTTGGCCGAGACTAGCGTCATTTTGAATTATATTGAAGCGGCTTATCCTGCCAGACCACTGCTGCCCGCAGATCAATGGCAGCGGGCAAAAGTTAGTGAGTTAATGAAAATGGCGGAGTTATATTTTGAGCTCCCCGCCCGCCGCTTGTTTCCCGAAGTTCTGGCTGGTCAAACCGTGAGCGCAGATATTAAGGCCGAAGTGCATGAAACCATTAGTAAAGGCTGCCAGGCGTTGGCGATCTTAGGAAAACCAGCTCCCTATCTATTTGGTGAGACCATGACGATGGCTGATGTGGTACTTCGCTACTGCATGCTCACCTGTAAATTGGCCACAGGGGCAGTTTATCAGTGGGATGTATTGGCAGAAGTGCCCGGTCTGCGTGCATGGGATGACTTGATGGCGTCGGCGGATATTTCGAAACAACTAGATAAGGCCATGCAGGAAGGTATGGGGGCATTTTTAGAAGCTGTTAAGGCTAAAGCTTAAGCGGTCGCTTATCGGGCGGCAGTCATTTGCCGCCATAAATACGCCTTGTTATGACTCGGCTTCCAGCGCGTCTAGTTCTTCCTGAATAGTGAGCCACTGTTCTTCGGTGACGTCATTTTGTTCGCGTAATGTGGCCTGTTCGTTAAGCAATTTTTTCAGTTTTTCTTTATTGCTATCGTCGTATAGATCGGGGTCGGCGAGCTGCTCCTCAATACGAGTTAATTGCTCGGCAAGCTTTTTCATGGCCTGTTCAAGTTTTTTCAGTTTTGACGTCAGCGGCGCTAGCTGCGCACGGCGGGCTGCGGCTTGTTGGCGAGCTTGCTTTTTGTCGACCAGAGGTGCGCTGCTACTTGATGCCGTTTCATTTCCGCTAGGCACATTTTTGTCGCGGTTTAGCAGCCAGTGTCGATAGTCTTCAAGGCTGCCATCAAAGGGCTGTGCTTGACCGTTATCGACCAGTAGAAACTCATCGACGGTATTTCGCAGCAAGTGACGATCATGGCTGACCAAAATCATCGCGCCTTCAAAATTTTGCAGGGCGCTGGTCAACGCGTGGCACATTTCAAGGTCTAGGTGGTTGGTCGGTTCATCGAGCAGTAATACATTCGGGCGCTGCCATACGATAATAGCCAAGGCGAGACGAGCTTTTTCGCCGCCTGAAAAATTCTCGCAGCTTTGCTCGGCGTGCTTACCATGAAAATTAAAACCGCCAATGAAATTGCGGATTTCCTGCTCGCGGGCATCTGGTCGCAGTCTTTGTAGTTGCGTTATTGGGCTGGCGCTTAAATCTAAAGACTCCAGCTGATGCTGATGGAAATAACCCATGTGCAAATGTTCGCCCTGCTGGCGCTCACCGCTTAGGGGTTGCAGGGTGCCGGCGAGGGTCTTCATCAACGTCGATTTGCCCGCGCCATTTGCGCCCAGCAGTCCAAGCCGAGTGCCAGGGTGAATGCTGATATTGAGTTTGTTGAGAATGGGACTGTTATAACCCAGTGTGGCTCTAGATAAAGACAGCAGCGGGTCTGAAAACTGCTTGGGTTCATAAAAGCGAAAATTAAAGGGTGAGTCAATATGCGCGGGGGCGATGTCGGCCATCCGCTCCAATGCCTTTAATCGGCTTTGCGCTTGCTTGGCTTTGGTGGCCTTGGCGCGGAAACGTCGTACAAAGTCTTCCATGTGAGCGCGAACCACTTGCTGGCGTTCAAATGCTTGCTGCTGTTGGGCAAGGCGCTCGCCACGTTGCTTTTCAAACGCCGTGTAGTTACCGCGATATCGCATTAGGGATTGGCGGTCTAAATGTACGACGTGGTCGCAGCAGGCATCGATAAAGTCGCGGTCGTGAGAAATTAAAAATAAGGTGCCTTCGTAGCGACTTAACCACTGCTCCAGCCAAAGACTGGCATCGAGGTCGAGGTGATTTGTCGGCTCATCTAATAGCATTAGGTCTGAGGGGCACATTAGCGCTTGCGCTAAATTTAGACGAATTCGCCAGCCGCCGGAGAAGTCGTTGACGGAGCGCTCTAATTCTTCAAGTTTAAAGCCTAGGCCGGTGAGCAATCGCTCGGCATCGCTGTGTATTTGATAGGCATTAATGAGGTCTAATTCGCCGTGTAATTCGGCGAGACGATGATCGTCCTGACAGCTTGCTATTTGCGCTTCAATGTCGCGAAAGCGATGATGGCCGTCAATAACGTAGTCGATAGCGCGGCGATCACTGGCATCGACCTCTTGCCGCATCTGGGCTATCTGCCACTGAGCGGGGAAGCTGAGGTCGCCGCTATCTTGTACTAGCTTGCCGCACATAAGCTGGAATAAGCTAGATTTACCGGTGCCGTTGGCGCCAACAAGGGCGATATGTTCGCCGGGATTTACGCGCAGGTCTGCTGATTCGAGCAATGCTTTGCCGCCGCGTTGTAAACTGAGATTCTGAAATTCAATCATGATGGGGCGCGATTATAGCGTGAGTACCGAGTAATGAATGGAAAATATAGTGCCGGCGAGAAATCACCTAAGACGCTAAGTAAAATGTGGGAATTTGCCTTAGCGGCGTATTCGGAGCCCATAATACAACGGCATTGCCTGTATTTGCAGGACCATTATCAAATGGATGTAAATATGTTGTTAGCAGCAGGGTTCTGCGGTCAACACAAGGTGGCCTGGACATCGTCTTTATGCCACGAGTTGATTACTTTGGTGGCTCCTATTCGCGAGACTTACGTTATTCCCCTGAGGGCCTTGCGCCGTCAGGCTGACAGAACTGGCGAGCTCTATGACGCGCTAAAAAGGGCAGAAATTGAAGCTGAGTCCGCGGAAGTGGCGTTGTTGGCGAGCCGGATCGTAAAATTGGCGATTGTCAATGACGGTGATAACAGCTGCTTGAAAAATCTATTGACCTACGCAGCGGTATTCGCGGACGTAAGTCAGGGCCAGCTCCTATCTGCATGTCAGGAGTTGGCGGTTAAATTTGCTGAGGTTCGCTAAAAGTCATCGAATAGGCTGGCAAGTCGATCGCTGGGCTTGTCCGGATGGCTGGGGATGTCGCTCATACGCCGCACTCGCCGGTTTGGTGCTTTAGATTCTTTCTCGACTACTTTTGGTGGTGACGCAGTTACCGTGCTTGGGGTTATTTTGACGGCGGCGGCTGTCTCGGCCTTGTCTTTGGTGGCGGTTGCCGAGCTGTTTGTGCGAAGCTTGGCCGCATTTTTTGGTGCTTGTGCTATCGATCCCTTTTTGTCGGGCTTGGGTGAGGCAGAGCTTGGTTTTTTTTCTCTTGCCGCAGCCGTCTTCGGTATGGGTTTTTCAGCGGGGGTAGTAGCGGTTGTTTGCTTAGCCGCAGGCCGAGTCTTTTCTGGTCTTACTAGCGCCGATTCCGCATCGATAATGGCTTTTAAAACCGCCTTTTCTTTGCGGCTCTCCAGCTTTTTCTCAAATATCTTACTGCGCAGCTGGGCTAATTCGGCCTGATGATTATCAAAATGCCCTTGGTGAGTGTCGATACTGGTTTTGGTACGAGCTTTGATACTGGGCTTTGCGTCTTGTTGCTCTTTTAGACGCAGTTTTGCCTGAGCGAGCTGGTCGCGGGTTTTATCGATTCTCGATTTTTGAGAAACTTCTTCCTTTTCAAGGAGTAGCAGCTCTTGATCAAGCGCCGTACTGTGCTTTTCCCTAAGCGAGTGCAGTTCTGATTGCAGGTTTTGCAGCTCAGCAAGTGGGGTTTTGGCGGTTTTGCTTTTGTTTTTATTACCAAACATGAGATATAACCCTACGAATGTTCAAAAAACCATCAATCTTTATTATACAAACTTGCCGCAGAGAATCTATCTTCCCAGTCAATAATGGATTTATATCCTGTGACGCTGTGTCTATAGGAACGCTTGTGGCAGACTATGGTCTGAGTATCCATGTCGAATTCGCGACAGTATTTTTTATCAATAAATAAGGTAGTTACATGAATAAGACCCTGGTTTGTGCGGTGGTAATGAGTGGCCTGCTAACAGCTTGTGGCGGTGAAACGGCGTCTAAAGCAGATCTGGAGACCGAAATCTCTAAGGTTAGTTACGGTATTGGCGCTAATATCGGCGCTCGGTTTGGCGATGATCTTCCTTTAAACGTTGCTGCGTTTAGCGCAGGTGTGCGTGATGCTCTCGCTGGTGGTGAGTTGCAGATGAGCGAAGAAGATATTATGAGCACGCTGCAAGCTTATCAGCAGAAGCAACTAGCGGTTCGTCAGGAGGAATCGCAAGAAGTTGGCGCAGTGAACCAAAAAGCCGCCGACGCGTTTTTCACTAAAAATAGTGCTGAGGAAGGTGTGAAAATCACTGAAACTGGCTTGCAGTATCAGGTTCTAGTGAGGGGTGATGGAGTTATACCTACTGCGCAAGACACAGTGGAAGTTCATTATCACGGCACATTGTTAGATGGTAACGTTTTCGACAGTTCTTATCAGCGTGGCGAAACGGTGAGTTTCCCAGTTGGTGGCGTTATTGCTGGTTGGACTGAAGCGCTGCAACTGATGCCAGTAGGTTCTAAATGGAAATTGTTCATTCCACCCGCTTTAGCATATGGTCCGGGTGGTGCGGGCGAAATGATTGGCCCCAACTCGGCGTTAATCTTTGATGTTGAGCTAATTAGTATTGCGGGTGACGACAAGTAATAGCTTCGCCACGCTAGCAAAATAAAAAAAGGCCCTTACGGTGTCTTTTTTTATATCTAATAAATAATTGGTGCTACACATCCCTGTTGCACCATAGCCATCCTTAACTGTGTCTAGTTTAGATTTTCTAGCGCTGTTGTGAAGTGGCGATTAGCTTCTGTGCGCGTGAGATATATCTCACAGTGCGTAAGGCGCAACTTGCCAGCTATTTATGCATCGGCAGCTGTCACGCTAAGTCACGGCCGTTATACGGGCTCATTGGTAACATTATCTTCAAATCGAGACAAGGTTTCCTCGGTCCAGCGTTCAAGTTGCTGCCGCTCACTGGCGCTAGCTTTGGTGTTAGGCAATACGTCATAGGTATGGGGGTGGCGATCAAACCATAACTGAGGTTCTTGGTAGTCCTTAAGCTCAGGGGCTGTAGCCAGCCAAATCATAGTGTCGGCGCCCATGCGACTATCACGCATAAAGGTTTTTAACTTTCTGTCGAAGGCGGGTAAGGACTTAGCGACACCGGGTGTGGCGGCCCAGCCGGGATGCATAGTGAAGTAACACGTTTTTGCAGTGCTTTCTTGGCTCATATACACTAGGGCGCGTTTGGCGCGCGCATAGGCTTTGCTGCCATCGTAAGGTTCCTTCTGGAATTGCATATCATCTAACGTAAGACCCTGAAAATATAAACCCCCAGATACCACATTAATAATACGGCTAGCTTCGTTGAGGTGACCCTGAAGTAATTTACTTAGCAATACTGGGGCGAGAAAGTTTACCGCCAGGGCCCGTTCAAAGCCTTCCGCAGTGTCTTCTCTTGATGAAAACAAGGCGCCGGCATTATTTATTAACACATCAATGCGCGGTTGGGTCTCTAATATTTTATGAGCGCCCTCGGCTGTCGCCTGCAGTGAGCTTAGATCAGCTTCAATCACGCGCAGGGCACCTGGATCGCAGCCACTGAAATCTTCAATTTGCTTGGCGGCATCTTGCAGCTTTGATGCGTCTCTGCCGATTAAAATCACGGTGGCGCCCAAGCGTGCAAGCTCGCAGGCAGCGTCTAAGCCTATGCCTGCGGTAGGCCCGGTAATAGCAACGACCTTGCCATCCATTCTATTGCTGTGTGATTTGCGTGACATTGAGAGATAGCCACGTTTACCAAAGGAAAGGGTCGCAGGCACAATAAGTCTGTCGCAAAGATCGTTTTTAAGCTGGCGGTCTGGGGGAGAGCTGGGGTTATTGAGTGCGTGTTGTAAGCCATTCACCGCTTTTTTACCGAGCCGGTTTAGCAGCGGCTTAAACATCCAAGAGAATGGCCGCTGTAGCCATGTTAAGTCGAGCTCTGCGCAATAATCTATGCAGGTTTGGGTGTCGCCTATCGCGCTGAAAGTGAGGGTGTCAAAGGCAATAAAGTTGTCACCTTCGCCTTTTAACATCAGCTGATTGGGTTCGTCGATCGCTACTTGGGTGTAGCGCATTGCCGCTAGCTTATTGGCCGGCAATTTAAGCAGAACTTCATATTCTGTGCCGATCTTAGGATTGCCGGGGGTTAACTTGCTCGAACGATATACACCGGGGTCCCACTGCTCGATGGTTGAAAAATCTTTTAGATAAGAAAAACACTCTTCGATGGGTCTGTTTATAATGATTTTCTCGTTGAGAGTGTACTTCATCTGGGTAATCTCGCTGATCAGTTAGTTCGGGGTGGATCGTACGTTTATGCGTTTTTTCGCGGGCGCATTATCGTTATTGCTTTTCTAGTTACCTACGAACTGATAGTGCTTCCAGATCATTGGTGTGTGGCCGCCAAGTCCCTCGTCCGGCCCCGAGAATACGGCGTTAGGGTTTCGCTGAGAATATTAAGCGGCGCGGCTTCATCAAGATGTCGACGTCTAATAATTTCGCCGGTGTGGATGGTTAACTTGCGGATGTCTTCAATAAAAGTAGTCAGTATCGTTATCAGGCGGCCTAGTATAGCTAGGTGGGCGCTAAGTGTGCTTTTTTGTAACGATCAGCATCAATCGGAATTCAGCGCGGCTTTAAGTTGCCTGTAGTGAGTGAAAAAATGACCGGGTCAGTCTTTGAATTTGCAATAATATGACATAGCTAAAGTGTTTTTATTTGATGTGATTGCCGAACACATTTAGGTCATTATTGTGTTTATGCACTATTTTCGCATCATTTCCGTGTTCCTGTGTGAGTGATTTAGTTCGATTTTGTCACCGAATGCTTCAACAGGACGCAACATATTGATGGTTTTATGTAGTTGGCATCAAATCTGCAAGTTTCATACTCGATATTTAATGCACTGCCCAATCGGGTTCTCCCGTAGTGGTGCGATTCCTTTTATGCGGTAGGGATTTTTTATGCGATTAAGTGTGAATATGAGATTTAGTTTCCGGATATTTCTAATCGCCAGTTCATTGAGCATTTTTTCTGCTTGTGGTGGTAGTTCGGTAGGGCGCAGTGTGCCTAATCAGGATAGTGATATAGTCGGAGATACCGGCAAGGAGCTGAAGGGAGCGCCAGAGCGCTTCGATGCAACAGCGGCCGATGCAGACTTAGAGGGTCAGTACGCCGGTTCTAGTGCGATTGATTTCAAGTACACAGCCATTCCAGCCACTAGAAATGTTGATGGAAGTAGCGGCGAGCGTGTAAGTGTCTTTGACGATCTGATCGATGTACTTGGGGTGATCCACTACCCACTAGTTAGTGCAGATACGTCGGCGCCGGCGGCGGGATTTCCAATAATTTTATTTCAGCATGGTCGCCATTCCACGTGTTCGACAACAGGCGATGCCAGCGGCACGGAGTCCTCTGGAACAGATTGCGAAGCGAATGGCTTGGTGCCAATACGTTCGGATAAAGGTTACGACTATATTGCCGAAACCATGGCTTCAAATGGCTATGTGGTTATTTCCATTGATGTGAACGACATTAATGCGCAGGACTCGGGCTCGAATGATCAAGGCATTACCGCACGCGCTGAAATAATTCTGCATCATCTCGATATCTTCCGAGATATTGCTTACAACCCAGCATCAACTTTTGCAATAGATGCCCGTGACAATGATTTCAGTCCACTGTATGGCTTTATGGATTTTTCAAGCATTGGTTTGATGGGCCATTCTCGGGGCGGTAACGGTGTTGCTAAAGCGATCACTTATAATCAGGACGCGCGCTTCCGCAGTAGTACCAACTTTGATTTGCCCCATGAAATCAAAGCGGTGTTCTCCTTGGCACCTACCGATTTTGATTCTGAATTGCCCTTAAATACCGCTTGGGTGACTTTATCACCGTATTGCGATGGTGATGTATCTACCCTGCACGGGGTGTATATGTACGATAACATTCGCTACGACGCCAATGATGTATCTCAGCCGCAATTCATGGTGACCTCGATGGGAGCCAATCATAATTACTACAACGATTTTTGGTTTAACGATGACGCCACTCTGAATGGTTTTGACCCCTACTGTACGGCTGCATCGCCGGTCACTGGTCGTTATTCTCGGGTAGACCAAAAACGACACGGTGAATTTCTAATTGCGAGCTTTCTGCGCTTGTTTGTCGGGGCAGAGTCGCAGTTTGCCGGTTATTGGAGCGGCTATGAGCGAGCGCCTAGCAGTGCGTGCCCCGAGGGTGTAGAAACGTGCGATGAACGCCTGCATATGTCGTTTCATCAATCCAAGGAAAATCTCATTGTCGTCGATACCACCCTCACTGATGAGTCGTTGACTGAGAACGAGTTCGGTCTTGCCAACAGCCTTGATGGATTTACTTTCACCGGTTGGTGTGCCCCCAACGGCGGCAGTCTTGACGATCTACTGGGTTTTAATACCGACCGCTGCCCGTCAATCGCAACAATTTCTAAAGCACCGCAGATTTACGGTGGTTACGTGGGTAATTTGGCAAGCATTAATTATACGCTGCCTGTTGAAGGGCTCGATGTCAGTGATAAAGATTTCTTAACACTGCGCATGGGGGTGAGTGTGACGCCGGAAAATGCACTTGGGCAGGACTTCACGTTGACCTTGACGGATATTAATGAGGTGTCAGTCAGCTTACTGGCAAGTGACTTTACCGATGCACTATATTTTCCACCAGGGCTGACGGTAGCTGCGCGGGACACAGGCGCAAAAACGGTGATCAATATGGTGCCATTTAGATTGGATGCTCAGGCTTTATTTGATTCTGAATTGGATTTAAGCAAGCTCACTAATGTTAATGTGGCCTTTGATCAGCGTTTGGCGGGAACGATTCAAATTACCGATGTGTTGTTTCAGAAAGTGCCTTACTAACGACGTAGTGTTTTACTAGAATCCATCTTGGCAGAGGAAGTGATATTAGTATTTATTAAGGTATAAAAAACGGGGCGAGGGCCCCGTTTTTTGCCTTTAAAAACCGACTCTGAAATCAAGCTGGTAGGTCGTTTGATCGGGGTGAGGCGTTTTTGTGTAGTTGCCGGGAATAAGAGGTTGGTCAAGGATCAGGACCGCATCTTGCTCTTGGCTTAGGTTGCGGGCCTGGAAATTCAATGACCAGCCCTTCGTTTCGGAGCGCAGCCCCAAGCCGGCGTCAATGCGGGTGATCGCTTCTTGCAAGGTGTTTGGGTCTATATCTGAATCTAGATAGCGTTCACCGCTGTAGGAAATATTCATGCGAACACTAGCCAGAATGTCTGCATTCCCAAATATAGGGAACTCCCAGCGCGGTGACAGTGAACCAGACCAACGTGGTGCATAAGGGAGGGGCTTGCCGCTTAGATCTTGTGTTTCATTTTGCTCAGGGGTGAAAAGTGGTGGGCCTTCGGCGAAGCTATCGTATTTAGCATCTAGATAGGCAAGGCTTCCCGCCAAGCTAACGCCGTCGATGGGCGGCAGCCAAAAGAAGTCCATTTCCGCGCCGCGGCTAGACGACTCAGGTGCGTTAAAAGTGGTCAGAGTGACACCGGAGAATGTGCGAATTTGCAGGTTTTTCACGTCACTGTCGAAGAGGGCTATATTTATGGTCAGCGAGCCGCCGAGTAGGCGAGACTTCACACCGGCTTCATAGGTGACTGTTTCTTCTCCCTTATAAGTAAGGTTGTTATCGTTGAGTGGCGCGGGATCGAAACCGCCGGCTTTGAAACCCTTTGCCGCATTCACGTATACATTGATATCGGGCAGTATTTCGTAATTAAAGGCTACTTTGGGCGATATATTGCTCTCTTTAATACTTAAATTAGGCGCTTCAAAATCATTTTGATCGAGTGAGCCACCAGAGAGACTATTACCCTCGGCGACTTCAGAATAAGTTGAACCTTCGGACTCATCTTCGCCATAGCGAAGCCCCGCAGTGGCGGTCAGGCGGTCAGTTAATATCCAGTTAAATTGCGAGAAAATCGCAAAGGATTGGGTTGTTGATTTAGTCGCAGAAATATAGCGTTCACGGTCAATAAAGCCTGGAATTAAATCGGGCAGCGAGAATGGCGGATCAATGATCAATGGGTCGAAGGGAAATTGAAAGTTTTGCACAATAGCGCCAGCTCGGGCGAAGGCAATAAGGCCATTCAGGCTGACATCAATATCTTGGAAAACATCAATTGTCGATTCTTGTGCGAACACCCCAAACACGAAATCCATACCTTCACCCCAGTCGAAGGGGGCGTCAAGGCCGCCGGCCAAACGCACTTCTATCGCCTCTGCTGAATAGGGGTTGCCGTCTGGTGGTTCGTTAAACGCCACCAGCGGTACCGGCGAATAGTCAACATCTAGAGAATAGGGTGTAATAACTTCAGACCACGAGGTAATGGTGGTGAGTTCTGGGGCAATAACGCCCATTAGCTCATCGGGGCGCCAAATTAAAGTTAAAGATGCTGATTTTACTTCGCGGTCTGAGCGTGTCGGCGCATCGGTCGAGGTATTTTGGTTGTAGGCATCGGCCTCGGTTTGCGGATCATATTCACGGAACACTCGCAGACTGCGCTCGCTGGCAATATAAAGCGATTGGGTATAACCCTTGGTCAGTGATTCTGCATAAAGTCCGGTGAAATTTGCGGTAAGGGTGTCGCTTAAAAACCAGCTTAATTTCAGGCGAAGAGCTTTATCTTCCTGAGTCTGTTGTTCTTCCCTGGTGCCGTTGTACTCAAGCGTGTCGGCATCGTTGTAGCGAAATGCCAATCGAGCTAAAAAGTTCTCGCCTAACAGTGGGCCAGAGATCGCCCCTTCTATACTGTTACTTTCAATATTCTCACCGTGACCGTACTTGATATACCCCTCTGGTTCTGAGGTTGGGTCCATGGTGTGGAAATTAAGTACCCCGCCCAGCGTATTTTTGCCAAACAGTGTTCCCTGTGGGCCACGCAGCACTTCTAGGCGGTCGATATCAAATACCGCATCTTGCGCAAAGGTAGAACGACCATAGGGGACATCATCAATAACAAGGCCAATAGACGGCTCAAACCCGACACCCAGTGGTGGAGTACCAAAACCGCGTATCGTTATACTGGTATACAGCGCCAATGACGAATCAAAGCTGACGTTGGGAATGTAGCGGGTAATCTCACCGACATCCGACAAGCCTGATTCTTGGATGAAATCGGCTCCGATGACAGAGATCGACAGCGGCACATCCTGTGCGCTTTCGGCTCTTTTGTTGGCGGTTACAATGACTTCTTCAATAATGCGCGGCGCCGCATTTAGCGGACTACTAAGTAGGCCTGCACCAGTGGCGACAAGTGCCGAAGTGCTGAAGAACTTGATGGCCTTACTGAGAAATCGAGCTTTTACATTATTCCATTGGGGCATCGTAGATCTTCCATTATTTTTATTGTGAGCTTACTAATCTCAATGGTTGTAGAGCCATAGTTTTTATAAGAATTAAAGGTAGCACTAGGAAGTGGCATTTGCATGTTCGCTGGCGCGCAATTATGACGTAAGGCGACAGTAAGCTTGGCGTAGGAGGACAGTTGTTGTGAGGTGGGTCTCACTGAGTAATGACGACAGTATCGCGCTATTTTACCACTCACCCTAGAGT
Organism: Zhongshania sp.; assembly: GCA_046712405.1. Lineage (GTDB taxonomy): Bacteria > Pseudomonadota > Gammaproteobacteria > Pseudomonadales > Spongiibacteraceae > Spongiibacter. The sequence continues at coordinate 15,547 of JBKEFB010000036.1, read as the reverse complement.
CATAAGCCTCACGTGAAACCGGTTTTTTAGAAGATTAAAGCGTATTCACGGCTTCTGTTTTAATGACCGCAGACCGAGCTTTGCAATATCTTCTGTCTAAAAGATATTTGTTGTGCGCACATAGCTCAGCCTGATAGAGCTATGCAGCAATGGCCTAGTCCTAGCAAAGTACAATTGATAACTCTTTTATAAGTTATGCGTTCATAGAAGAGGTTCTACTGGTAAATATTAAAGGAATAGCCGCCGATCAATTTTAGTGCGGCGGTTTAATGTCTGCATCAGGATTGTGCGAGGTCTGGGACCTGTTGCGCTGAATTCAGGGCAATAATAGATAAACGGTCTTTTGATTCTATTCTTGAGCGGTTGTCACTCCACATGCTCCATCACTGGAGATATTATTGAGTACAGTGTCGCAGGCCTAACTCCGCCAATATGAGATGCGCGTGTTAACTCTATTATCGACGTCGAGCTAGATCCGACAGATCAACATGCTGTTCGATTAGACGGATGCTGGTGCGATACAGGTCACCAGTATCGCATTCCAAGGCATCTCGTCCGGGTCAGGCATTTTTGCCAGTGCGCCTTTGAATGGGTGCTCTTTAAGCAGCGCTTCCTTAAAAGCGTTTGCTTGGGCACTCAGCGCGCTGCCATTGGCATTTTCTTCGCAAGCATAGTGTCCAAAAATACAGAGGTAATTCTGTATGGCATAGAGTTTGCAGTGATGTATTAGATTTCGGAATCACTGCAAGGTCTAACAGACTTGTGCCGATGTATATTGCTAAAACGGAGAGATTGAATGCGCCGGATATTTATTAGTGGTTGCTTAAGTATTTTTTTGACTGCCTGTGGTGGCAGTAGTGGTGGAGTATCAATCCCTAACCCCGGAGATGGAGACAACGATGATGGGGTAAACGACAAGCTGTTCCAGCTAGTCGAAGCCACAATGGCAGACGTCCACGCCGTATTAGCAGGTGAGCAAGTTAACGAAGACGGGGAGCCTCTAAGCTGTGTTGCTATTACTCAACAGTACATTGATCGCATCCTCGCCTATAACGACAATCCCCAGCCTAGCGGCGGTAGACCTATTTTTGGTGTGTTAGCAATAATGCCTAATGCTTTAGCACAGGCCCAGGAATTGGACGAGTTGTACGCAATAGACGGTGGTGTAGGTGCGCGCTACCTGCACTGTATGCCGGTGTTGTTAAAGGACAACTACGATACCTTTGATTACCCATCTACGCAGGGTTCCTACTCGATGCTAGGTCACCAAGCTGGCGTTGATGCCAACTCAGTGCGCGGCTTGCGCGAAGCGGGCGCGTTGATTTTAGGTAAGGCAAACCAAGATGAATTCGCTTTCTTTACTACTGGTTTTTCTGCCCGTGCGATTCAGGTAAGTAACCCATACAATACTGCAGAGAGTCCGGCAGGGTCGTCCTCGGGAACCGGCGCCTCCTTAGCCGCTAACTTTGCATTGGGCGGCACGGGTTCAGATACCTGTCAGTCGATTAGGCATCCGTCTTCTGTCGGAGGCTTGGTGGGGATTCGTCCAAGCCTAGGCGTAGTATCTCAACATGGTATTTACCCGTTAGGACACAGCCGGGATACCGGCGGACCAATGACACGCTCGGTGACCGATTCCGCGTTAATGCTCACCGCCATGGGTCAGTATGACGAGCGCGATCCAAAGGCAGCGGCGTTTCCCGCCGAACAACGCCCAGATAGCTACGCACTGTATTTGAATCGCGAGCAGTATGGTTTGGCCGGACGCGCGATTGGCGTAGTGCGAGATCTGGGCGGCAACACCAACGCTATGGGCACCGGCACACAGCGTGAACTGATTGATGCGGCCGTAGCAAAAATGGAGGAATTGGGCGCCACTGTATACGACGTCTATCTACCTGATTTTGCGTCACTTGGCGCAGGCTCTAGCCATTACGATATGAATGAGTACTTTGCGGCATTTGAGTCAGAGGGTGGTACGAGCGCGCGTCGCTGCGTAAGCAGCACCGCGATTGTTGCCGACGGAGAGGAATCAGCTCACGACCGAGACGACCAGTGCTATGCCATTGAAGGCATTGTCGAGTCGGCGCGCGTTGGGCCGAGAACGGCGGGACTATTCGCGCTAACAGCGCTAGGTAATCCTAACATGGCGCCAACGGTAGAACAGTTACAGGCCATTGTAGACATGCGGGCTTATGTAACGGGAGCAATGGATATTGTCAAAGATATCAACGGCGAGCCTGTTATAGGTCCTGATGCCGCAACGGTAAGTGTTGATGCGCTCATCTTCTCTCCTGGACCCAGCGGCGGTAGAACCTGTGATTTTGGCTCTACCACACAAATGGGCTCTATCGTTGTACCGGTTGGTTTTGACGATTCGGTGGGCGTTCCGCGCGGTATGGAAATTTTTGTTCGCCAATTCGATGAAGGGACCGGCATCGGTATTGCTTACGACTATGAGCAAGCCACCAAGCACCGTCAGCCCCCCAGCATTGTTCCAGCAACCGGCAGTGATAATGCTACCGTTAGTGAGTTTAATGCACGGGTGAGATCAGCTATCGCCGCCTATGCAGCATACCCGCCGGAGAATTTGTCGCCCGAGGCCTATCGCGCCGCACTAGAGGAGCTAGTTGGTCCACTATCGCAAGAGCAGCAGGCGCCAGAACAGGAGCCAGAACAAGAGTAAGCGTAGCAAACGTTACAATGCTAGTTTAAAAGGCCGGGTTTTCCCGGCCTTTTGTTATGTGTCATTGACGTATGTCGGCGGGTAAACGGCATATATCTGCGGTGCAATTTAATGCGATCGCTGCTCTGGCTTGGTGTTGCTAACTAGTGCTTATAGACGGAAATGTCAGCGGTTAATTGGGATGAATATAGGCCGTAATCTAACAGTCGTCATATGCTCTAAGTGCGATTGACGATCTTTAGTTGGTTTTTTCTTGCGGGAGGCCTGGTCGCAATGTATCCGCGCCGGTCAAGGTCTTGCTTTCGCTCACCATCTTGACTTGTCGTTGAATTTGGCACGGCATCTATAAGGTTGCTTCCACGCATCAGCCGGTGTGGAACATTTACGGTGTCGAAGGTCACCTTGCCCAGCTTGTGGCGCTCTAGAAATTGACGGAAGTGAAAAGTCATATTTCCGTGTCAATCAGCCGGATAAACGAAGGTCGGCAACGCGGTGCATGGACTATATCTCGTATAAAGTTTCTTCCATTGGCAAGCTGCTGGGTTTGAATATAGTTTGTTGCTGATAGGTATTTGTATTTATTGATCGGTGGATATCCCCAATTATAAGATTTTACTCAGTTCAATAAGCTAAGCCCTAATTACATGTTGATGTGTTATTTGGGCGTGAGAAATGGCTGTCACAAGCACCGTTTTCCATAAGTGCGTAAGAATATTAAAGTTGGCAATACTGATATCAGTAGCAATGGCTACGTGTATTGGTTGTGTGAATACTGGGAGTTCCAGTATGTACATTATTGGTGATGAGGCACCCGCTCCATCGGGATACATTGCAGCAGTTCTAGCCAGTCGAATAATACCGCTAAGTATGGATGGTGGTTAGAGATATTTGGACCTGCCATTCTACTGAAGATTTGGTACGTTCGATTCTCTACAAAGTTTAACCGGGCATATTTTAATCTAATATGATTATTCTGGCGTGGTTTTTTAGTTTTCGGGCACCAGTCCACACTTTGATTTTATGCAATCGCCTACTAAGTGAATAAGTTAAAAAATGCTAATCACGCGCCGAGAAATTTCACGTTACTCTTTGCTAGTTCCCGCACTATTCTTGTTGGGTTGTACAATTCAGCCCATACCATTTCGCGAGAAATTTGGGCTTTTAACGCAGCTTCAGGGCTCGCAAGACGATGTTAAGCCGGACTTGGAGGAGGTGCTCCAACGTGTAAACGACAAATTCCAGTATGATTCTGACTTATCAACCTATGGCGAGAGCGACTACTGGAATCCCGCGAGCGCAAGCAGCAGTTGGCGTGGTGACTGTGAAGATCATGCCTTACTGTGCCGAGAATTGCTGCAAGATAAAGGAATATACGGCAGCAAGTTGCTAACTTGCTGGACAGAGGCTGAGCAATACCACTGTGTTTTGTATATACAGGGCTGGATTCTCGATGTTCGTTTTACTAGAGTGATATCAAATACAGATCTTCAAAAAATTGGATATAAATGGCACAAGGCCGGATTAGAGGATGGTCGCTGGTTTTATGTGACCTCGTCAGAATAGCGCGGGCTTTTGGGCGCCTGTGTCGCGGCACCACTTGTTAATATAGGTGTACTCATTAACTGGGCGATTGCATATGGCACCGTGGTTCGCTAGCTGTTCGAGGGAATTGGCGACTAGTCCTGCTGTAATTGCGCTACTCGCAAGTCCTCGATCAATTGATACCATTACTAGCTTTTTACCTCTAGCAGGAAGCATATTCCAGGCAAAGACTCCCGTTTCCGCGATTTTTAGTAATACGTCAGGTCGCCATTGCCCGGAGTTGAATGCATTTTGTAAGGCATCTACGGCCTCTTGATCAACGATACCGAGCCGAGCTTTTATCAGTGCGATATCAATCCATGTATATGGCCAGGTTGGCTGAAGCTGCGCTGCATTACGATAGTCTGCTAGCGCGAGCAATCGTGACTCTGCCGCAATTGGGTCTCCTATTGGTCTCTTATAATAGCGCCAGTCATGAATGCGGCCGCGGGCAATCAAGAGACTAGGGTCTTCTACAGGATACCAGCTGATCGCCCGCTCAATTGCACGTTGGCTAATTGACCAAGCTTGCTGTTGTGGCACCTCTTTGTGAACCGTCCAGTCACTAAGAAAATACTCAGCTTGCCGTGAGTATAGTGAAGAAATTGACATACGTACGCCCATAATAAAAAACAATACGCAAAAGAGGCCAATGCCTGTCCAGAGCACGAGTCTTAATTTTCGAGTTTCTATCATTCGCTCAGGCTGTGGTGGCGAAGTGGGATTTTGTGATTTCCCAAGGGTTGCTGACCATCAGCGCTTGAGCAGTCGCATAGCCTTCGTGCTTGCATACAATATCGTAGGCTTGACGAAGTAGCGGCGGCCGCCTTTTGGTGTGATGAGAATCGGTGGCAACTACGGTTGCCAACCCATCGGAGATAAGTGATAGCGCCATTTTTTCGGCTTTTGGACCAAAATTCCCGGTAAGTGATGCTGCCGTTACCTGAAGTAAACAGCCTTGCTCTAAAAGCGGAGCAAGTTGTTCGGGCCGTTCGAGGAAACTTTTATTTCGTTCCGGGTGGGCGATCATGGGGCGAATTCCATGGTCAAGTAACCATCGGGTTAATTTCGCCACACCCAAGGGAAATGCGCCATGTGGAAACTCTAAAAGGAGAACCCGCTCTCCATACCAATCACCAAGAAACGGAATATCACCGCGTTCAATGGCGCTTATTATTTCCACATCAAATCTGACTTCAGCTGCAGAGCTAATGACTAGGTTGATGTTGTGATCATTTAATGTGCGCTTTAGATTTTCGCAGGCAAGCGTAATCGTATGTGCTGTGTTGTCGTAACGACCGAAATGGATGTGGGGCGTGCAAACCGCGTGGGTAATTCCGTTTTCAACGGCAGCTTTTGCCAATTCTAAGGCATTTTTTAATGTTTGAGCGCCGTCGTCGATCCCGGGAAGGATGTGGCAGTGGATATCAATCATTTATACACCATTTGATGATTAGCAATCGCTGAGGTAATTAGGTGTGGTATTGCCTGTATTGATAATGCTCATTATTTTTGTCATTAACTTGGCTAAACACGATACCTGAAACTCGCAGCCTGTTTTGCAGCATTTGACCAATGCTGGACTTGACGACTTTTTTCGTCGTAGATTGACTGCGCACCACCTGTAATAAAACGTCGGCGCTCTTCGCTAGTACCAGAGCATCAGTAACGGCTTGTATGGGGGGAGTGTCAATTACAATATAATTAAAGCGACTGCGCATTTGAGCCACAAATTCCGAAAACTGAGGCGATGAGAGTAAGTCCAGCGGATTTGGCGGTGCTGCACCCGCACTAATAACGGAGATGCCATCCTTATTATGCAAACATTCCTCTATAGTCGCAGTGCCTGCGAGTATATTAGCCAACCCCGGAGAGCCAAGTGGTAAATCATAGCATTTATTGAGTACCGGTTGCCGCATATCGGCGTCTATCAAAACTGTTTGTTCTAACTGTCCAAGCGCAAGAGCTAAATTGCTTGCAATAATACTTTTACCTTCGCCGGGAACAGATGAGGTTATATAAATAAGCTGTTGGTGGTCATCGCCGGTTGCGAGCAAGGTGCTTGTGCGCAACCCACGGATTGCCTCTGCAAATATACCTTTTGGTGTGCTAGTAAAAGACCTTGCTAGCGTCTCCCTTTTAATGCGTTTCACAATTGGAACCACACCAAAAACCGGCAGATTTAGGTGATCTTCGATTTGTTGAGTACTGTTAAATGTATTCCCCAGTGAGTCAGCTAGCAGTGTTATACCGGCGCCTGTCATTAGTGCTAGTAATGCAGAGAGCATTATAATAAGACGTTTCCGTGGCTTAAATGGGCTGCTTGGCACGGCAGCTGGGTCAACAATCCTCGCATTGGCTGTTTCAATATCGGTTGTAGCCGAGGCTTCTTTCAGGCGGCCGACAAAGGTATTGTAAAGTGAGCGATTTGTATCAATTTCGAGTTGTAGTTCTCGTAATGTGAATTCTTTTTTCGCAATTACTTTAATTTCGTTCCGATTCTTATTGTAAGAGCCGTTTAACGATTCCTCATTCGCTTTTGCCAAAAGGTAGTTTTTCTCTATGCTAGAAGCAACTTGTGCAACTTGGTTGCGTAAACTCTGATCGGCAGACGCAAGCTCCGATTGCGCGCTAATCATCGTGAGGTGTTTTGGACCGTAACGGCGGGAAAGCTCTTGAACTTTAGAAATTGCTTTGGCTTGCTCGGCTTTAAATTGTTGAACCACTGGATTGCTAAGTACAGCAGGGACAGAGCTCAGTTTTTCTAGGTCATCTCTGTTAATTTGGCTAACCTGCTGCAATTGATTTTGAGCGTTGGCAAGTTCCTTTTTAGCGTCAGTGAGGCGGCCGCTAATACTACTGAGTGTATCTGCAGACAAGGTCGTTATGCCTTTAAGATCCACTAAATTTTCTTTTTCTCGATAGAGTTGCAAGCGCCGTTCAGAATCTCTAAGTTTATCTTTAAGATCAATAAGGCGCTCTGACATCCAGGACGTCGCTTTTTCACGCCTGCTGAGCTGAGCATCAAGCTGATTGTTAATGTAATTATTCGCGATGCTGTCGGCCACCCTCGCAGCTAAGTTTGGGTTGCTCAGGTCAACATTAATGCTGACTAGCTGCGTTTTTGCTACTGGCGTTATTGTCACCTGCCGCTGGAGGGCTTTAATCGTGAGATTGATTTGCTCATCTAGCGTTGGCGGTGAGGCGAGGTCGCTAGGCTTTATGAAAGGTAAATATTCACTCAACTTTAGTGATTTAATAAGGGAGCCGAGATTTAAGGGGTTTTTCGATTCCTTCATAAAATCAGGCTGTTTAGCCAAGTTAAGATTTGTGGCAACGGTCCTTAATAGTTCACGGCTTTCGAGAAGGGCAAACTGCGTAGACAAATATTCTCCTCTTGAAGTGTCTAGGCCAAATAGCTCTTCTGTGGTTACAATTTTGTTTGCAGTGGGTTCGATAAGCATTGTTGTAGTTGCTCTAAAAACCGGCTGCATAGATAAAACAGCGAGAGTGGCTAGCATGGCTACTGCTATTGTTAAAAAAAGAATACGCCACTTTGCTTGATTTAGTACCCCCCAGACATAGAGCAAATCAATTTCATCGGCAACGTCGGGGTCCTGATTGTTTAATCGATTATTCATAGGTCACTCAAAAAAAGCTATCGTCAACGGTGACGATATCGCCGGGGTAGATGTTGGAATCCAGTGAACTTCGAACGGGCTTCCTTTTGCTGTCATTGTCTCGAATTATATAAAACTTGCTGCGAGACGCGCGATCTGTGAAGCCTCCTGCTATCGCAATAACTTTGCGTAATGTTAAACCTGGGGTGAAGGGGTAGCCCCCGGGCTTTTTTACTTCGCCATTTACAAAAAACGGTCGATATTCAAGAATCCGGACGGTTACTTTAGGGTTAATTAGGTAATCACCCAGCAAGCTAACTTTAATTGTTTCTTCAACTTCCGCACTTGTTAGGCCATTGGCTCGAACTTCGCCTAGAAATGGGTATGAGAACGTTCCTGCATCGGTTAATCGGATTTCCGCGAAACTTAAGTCGGGTTCGCCAAAGACCTGCACGCTGAGTAAGTCTCCCGCACCAAGCCGGTAAATTGAATCTAGGCTCGTACTTGCTGTTTGTGAGTTTTCTTGGGCTAAGATAGGTGTTGCGGCAGCTAGCGATAAGCAAACCAGGATATAGGATAAAAGTCTTTGCATAGTTTCTATTTTCGGATCCATGTTTGAGAGGGTAAGTGGTTAGCTATATAGTCCCAGTAACGTCCGAATATGCCTTAAATGGCAAGTGTCACGCCAAATGCTACTATATTGCTATCGAACTCTTCTACTGGAGAGTTTGATGCACGCTTTTTAAGGCTGTATTTGCCGCTAAATTCCACATTCCGGTTCATTCTATAAATTAGGGCTGCTGACGCGGTATTGGTGTCGTCTTGTCGTCCATTGAATGCTTTGCCCTTATAGTCCTCGCTGACCGAATTGTAGCTTAGCATTGATTCAAATTGGTAGGACCAGTCATGGGTCCAGCTGAGAGTGGTGTCTGTGGTCTGAATAACATCGGATCTGGCGCTACCTTCGTTAGCTCCTTTGCCTGTTGTAAAGGTAATTCGTGAGTAGCTGATTGGTTGCCAGGTAATATTTATATCCCACGCCGTCTCTGAAGTATCATTTGCGCTGGCACTATCGAAGTCCTTGCTTTCTTGGCCGAGGCGGATATAACTGCTTGTTTTGGCCGTTGCTGCCCAGGTCACGCCTGCATAGTATTTTGTGGCATTATTGTTTAGCAGGCTTTCCGAGTCTTCGTAGTCAAAGTTGGTACGTATGACTTCGAGTAAGATCCTAGTTTTTGGGGCAACTCGGACGTAAAAAGTGCCGCCTTGGGTATTCATGTCGCGCTCTTTGAGCCTGTTTTGGGAAGATGTATCAAGGTTGTTTAAATAGCTAAGATTACTGGCACCGAGATTTAGTTCAAGCTGAGCGCGGGCAGAATCAGCGCCAAGTTTATATTTGCCGGCTAAATTTGTAACGCGTGATCTATCACCTAACTCCTCATCGTTAGCAGCTCGGTTGATACTGGTTCTGATGCCTTGCTTCTTGATGTAATTAAAGGATAGTGAGGCTTTATTGCTGGCATTCAGCGCAAATTGGCTGTCTAGCGAAAGCTGGTGGTCTGTGTGATTGTCTTTAGAGTCATACTCGTAAGATTCATTGGTCAGTGTGTAAGCGCCGTTGAGTGTGGCCTTTGAACCACCTACTTTAAACAAAATCGCGGGCTGAACGATGGTGATCGCCGATGAGTCCTTAGGCTGTGATTTTGGGTCTTGGGAGATATTGTCATCGTGGCGAGCACCGACCGTGAGTAGCGACATAAAATTGTCGCCATCTTCTAGTTTAAAGTCCGCGTTGGCTACTGGGCAGAGGGTCGTGAGCAGTACGAAAGAGCATAACATGCTGTTTTTCATTAACATATCCTCATTATTTTGCGTCCCTTCCGGTAGGACGTTAAGTGTTTGCCAGCTCAAATCTTAAAAAACACAGCTCGCAGCGCTTTCAACGTATTAAAGCGCTGACTTACTACGTTGTCGAATTACACTGAACAATAAATCTATGATAATGCATTCATGTCATAACTTATATAGACTGGAAGTAACTGGATATTTGTGCAGGATAAGTAACTCGAATAATCTATGCATATATTTTGCTTACGCGCCTATCATAATGTGATTTTGGAGACACAAATGAGAAGAATAATTAGTAACTCGTTAGCTGTTGGAGTTTTCTGTGCCCTGGGGTTCTGCTTTTCATCTCCTGCTCTTGCTGATCAGGCCGCTGTGACGGCATTAAATGAGGCCGGAATTACCTTGGCAGATAAGGAATATCGTGCGTTATTCGAGGCGAAGCCTGCGCAAATTGGGGCTGTTGCCGCTGAATTACTTGCAAAAAGGCCGGGCGTCGATGCTGAGCTTGTGGCTAGTCTAGTGAGCACCTTGGCAGCGGAGTATCCCGATTATGCGGTTACTATCACTGAATCGGTAGTTAAGGCGCTGCCGGCAATGGCAGCCACAGTTGTTGCTGCTGCGGTAAGAGCTGCACCTTTGCAAGCATTAGACATTGTCGCTGCCGCGGTTGCCGCTGCGCCAGAGGGCGCACGCTCAATCGTGGCTGCTGCGGTCGCTTTGAACCCTCAAATGGCGAAGCAGATCGTGTTAGCGGCGCGTACTGCTGCGCCTCAACAGTCTGCAAATATCGATGCAGGCGCGAGCGATGGTCGCAGGCAGGCTTCTGAAAGCGGTGGGGGCGATCAGACTGCTAGCGGCCCAGCAGCAGTTCAGCCTGGTAATAAAAAACTTAGTGATGATGGCGACGGCGGGGATACTAATCAGACTGCCAGCCCCAGCTAGGAGTGATCTTACCTGCTAGTTACGCGGAAATTTGGTTTTTATTACTGGTCTTCATATGACCCCGCCCACTTTGCGCGATCTGATCATGGGTGCATTAAATTGGCGATTCTGAATTGCAGCCTAGAAGCCGTAGTTCGCAACGCAAGTAGTTATAGCAGTGAAGTTTGATGTGGTAGTTGTCGGCTCTGCCGGCAACGATAAGGAATGATTGTAAATTTAGATACGGAGCGACATGAGTTTATTGGCTATTGAATTAGCTGTATCAGGCTTAGGTTATGTTGGTCTGCCATTGGCAGGGGAGTTTAGTAAAAAACGTAGCGTAGTCGGTTTTGATATCAACACAGCGCGCATACAAACGCTCTAAGCTGGCCAGGACCTTACGCTAGAGGTGAGCAAATAAGAACTGGCTGAGTCTAAGTGCTCAAGTTTCAGTGTCGACGAGTCAGCCTTAAAGGCCTGCAATGTATTTATTGTGACTATGCCGACACCAATTGACGAGCATCGCCAGCCAGATCTTGCCCCGCTCATTAATGCCAGTGAATTCATTGGGTGGGTGTTGAAAAAGAACGATATTGTTATTTATGATTCCACGGTTTACCCGGGGGCAGCAAATTAAGATTGTGTGCCGGTGTTAGAGTGCGTATTTGGCCTTAAATTTAATCAGGAGCTTTTCGCGGGTTACAGTCCTGAGCCTATTAACCCTGGTGATAAAGAGCACCGAGTGACCACAATCACAAAGGTGACCTCGGGATCTACGGCGGAGATTACCGGCGTAGTGAATTCGCATTACAAGGAAATCATAACTGCAGGTACGCACAAGGCTCCGAGTATTCGAGTGGCGGAAGCCGAGAAGGTAATTGAAATCACCCGGCGCGATGTAAATATTGGCTTGATAAATGAGTTGGCACTTATTTTTAATAAGCTCGGTATTGACACAGAAGCGGTACTAGGAGCCGCAGGCACAAAGTGGAATTTCTTACCGTTCAGGACTTGTCGGTGGACATTGCATTGGTGTAGATCCGTATTACCTAACGCACAAATCCCAAGCGGGAGGTTATCACCCTGAAATAATTCTCACGGATCGACGTTTGAATGATGGCATGGGCGCCTACGTGGCTAGTAAGTTGGTAAAAGCTATAGCGGAAAAGTGCATTCATGTGGATGGTGCAAAGATGTTTTTAATGGGGTTAACTTTTAAAGAAAACTGCCCTGACCTGCGAAATACCAAAGTCATTGATATTGTTGCCGAGTTGCGAGAATACAATAACCAAGTAGATGTGCATGATCCTTGGTTAGATGCTGTCGAAGCTGATGTTGAATACGGTATTACACCGGTTGCTGAGCCTTCCGAAGAAGGCTATGACGGCATAATTGTGGCCGTTGCACACCGTCAGTTTAAAGCAATGGATGAACGGGCTATACGCGCGTTTGGGCAACCAAAGCATGTGCTGTAAGCCTAAAATATATCTTGCCTGCAGACGCTTCTGCTGCTAGATCAAACGATGATGGGTTTAGATAACTTCGCCACAGGACATTTCTAGAGGCGTTAAGCTTGGTGCTGCAGGCGGGTTTTATGGGGCAAGATTGGCGACGTTTTTGTATTAGATATGGGTTCGCCTACACGTGCTTTAGATTTGGCGTTACAAATGATTAAGCTTGCCGGCTATTCCAGTTATAACGATGATAATGGCTCTGGAGATATTGAGGTGGTTTTCACTGGTTTAAGGCCTGGTGAAAAACTCTTTGAAGAGCTCTTGGTTGGCGATGGGGTCACCAGCACCGACCATCCGCTGATTATGAGCGTAGCGAGCGTCATTTGAGTTGGGCTGAGTTGGAAGATGGCCTCCGGCAAATGGGCGATCTGTTATGTATAGCGGCGATGTGGCAAAATTGCGGGACCTGTGGATACGGTTTGTGACTGATTACCAGCCCCAAGGTGTTATTTTTGATCTTCTGCTAGGAGATTTTGATGACCTCTTAGCTAGTAAAAGTATGTCACCGAGCACGCTCTATTATAGTGGTGTTACAATCTAATGGCTGTACTGTTCAACTCCCGCTTTTATATGAGCAGCTTAGCCTCAGCGAGTATGGAACCTAGCCAACAGCCCCAGGGAAGATATCATAATTACCGTTGCGGCGTTTGCAGGAATCTGCAGATTAAAGTCGGCTAATGAATGTATTCCAATCGCAGTTAGTCCCATGACACAAGCGAATCCTATTCCACTCCTATAGATTGAATTCGTCAGACACAGGGCTTTGAGCCCCTGAAAAAAAGTAAATAAGCCAAAAACCATTAATGTAATTGCGCCGGGCAGTCCATACTCAATCGCAAACTGCATGAAATCGTTGTGGGCGTGGTTAAAGTGTTGGGTGATATCTGCTCCGGCAACCGATGGGAATACCACTTCAAAGCTTCCTGCTCCGCTACCTATTAAGGCATGCTGCTTTAACAAAATAACTGCATAGTCTAGAACTTCGTCGCGAATAACATTCTGCTTGACAGTTACCTTGCCACTTATGAGTTTGTCATCGATCTGAGTATTTACTAGTCTCTGTTGCAGCTCGTCGAGGCCAAAATATTGTGACACGATTAACAAATCAATTATCAATAGGCTTGCCAGAATTATCGCTACTCTCAATCGATATTTTGGGTTTGCGATAGCCAATATAGAGCCCGTTACAAGCATGGATGAAAAAAAGGCGATGTTGCCCATACGAGAGCGAGTCATGACCAGTCCAATAACTATGATCACAAGCGCAATACGAATGAGTGCTTTCGGGCCTGATATCCACTCAATTATAGATTTAAATGAAAGCGCGCGGTGGTCGCGTAGTGCTAGGAGTAGACCAATACCGCATGCGGCGGAAATTTCCAAATAACCGGCAAGATGGTTGCGGTTCACAAACGTTCCGGTTGCAACACCTTGGCCGTGTTCTTTGGTAGCGAAAAAACTTAGGTCTAAGCCGGATAGCGCCATGGTAGACCCATAAAACGCTTGAAAAGTGCCGCTGACAATCACAGTGCCTAGTAATAAATTGATCGACTTACGTGTAGTAAACAAATCGAGAACAAGGACAAAAAGAAGCGTGTACGCCGATCCTAGCAGTAGGTGATTAAACGTCTGACTTGGGGCAAGGCTTGAGCCACCAAAATACTGCGCTGCCACTAATAATTGCACTGTAACGAGGGCTATTATTGCCGGCTTGGCCTTTGTTAGTGCGATAGAATTTTCTGTGGCTTGGTTACATCTACGTATCGCCCATACAAGGCCAATTGCTGAAATGATCGCTATGGCTAACCCAGTTGACCAAGGTCTATTGCTACCTAGGGGGAGTGGAAGCCAGATTAGTGCGCAGCAGATGGCGATTTGTAAATCTTGGTATGATTTTCGGCGATAGCTGATTTTGGTGTCCACGCATTGGCCTAATTATTGTTAGGTATTTAATTATTGAGGCAGCGATATAGCCACAATGTAAATTAAATGTACAGCTGGAGGGTGTTTAGAAATCTAATTAAATCCTGATTTTAATCTTAAAAGAAAAATATCCCAAGCAATTGATTATTACCCAGGAATAGCTGTAGTGAAAGAAGGTTCTGTATCAGTTGCAATGGGCTTGTCTTGAAGTCAGAGCTATTACTCCATGCAGCCCCAAGCAACGCGGTATGGATATTGTGCGTGCTGACAAATCATGACGATTAATTCAATTCAGTTCACAAGTAGAATGGAGCTCGTATAGGGCAGCCTTTGGCTGTGCGCCCGAACATGATGTGTTGCAGCGGCATTCCCGGCGGAACAACGCTCTGATAGCTATGCACTGTATTTGAATCGCGAGCAGTATGGTTTGGCCGGACGCGCGATTGCGTAGTGCGAGACCTGGGCGGCAACACCAACGCTATGGGCACCGGCACACAGCGCGAACTGATTGATGCGGCCGTAGCAAAAATGGAGGAATTGGGCGCCACTGTATACGACGTCTATCTACCCGATTTTGCGTCACTTGGCGCAGGCTCTAGACAGTACGATATGAATGAGTATTTTGCGGCATTTGAGTCAGAAGGTGGTACGAGCGCGCGTCGCTGCGTAAGCAGCACCGCGATTGTTGCCGACGGAGAGGAATCAGCTCACGACCGAGACGACCAGTGCTATGCGATTGAGGTCATTGTCGAGTCGGCGTGCGTTTGGCCCAGAGCGGCGGGACTATTCGCGCTCACAGCGCTAGGTAATCTTAACATGGCGCCCACGGTAGAACAGTTACAGGCCATTGTAGACATGCGGGCTTATGCAACGTGAGCAATGGATCTTGTCAAAGATATCAACGGTGAGCCTGTTATAGGTTCTGATGCCGCAGTGCCCGGTGATATTTTATTGCCACTCATAGCGCAGATTTAGATTCCACGTAGGCTCAGAGGGCAGTGCTGCGGCGACATAGTTGCCGGGCAAACTGGCTTGATCCAAGACCAGCACCGACTCTTCTTCGCCGGTAATGTTCTTACCGTTGAGGATAATAGACCACGTGTTGTCATCAGATTTTAAGCCAATGCGCATATTAATTTTGCTCGTCGCCTCTTGCGTGGCAACCGGGTCGTTATCGGTGTCAATAAAATGCTCACCCTGATATACGAGGTCGACGCCAAGCAATAAATTTACACCGCTTTGTGCGATTGGCATTTGCAGATTGCTGTATAGGCTGCCGCTCGCTTCAGGTGCGAAGGCAAGTGGCGCACCCGATAAGTCCTGAAACGATGGTGCTAGTACTGTGGTTGTCGGGTCGTTTGTTTCGTCATAGCAAGAGGGGTCGCCAGAGCCAGACGGCGTTCCGGCTATCGCCGGCGCACACAAATAATTAATATATTCTGTTTGCACAAAGC
>JBKEFB010000035.1:0-28371 GCA_046712405.1 Zhongshania sp. | reverse complement strand
TACCTTTACTGGAAATTGGGGCAAGCGAATATATTAATGAATTGGCGACAGAGGCTGCCGATCTCTCGCCCAAATTACTGGCGGCGACGACTCAAAATCCAGCAATCATTATTGCCGATGATGTTGCCGTAAATCGCCATATTTTAATGAGTATACTTGAAGACGTGACCACTGATGTGCGCGAGGCCGTCAATGGTCTTGAAGTTATTGAGCACTTGAAAGAGCGTACCGCTCAGCTGGTGTTAATGGACTTACGTATGCCAGAGATGGACGGCATGGAAGCAACGCGCGTTATTAAACAAGAAATGGGAATGAAAGATGTCGCCATTATTATGGCCTCGGCAACAACGGATGAAGAGATGATGGAAGAAGCTGTGCAGGTAGGGTGTGATGGCTTTTTACCCAAGCCTATAAGCATAGGTGATTTGCTCAAGGTTGTTGCCTCTACCTGTGGCGGTCAAGACCAGAATACGATCGCTATTCCCCTTCAGGTGGTGGCTAATGTGGTGCCACTAAGTGATTTTGTATTACCTAAAGATCAAGATTTACAGGAGTTGAGTGCAGCGGTGGATCTTGGTGATGTCACTCTGCTGCGAGAGTTATTACAGCAACTGCGGACGTCTAGTCCGGAGTGTGATGGCTTTATTGATGAAGCTGAAGAATATCTCGGTGAATTTGACTTCGATAAATTGGCTCGGCTAATAATGCAGGCTTCGCGCGAGGCGAGTGTCAATAATGGCTGATCTTGGCAGTGAACAAATATTGTTGGTTGATGATAATCCGACAAATCTGCATGTTCTTTTTAAAACCCTCGAAGGTAGTGGCTATCGGCTGCTTGCGGCGCGCGATGGTGAAGCCGCGCTTTATACCGCCAAGCGGGCGCGACCTTCGCTGATTTTACTTGATGTCATGATGCCGGGTATGGATGGCTTTGAGGTCTGTGAACACCTTAAGCAAGACCCAGATACTGCCGATATTGCGGTGATATTTTTGTCGGCATTAACTGATAGTCAGTCCAAAGTACATGGTTTAGCCGTTGGTGGCGTCGACTATATTGCCAAACCCTTTCAGACCGACGAAGTTCTTGCGCGGGTGCGAACCCACATTAAGATTCAGCGTCTTGAGCGCGCGCTGGCGCGTCGTAATAGCGAATTAGAAGATGAAAATCAGCAGATTTTAAATGCCGTCGACGAGGGTATTATCGGCATGGATATTACTGGTCGGATCACTTCAATGAACTCCCAGGCCGCAGCGATTACAGGATGGCCGGCGAGTGATTGTATTGGCGAATTATTCTCGCTGCTGCAGTTGTTCCCCGGCGATGAAGCATTGAACCAATCACTGAATTTGCTTTGCGAGGGTGGTGTGGGTTTGCGTAAGGAGCACGTTAGTATTAGCACCCGTTCTGGTCAGGTTGCGCCTGTTGCCGTGAGTGGCTCACCGCGGAGTGAAGGTGGCGCGGTATTAGTTTTGCGTGATATAAGCGAATGGCTTCAAGATCAACATGCGCTTGAGCAGGCCAGAGAGGAACTGGACACTCAGCGTCAGCATTTGGCGCATATAGAGCGTCTTAGTACCGGTGGCGAAATGGCGGCGGGGATTGCCCATGAGGTAAATCAGCCACTGACTGCCGTTATCAATTATGCACGGGTTGCGCAGCGCCTGCTGATTGACTTGCCTGCAGATAAGCGCATAAAAATGGACGATGTACTCACTAAAATTGCCATTCAGGCTGAGCGCGCGGCAGCTGTTATTCAACGTATGCGTAGCTATGTTAAAAAGCCCTCAGGTGGACGCCAGGTGCTGGAGTTAAATGCGGTGCTTGAGGATGTCCTGGCGCTTGCTGAGGTCGACTCGCGCGTGAACGCGATCCCCGTGCAACTAAAGGCGGCGGCTAATTTGTCGGCCATTTTTGCCGATGAGGTTCAATTACAGCAAGTGGCTTTGAACTTAATTCGCAATGCCATGGAATCGACCGCCAATGCTGGTCACAGCCGCGCAGTAGAAGTCAGTACCTATTTGGAAGCGGGTATGGTGTGTTTTCGCGTCAAAGATTTTGGTGCAGGTATGGGGCCAGAAATAGAAGCGCAATTATTTAGTCCATTCGTGACCTCTAAAGAAGGGGGTATGGGCATAGGATTATCGGTGTCTAAGTCGATTATGCAGGGACATGGTGGTGATATTCGGTTTCAGGCCAATCCCGATGGCGGCGCCATTTTTAGCTGCGAATTTCCGGTCCATCAATAGAATCTATTGCCATTATTCTAAGTGGAGGGTGACCTAACTAGTGGCTATGTTAAAAGCACTCAAGTCCAAACGCGTCACCGAGCTGCGAAGTCAGCAATATTTGCAGTGCCGCGATGAATCTATTGCCATCACTGTTATTCGCAGTCGCCGCCGGCGCCGAAAATTGAGTTTGCAGCTAGGTCGTTACGGTGTGGTGTTGCGCGTGCCTTTTTCGACTGCTTCCGCTGATATTGATAATATGCTCACGCGTAACCGAGAGTGGATTTACGATCGTCAGCAAATACTGCTGGTGCACCAGGGTGAGGCCCTGCGTTACGAATCTGGCGAATATCACGACTACCTTGGCGAGTCGCTGGAACTGAGCGTGGTGGCTGGCAAGGGGCGTCCGCAGGTGCTGCTCGGCGATGGCTTACTCCGTATTGGCGGTGAGATAAAAGATGCGGTGCAGGTAAACCGAGTATTACAGCAGTGGTATTTGCGGCAGGCGCAGCAGGTTTTTTTGACGCGATTGCAATTTTGGGCTGAGCAATTGCATTGGGTAAAAGATGTGCCCGAGCTTAGATTTAGGCGTATGCGGTCGCGCTGGGGAAGTTGCTCGGCTGATGGCCGTATTTGTTTAAATACCCATTTGATCAAGGCCGATCAGCGCTGTATCGATTATGTGATTGTCCATGAGCTCTGCCATTTGCAAGAGTTTAATCACAGCCCGCGATTTTATGCGCTCATGACGGCGGCCATGCCTGAATGGCCGCAATACAAGGTTGAGCTAGAGGCTGTCGGCGCTCGACTTGTGTGTGAATAGAGATTCGCTATGGTGCTTTAGTTTCACTGTAAATGGTGGCGGCTATAAATAAAAATAAGCCGCTCTCAATAACGTTTTCCACCGGTTCACGGTAATTGTTTAATGCCCAGCGACGGGCGATCTGCAATACCGCACCGACTAGCCCTGCATACACCATACCTTCATCGGGTATGTCTGAAATATCTGTTAGCCCCAAGGATTCTGTTAGGGTCCGAATCAATACCGCAAAGTCTTCCATCGCCTCGTAGTAGAGTTCGTCGATAGTATCGCTGACGCCTAAAATCTCGAATAACAAAAGTCGGCCCATATCAGGATTCTCGTGTAGGGTATCGAAAAAAGCTTTTAAACCCGCTCGGGAAAATGCCGCAGTATTGAGCTCTGAAGTTTTGACGGCGGCTAACATTCGATCTTTTAAATAATGGGTCTGAACTTTATAGACTTCTGCTAGTAGCGCTTCTCGATTGACGAAGGACTCATAAAAGTATCTCTCAGTTAAGCCCGCTTTCGCACAGATGCTGCGAACACTGGCGGCGGCATAACCAATGCTGCCTATGACGCTAAGGCCGGCACTGAGTAATTGCTCATAGCGATCGTGGCGGCGTTGATCGCCGCTACTGCCGCGGTAGCGGCGTGACTTCTGGGGCGTGTCGGCAGCGGGCGGGGCATCAGTCTTATTCGTTAATTTAGGCATTTAGGAATTTTGATATGAGTTGATGTCAGATATAAAGTGACATGATGTGTTGTCAAATTTGATCGCTGCAATTTATTGCAGCGATACTTGTCGCAAAAGGTATGCTTAAACGTGGAATACGATGTTGATTATTTGGTGGTGGGGTCGGGTTTTGGCGGTTCGGTGTCAGCTTATCGACTGAGACAAAAAGGCTATAGCGTTGCCGTGATGGAAATGGGTAAGCGCTGGAGTGCGGAAACGTATCCGCCTTCCAATTGGCATTTTCATCGCTGGTTGTGGCGACCGATGCTGGGGGCTAAAGGGCTTCTTCAATATTAGGTGGTTTAAGCATGTACTGGTGTTGCACGGCAACGCCGTTGGCGGAGGCTCAATCACTTATGCAAACACCTTGTTGATCCCTAAGTCTGAGATATGGCAGCAGGGCAGCTGGGCGGGCTTAAAGGATTGGGGCTCAGAGATGCCCGCACATTACGCTACCGCACAGAAAATGCTGGGTGTGACAGAGAATCGTATTTTGGGGCCGGCAGATCATATTTTATAAGAGGCAGCCGATGACTGGGGCTGTGGCGATACGTTTTATAAAACTCAGGTTGGCGTGTTTTTTGGTGACGAGGGCGATGCGCCCGGAAAGTCATACCCTGACTCCTACTTTAATGGCGAAGGTCCAGATCGCAATAGCTGCATAGGCTGTGGCGGTTGTATGGTGGGCTGTCGCCATAATGCCAAAAACAGTCGCGATAAAAATTATCTTTACCTAGCTGAAAAGCAGGGAGCAGAGGTTTTTGCTGAGACCCGTGTAGTCGATCTCGTGCCTCTAAATGATAAGGCAGACGGTGAGGATGGCTACGAGGTTACTACCGTTAGCAGCACGTCTATACTGTCTCGCAATAAACGCCACTGGCGGGTAAAGGCGGTTGTGTTCGCGGCTTCTTCGTTGGGAACCCAAGATCTGCTTTTTAAACTGCGGGACAAAAAGTCGCTGCCAAATATATCTCAGCAATTGGGACGCCGGGTTAGAACAAATGCCGAATCGCTGATCGGTGTGCGCTTGCCTGAGGTGGATAATATGGATGAGGGCATTGCGATTGGTTCAGGTATTTACCTCGACGATAACACCCATATTGAAGCTACGCGGTACCCCCGCGGTTCTGATGCGATGGGCCTGTTAGTAACGGCAATGATTTGCGGCAAGACAGATTGGCGGCGTATCTTTAATTGGCTGTATACCATGATCCGCCTGCTGGTCAGTAACCCTAAGCAGGCGCTCGGTTCTATGGTCCCCTTTTGCTTGGCACGACACACCATTATCATGCTGTGTATGCAAACTTTGGATGGGCATATAGACATGCTCTACAAGCGCCGGTGTTACTGGCCGTTTAGTAAGCGCATGGTCAGTTTTGGCCCTAAGATTCCCGCCCATATTCCCGAGGCTAGCGAGTTCGCCTTAAAAGCCGCGCGACGCTTGGGCGGTGTAGCGGGTAGTTTGATAACCGAAGTGTTGTTTAATATTCCGGCCACGGCACATTGTATGGCTGGCGCGGGTATGGGGCGCAGCGCGGATGACGGTGTGGTCGATGTGCAAAGTCGGGTGTTTGGCTACAAGAACATGTTGGTCTGTGACGGCTCCACCGTGTCATCCAACTTAGGGGTTAATCCCTCGCTGACGATCACCGCCGTAAGCGAGCACGCCATGGCGTATATTCCCGCCAAACACATTCAAGTCGAGGCGGGCGTGATAGCGTCTACAGCGGGAGTTGCAGGCTAGCTCCACCACCAAATTCGCGAGTCCCGGCATAGCTAAATTGGGCCTCTATTCTGAGCCGCTCACCTAGGCGGTAGCGCAGACCAGCAGTGGGCAGATCGGAGTCGGTGTCGCTGTCTAGCCATTGATAGCCAAGTAACAGGTCCATTTTGGCGCTCAAGGCTAGCAAACTGCTGAGCTCGTAGGTCTTGCGGGACGTTAGTTCTCCAAAGCCTTTTTCAGGCGTAATGTCGACATCTAGGCGCAGGCTGCCCCAGTTAGCGGTGTAATTTATGTTGGTCGATATATGGCTGCGCTGTTGGTAGCGTGTGCCTTCGGGGCCGATCATTTCTTGTTGATAAATATCTCTCAGCTCCAAGCCTACCCCCCACTGTTTAATTTGATGTTCAATGCCGACATCGGCATTTAGCTGGATATAGTTTTCTACATCCCGGGTGCGGTCAAACAGCTTTTCCTCGTCATAATCGGCAATAGAAATACGGCGTTCAATAACACTGATGTTCTGAATCTTTGCTGTAACGCCAATGCGGGTGTTGGGCATACTGACATTGGTGTAGCGGTAGTTGAGTCCTAGATAGTTTGTCCACAGAGCGTATACGTCTATAGAAGACTGTAGTTCGCCAACGCTAACTAGCCCCAGTGCGGCGGCGAAGCGCAGCCGAGTCGCATCGTCTTCATCGTAGAAAAATCGACCGCTGCCGTTAAAGTCGGCGCCCCCCACCACAATCCAGTTTTTATTCTTGCTAAGCAAAGCAAAGTGACCGCCGGCGGCAAAGCTGATTTTATCATCGGCGGCATTTTCCAATTCATTTACCAGCGCATTTTCATCGCCGGGGATAAGGAGTATGCCTCGAGACCGACCTTCCAGCGCGGTTCCTTCCTTATTAATTTTTTTTAAATTATCTAATAAATTGTCGTTGTCATTCACAAAACCGTAGCCATCTCCCTGCACGGTAGTATCCGCTTCGAGGTTGATTGCGGGGAAAGCGGCAGAGCGACTATGTATTGCGCTCAGACGGTTATCGCTTGGTGTGTCGGCGACAGCAGTGACAGATATTGTTAGCAGGCCAGTAAACAATAATTGTTTTACTCTGAGGTATGTCAATAATTGCAAGTGTCTATTCATCCTGTCGGAAATATTATGGGCTATTGTCGCGATAATTTAGAGTTTTAGCCAGAATAATGGAGCAGGGAACTGGCGGCAAGGGTATTGCCGAGTTTATGAAGTATCTTTGGAATATTCTTTACGATCTACTATTACGTTAGCGAAGATGGTGCGTAGTAAGACGCGATGTGCTCCATGAAAATTTATTAAATCATTGTTTTTATTAAAATATCCCTGAGTTAGCGCACCTATCTGAGTTTTTTGGAGTGCTGCCAGCGCTGGGCGTCCTTGCCCCTAGTGGTGGTGAAAGCGACTGCTTGTGAGAATGAGGGCGCCATGCGCCGTTGCACATGAGAATGGCAGTTAATAGAGGAAAATAGTGGGATCTTGAAGAATGCCGCGATGAGTGGAAAGATATAGCTTTTGATGAGCTAATAAAAGCTTGGAGCGTATAGCCCTATAACAAGAAGTTCAACCAGACGGCTAAAGCTGTTATATTTTTTGCAAACTACCGCAAAAAACTTCACTAGCACACCGCTGGTTAGCTTGGCGTTAGGCGCTATCAAGCCCTACCCACGTATTAAACTTAGGAAATTCATGAAACTACTAAATAATAAAGTTGCTATCGTTACAGGGTCGTCGCGAGGAATAGGTGCTCAGATAGCAATAACACTAGCGGAGGCTGGAGCAAGCGTAGTTATTAATTACTCTAGCAACCAAAAACCAGCTGATAAAGTTGTCTCTGATATTAAAGCTAATGGTGGAAATGCCATTGCTATAAAGGCAGATATCAGTAATCCAGGCGAAGTTAAGTTGATGTTTGATTCGGCGATTAACCAGTTCGGGAAAATAGATATCCTTATTAATAATGCTGGCTCTATTTTGTATAAAACAATTCAAGATACAACGGATGATGATTTTGATCAGGTATTTTCTGTTAATGTAAAAGGTACTTTTAATACACTTCGTGAGGCAGCTTCACGGCTTGAGAATGACGGACGTATTATTAATTTTTCTAGCTCTACGACCCGACTAATGCTACCAACGTATGGAGTATATTGTGCGACAAAGGGGGCTGTAGAGCAGCTCACAAGAGTTTTTTCAAAAGAGGTTGGTGCGCGAAATATTACGGTTAACTCAATTTCACCAGGCCCAACCAATACTGAACTTTTTACTGAGGGTAAAAGTCAAGAGGTTATAAATCGACTTGCGGGAATGGCTGCACTTGGTCGTATTGGCGAACCAATAGATATTGCCCGTATAGTGTTATTCCTTGTTGGTCAGGAGGCATCATGGGTAACAGGTCAAAATATTGGTGCAAACGGAGGGTTCGCCTAACATACATGTCAACCGTCTTCTCCGTTGCGCAACGCGTCACTACAAAGTCACCTTTGATGGCGGGCGTTAGGCGATAGGCGATAGCATGCAACACAATCGTATGGCGATAGCAGGACACTCCTTTATTGCGCCTTTTGTGGTGGTTCTACTGGTACCCGAGACCACTGCCCTTCACGAATATTTTTGGACATGCTTTACCCGGAGATTTGCCTGTTGTGCCTGCTAGTAGCGAGTGCAATAACAGGTTCTCCATTGACGAAGAATATCTTGCCTGTTTAATAGCTTGCGCTTTAGCAGGCACAACAAACCGTGAAAATATCGAGCGCCCGTCGATACAAAAGTCATTGCAGCATTCAACGGCACTACGAGAAAGATTAGAGCAGGCACGAAACAAGGATGACGGTCAGGTTGTATATGTTCCAAAAATAGCTCGCGTTAATAATGTAATCACTAAGTTAGCGCAAGGTCATGCGCTGTTCGAGCTGCATGAATCAAGACCGACACAACCAGATACGGTTTGGGCCGCGCCACTAGAGCTACTCGCTGAAGAATAGCGTAGTGCTTTTGAATATCCAGACCTGCCAGCGTTATGTCCGGAGGTCGGCAGTAGGGCAATGCAGAGAATGGTTGTAGGCGGTGAACCTGAATACCCTTGGATTTCTGTGCAGTCTGGGATGTATAGATACTTGGCATCTCAACAGCCGGGCACAACGATCCATATTGTCATTCAAGAATATCTGGCAGGTTATATGCAATGGTTTTAACAAGAAATCGCCTAACAAACGCAACCAACCGGACTTGGGTAAACTGTCACTTTTTTTTGCAAAAAGACGCATAAAAAACTACCATTTCACCCAATCCGTTGTTGCGGGCGTTAGCACCAAGGAGGGTTTTACTGTGGGACATAAACTACAAGATTGCCATTTGGAACCGTCATACTGTTATTCGCTTACAGCTATAGCTGAGAGCTCGTCCGAGAAAGCTTTAATCGTAATTCAATTTTCATTAGTGTTGGTGCAGCGCGAGCCTCTTGATAGCGTCAGGATACCAGAGCGCTGTTAACGAGACCTATGTCGAATATATTGGATAAGGCGATTAAAATTAGTCGCTTAACTGATGCCGATAGTGGTGATGTCTGGTTTTATACTTGTAATAATTGCTCGGGTGCTACCTTGGAGTATATTTGCCGGCGGCTTAGGTTCCATTGCCTGTGTTCGAGCTGCGGTCAATGACCGCAGTCAGCAAAACTAAGCTTACTGGTTTCCCGGCTTATTTTCGCTTATCGGTGGTTGAATAATACGTGTATATATTCTGTCAGTGACCGCTGGATCGCTGCGCCAAAGTTGCTCAGCGATTTTTACTCCGGTTTGACGGCTGCGGTCAAGATGACGACTAAAGCGTCTGCAGTGATGGCAAATCATTAGGTGAAAACCAATCTCAAGACGCTTCCAGCCTGTATGCTGGTGGTCGATATGGCCGCTGGCAAGATCGGTGAACTGCTTACAATTTAGCATTCTCCGGTCTCCTGATAATAGTTGATGATTTTCATAAGTTGCAATCGCGCACGGTGCAGAATTACCCTAACATTTGCCTCAGTAAGCGAGAGTAACTCGGCTATTTCTTCCAAATTACTTTGCTCAACGTCCCGTAGTAAAAATACCGCTTTTTGATTTTCCGGCAATACCGTTAAGGTATGTTCGATACAGCGCCGTAATTGATCCTCCTGTAGCATAAGCTCGGGTGTATTTATATCCCAATGCGATGGTGGGTTTGCCCAATGGTCTTTATCATCAAAACTACTTGGGTCTAAGTCTGGCCGCACTTCGTCAATATCGCCAAAGCTACTGTGGCGTTTTTCTTTGCGTAATCTCGACTTGGCTTCGTTACTCACTATCTGAATTATCCACGTAGAGAGGCTAGAGCGGCCTTCAAATTTACCAATCGCCTTGTAGATTGAGATCCATGCTTCCTGAGCAACATCCTCAGCAAACACGTCGCCGGCAATTGCTCTCGCCACTATCAGCAACCTAGGGTGATAGATGCTGATAAGGTATTTAAAGGCATCGTTATCACCGGCTTTGAGGTGACTGAGAAGCTCCTGATCGTCAACGTACACAGACACGGGAAAATCCAAGCTAAGATAAAGTCTCTAGTGTCTCTGATCCTAGTGCTCACAGGCAACTACTCACTGCATTAGGACATAACTTTGTGACTTACTTGGCTGTTGGTAATCCCCGGCCTAGCTAGTAATCGGTACTGACATAGCGACCCCCACTGATTTCCATGGCAGTAGCTAAAAAGGCCATCCCATAGGGAAGGGAAAGCCCAAGTCCCCAATCGCTATTGCCAAACCATATCGCAGTATCTGTGGAGTGCAGTATTTTACTGCTGTCGATCATTCATAATGCCGTTACTAGGTTTGGTCTTAATGCCACCGAAAATAGGCCCTCGAGTGATTTAGTCGTTGGTCAAGAGCCGCCTGTAAACCGGTTTTTTTGTGAAAAAATCTATTATGGATATTACTCCGCACAATCAGCTTAATGGCGCTATCGGTGCTTGCTAGCGGTAGCGATTATAAGTTTATGTTGTTAAGACGGCGGCCTGCAGAGCTTGTTACACATATTCAAGAATAAAATTATTTTTCGTAGGATGTAATAGTTTGTAGTCGCGGTAGTTTTACTTAAACCCCACCGCTTCGCTACGGTATCGGCATATTTGAAGAGGGTGAGGATCAGGTCTGTGCGTTTCGACACTTCATTCACGTATTCGTCGATAACATTTCGCGTAAGCCAGTCACTATTCCAGAAGAAATGCGGAAAAACATGAAAAAAATTGACGTTACTACTTCTGACTAATCAGTGAGTCACTTCACTGCATCAGGCAGTTTCTCCCGTTTTGTTTGGCTCTGTACAAGGCCTCGTCGGCACTTTTCATAACCTGGTTAGCAGAGCCAATCAGGTCAGTACGTTCTGCTATTCCGATGCTAATAGTGACGCTGACCGTCTTTTTGCGACTTTTCTTATCTTGTTCTTTATCACGATTTTTGGCACCTGTTTGTGCATTTTTCGGTCTGCTTTTCTGGTCTCGCAGGGTGATACAATGATCGCCAATGGCTTCTCTGACCGCTTCTAAGTGAGGTATGCAGGGCTTGAGTGATTTCCCCGAAAATATCACGCAGAACTCTTCGCCACCATAGCGGAAGGGAATGCCTCCCCCGGGGGTTTTGGCGATATGGTTAGCAATAATTTTTAGTACATCGTCGCCAAAATCGTGACCATAGCTGTCATTGAATTTCTTGAAGTGGTCTATGTCAATCATCGCGATAACATAGCGGCTTCCCAAGCTTCGTAATTTTTCATTCAACGCTCTTCTGCCCAGCATTCCGGTAAGTTCGTCCCGGTATGCCATTTCAAATGAGGATTTAAGCAAACCTAGGATCATGGTTAATCCAGCCGCAGAAAACATGACGGTTGATATCAATGGTTGGTCGAATTTCGCCAGAGTAATCAAGCTGAAAACAATACATATAGTAAATGAAGATTCTGCTTCCGCATTGCGAATGAGCAAATAGAATACTGTTACCAGTATCATTATTCCCATCCAAGCACTGGCATAAAGTGACGTAATAAGCCCGGGATAGGGTTTCAGTGGCATAGACTGAAAAATAGCATGGAGCTGTGGGTTGCCGCCTTTGCTTATGAATATGCAGGCAACCGCCAGTAATATTGGCCCGGCCAATATGGGTAGAATGCCATGACGATTCCACAGGCCTTTTTCTGGGATAACGGCTAATAGGGCCAGACCGAGAGGTAGCAGGATACTCATTGTCGTAAAAAAGTAGAACGGTATCTGCTCTTCGAGGGTTGTTTGCAAACGATTTTGGATTAGCCAAAATGCCATTGCCATTAGTAGAGCGGCGGCAAAAAAGCGTGATCGATTGAAGTAGTGGCTTAGCCCGAGGACAATAACGAATAGCCCATAGGGTAATAGTTTTAAGAGTTTGACATAGTCGCCGGGTATTTCATTGAGATAATTGAGCGAAATGATAGCTGCCAAAAGTAGCAATAAGGGCACGATTAAACGAAATAGCGGTTTGAAGGATGACGACATAGTAGAGATGTTTGATTATGGCTGGATGAGTACTAAGTATAAATGATAATCCCGTTTCGGGACTATGACTTCTGTCTGAAATTGGATAAGGAGCAGAGGCAGTGATGTGATATGTTCGGCCGCTTGGTCGGTGGGCTCCTGCGGCATTGTTGTTTGCAGGCCAAACTTGGTCTCAGTATTTGAATGTTGAACAAGGTGCTTGATTTCCATGAAAGCAATAAAGTTTGGAGCACTGTGATGAGTGACGACTTGGTAAATAAGGGTTGGGCGCAAAGGGCAATTCCTTGTTTGACCAATAAGAGCATTATACAAGTGCGATGGCCAGCGGCGCTGTTGAAGACTATGGGCGCTAATCGTCTTGCTGCCATGACTGAGGCTGGCAAACTTATCAAAGATGCTCGATAGGTCGCGGGGCTGTCAGCGGGCGGAATGGGAATGCAAGACTCGGCTCGTCTTGAAGCGGTTCAGGAAGGTGAGGTGGTGCTGCTATTCGAAATGATATTCCGGAGTGCGTAATAGCTAAGGGGTCGGGTGCTCCCCCTCGTATTCTTCTAATTCCGGGCTATTTGCTGGCCAAGATCAATATCCCTCATTATAGTGTGACGGCGCTCTATCTCCGTTCGCGGTAGTTCCACGTTCAATCATGATAAGAGATCTTGTTTTGCCATTAACTCTCGAAAAAAAGCAATTACTGACCGGGTTCATGCTGTCTTTGGTGACCGTGTTCTTTTCTAGTACGGTTGCCGCGGTTGGTAAGCATATTTCTCAGGAAGTCCACGTCTCTGCCATTGTGTTAGTGCAGTATGGTATTAGTTTTCTGTTTGCCCTCCCTTTGATGTTACGGACGGGGCGCTCAGGTCTAGCGACATCGCGTCCCGGCCTGCATTTAATTAGAGGGATCAGCGGTTGCGCGTGTTTTTATTTATACTATCTTGCTCTCAATAAAATTTCCCTAGTCGAAGCAACATTGTTACGCTCTTCGGCGCCATTAATGGTGCCTCTGGTAATCTACCTATGGTTTAGTCAGAGTGTTCGCAGGGAAACATGGCCACCGCTGGTGGTTGGGTTTCTGGGCGTGATACTGGTGCTTAAGCCGGGTTTTGCCGGTCTAAGTTTATGGCATTTGTTGGCTTTGCTGTCGGGCCTAGGTTTGGCCGTGTCTATGGTTAGTACGCGTGCTCTGACGCAACACGAACCGCAAAATAGAATTTTATTTTATTACTTTAGTATTTCGCTGCTGGTTAGCCTACCGTTCTTCCTTTGGCACTATCAGCCTATTCCCATGTCGGCCTGGCCGGGTTTGCTATATATGGGCGTGGCGATTTATCTGAGTTTTGTCATGTATACCATGGCGTATCGTTATGTCTCGGCGGCGGTGCTGGCTCCGATTAGCTATTTTGGGGTGGTATTTAGTGGTCTGCTGGACTGGTTAATTTGGGATCATATCCCGGATATGTTAACTCTGACCGGTATCGCCTTTGTAGTGATGGGCGGGGTCTTAGTCGTTAGGCACAAACAGCTGCCAGCACCGAGTTCACCGGGCTAGCGTTGCGCTGCTTGCGCCGATTAGTCTTGATATAGCGGCGCTAGTGCGGAGTGCGGTCCCCGCTTGGCTTTAGCAGCTTCGCGTTCTTCCTTGAGTATTACGAGGATGGCGTTGGCGTCAATGTTGATGTCCTGCCCAGAGAATAAATGCGCATCCAGTTGTTGACAGAAATCGCTGATTCTAGGTATTGCTTTACCCAAGGCATTGAGGGTCATCGCTCGTTTAAAGTGGCATCCTCCCCAGTGTGTTAGAGCATGACGTAATTGACGGTGATCGACCTCCGCCTTTACGCTTTTTACCAATAGCTTAAACGCCTTGTCCTCACTGTTACAAGTGTCTTCTGATGGCACTGTTGCGCTGGGGGCGCCCTGTCTGCCACGCCACCACACAAAGGCAAAGCCAATATTGCTGAGCAATAATATCGCAATAACTAGCCAAATAA
This sequence comes from Zhongshania sp., assembly GCA_046712405.1. Taxonomy (GTDB): domain Bacteria; phylum Pseudomonadota; class Gammaproteobacteria; order Pseudomonadales; family Spongiibacteraceae; genus Spongiibacter. The sequence continues at coordinate 14,328 of JBKEFB010000035.1, read as the reverse complement.
ATGGATTGCTAGCGGGGGGCTCAATATCGCTAGGCGTATCGTTATTTGAATTCGCAGTCCCATTCTCCGGACGTGAATCCATAGCGCTGACCTGACTATTGTCAATACTGACAATCGCGGGAGCAACGATAAACTTGCGCTCGGCAAGGACGGCGAATTCGGTTCTGTTGAAGTACGTATTCCACCATGCAATACGCACTTCAGGGAGTACAAACTCGCCAGCGCGGGTGGGGATAACCGCCAGAGATTCACTGCGAATACCTGTCCATCTTGATTTATCTTCGCTTTTTTCAATCTTGGCTTGATCTGGGTAAAGCTTGGCATTCTTTAAATCAATACTTGGCAGTGCGGGAAGCTGCGAACCCAAAAGACCGTCGGCTTTGATGTTGATTGTACGTGTTATGGAATCGCCGACTTTAAGGGTGTCTGGGTTTTTACTCCAGATCTCTTCCAGCACTACTTCTCTTGCAGGTAGAAATACCGAACCGTTGAATTCTGCTGGGGGTGGAGACACTTTTACGCGATGTGAGCCACTGCGTTTCACCACTAATCTGCCGGGGTCGAGCATCGACGGGCGATAGCCTTCAACGCGGGCTTGCAGGGTAAGTGCTGGAATAGTGAGAGTCCCGCTGGTTTGCGGGTAGATCGCGTAGCGCCGCTCAATGACTTGAAAATAACGGCCGTTAATCAGGGTTTGATAGCGCTCTTCGCCGCGGGCTTCGATAACCGCATTGCCAACCTCGGGGGCCTCCAGAGATGCGTCGAGAATATTCACGGAGGTAAATATTTTTACCGTGTACTGCAGTTCTTGTTGCACATAAGCGTCACGGGGGGTGATATCGGATTCTAAATAAATGCTTTCGTTGCCAGCTTGCCGTGTGTCGCTAGCTTCGCTCACGGTAATGGTTATGGGGCGGGTAGTATATTTACCCATCGGCAGAGCGGGAATAGTGAGCGTGCCTTCACGCTTAGCAACTAGGGTGTAATCCCATTGGCGGCTACTGTTAACTTTGCCATTGACGATATTGGTGCGACTACTTTGTTGACGATTAATAATATGGAAGTCTTTTTCCAGCGCAGTCACGTCAGGTTCGCCGGAAAACAAAATACTGTCTGCGGTCAGTGACAAGCTAAAGGTCTCTTCGCTTGAAACCTGATTGCGGTCGACGCTGGCGCGAACATTGGTGTCAGCGTGAGCGGTGCTTATCTGGCACAGTAATAAAGCCAATAAAGCCAATACTGTGGTGTAGTGTGTGAATACACTATGGGTTTTGTTTAGCATAATAGCGTTCCTGGGACGTATGCGGTGTGCGCTCAGATTAATAGGGTGCATAGTCTTCGTTGTTACCTTGCTGTTCACCGCGCTGCTGACGATCCAAATGTTGGTAGCGGAATTTATTGCGCAGCAGGTTGCCTGGATTGTCGGGAATATTACGCAGCCACTGTTCTCGGGCTTGCTCTTCTTCACTAAGTGGTTCGTCGCTGGCAATAGCTGCGCTTACTTGTTCTGCTGGTTTATCCTCGGCGCTTTCCGCCTGCTTAGCTGCCAGTGCTTTTTGAACTGCATCGTTTTGTTCTGCGGCTTGGCGGGCATAATCTTCCGCTAATTTTGCATCGTATTGTTCAGCTGCTTCCTGTTCGGCTTGCGCTTGCTCGTCTTGTTGCTCCTTACTATCTGACTCGCTTTCATTTTGCTCAGCGTCGCTTTTTTTAGATTGATCCAGCTGCTCCTCACTCCGAGAGGTATCCGATTCCTGCTCAGAATCTGATGATTCTTGGCTTTGTGACTTATCTGGTGAGTTGTCTTGCGTTGATGACGGTTTCTGATCGTCAGAGCTTTGCGATTGCTCGCCAGATTCGGAATTTTCAGAATTTTGGTTTTGCTGGCTTTCATCGCCTTGCGAATCTTGTTTGTTGTCTTGGGACTGTTCGTCTTGAGATTGCTCTTGGTTTTTATTTTCCTTCATATCTTCAATAATTTTCTTATTATTTTGTGCATCACGCAGAGAAGGATCTTTCTCTAGTGCGGACTGGTAGGCGGCGATGGCTTCGTCAAGTTTACCTTCATTGGCAAGTGCGTTACCGCGATTATAGTGAGCGTCAGCGGTGTCCAACTGAGCGTAACTCTCTGCTGCAGTGGCGAAGTCGCCGGCGCGATATTGTGCGCTGGCTTTCCACATAGGGTCTTCAAACTTTTCAGCTGCAGCTTGAGGATCTGCGTCTAGCAGTGCGGCAGCTTGTTGATCTGGTGTTCGCCAAAGATCGTTAAACTCAAAGGCGTTGGCCTTGCTGGGTAGCGTCACGAGCAGAGCTGGTAGCAGCAGTGGTACCAGACCCGCTAGCCAGCTTTTACGAAAACCTAGCAAGGCGAATGGAAGCAGCAATAACACCAGCCACGGCCCGGCGTCTTTCCACTGGTCGTAGTTGCGCTCAGCACGCGATTCCGACTCCCTACCATTCACGCTTGAGATGGTATCGACAGATAGCGCGTTTATATCGCTATCGTCTAGGCTCAACTCACGGTAAATACCGCCGCCGGCAGCAGCAAGATTTTTCAGCTCATTTACCGTGAGCGCTGGCACAATAATATTGCCGTTATTATCCCGCGCAAAGCCACCGCTAGGTAAGGGGATGGGAGCGCCGTCGGACGTTCCCACCGCGAGTACCGACAGCGGGTAGTTGCTGTCGCTAATAAAGTCCCTTAAGCCACTAAGTTGCCGAGGGGTAACGCCGTCGCTGATTAGCAAAATACTGCCATTGCCGCCGCTGCGATCCAGTAAGTCTTTGGCTAGGCTAAGACCGGCTAAGGGATTGCTGCCCGTCATGGGCATCATGCTGGGGTTGAGGCCAGGGATTAGCGTTAATAGGGTATTTACATCATCGGTGAGCGGCGCGACGATAAAGGCGTCGCCGGCAAATACCACTAAGCCAGTTTGACCGTCGCGGCGCAAATGTAGAATATCTCGTAATTTAAAACGCGCTTGGCGCATACGTGAGGGTTGAATATCTTCGGCCAGCATAGATGGTGATAAATCTAGTACCACCACCAAGCCTTCGGTATTTTTGTGCAGTGGCGAAGGGACTTTTTCCCATGCGGGGCCGAGCAGTGCCAGCCAAGCCAGTATCGCGGCGAGTAGCAAGACCAATGCAGATTGCCGTGGTTTGCCGCTGGGTTTGCCGTCTAATAAATACGGTAGCAAGCTTGGGTCGATATGCTTCTGCCAGCTGCGCTGCTGAAAATACTGACGGGTGAACAACAGGGCGCAAATGACCAGCGGAATACCAGCCCACAGGAGCTCAGGGCGAAGCCAATGCAATTCGACACCAGCAATATTCATGTCGACGCCTCGTTTGATTTACTGCCGCCAGAGAAGGGCCAGTTGCGACTCACTGCCAATAGCAGCATCAGCGCGCTAGCCAAGAGCAGTGGCCAGTGGAGCAGTGACTTTTCTGGACGCAGCATTTCCTGTTCTTGTTCTACCGGCTCTAAAGCGGCTATGACGTCATAGGCAGCTTGTAACTCGGCAGGATTGCGCGCGCGAAAATATCTGCCACCGGTTTTACTGGCGATGGTTTGCAGCGTGTCTTCGTCGAGATCTGCCGACGGGTTAACCGTGCGCGCGCCAAAGCTACTGCCGAACATGCCAGGAACTTTCATTTCGGTGGCGCCAACACCAATAGTGTAAATCTTAATCTTTTCGGCGGCGGCAAGTTCGGCCGCTTTTAATGGTTTTAGATTGCTGGCGGTATCTGCACCGTCGGTTAGCAAGATTAAAACGCGGCTATTTTCTGGTCGTTGGCGCAGGCGCTTGATGGCAAAACCGATGGCATCGCCAATGGCGGTTTGATTGCCGGCAAAACCGACTTGGGCCTCATTCATTAAGGTGCCTAGGGTGTCTAGGTCGAATGATAATGGCGACTGAATATAAGGGTTGGAGCCAAACAGAATAAGACCTAATTTATCGCCTCGGCGCTGACGAATAAATTCGTTTACCACCGCTTTTACTAAGGTTATACGCGGTAAATTTTCACCATTAATGACCATATCTTCCTGCTTCATTGAGCCAGAAATATCTACCGCCAGCATTAAATCTCGGCCTGTGGTGGGCATAGCGACGGGTTCGCCAATCCAAGTGGGTCGGGCCGCACCCGCAAGCAGTGCCAACCACACCAGACTGAGTAGAATAAGGTTTATATTGTTGCCGCTGCGAATCGGGCCGCTGTGTTCTCCCCCTAAGCTGCGAAGCTGCGTAAAGAAAGGCACCCGCAGCGCCGCAGCGGTGTCTTGGCTTTGCGGTTTTGAAAGCCAGCGTACTAACAGCGGTAAGGGCGCCAGTAAAAATAGTAGTGGCCATTCAAATTCAAACATGACGGCTCCGGTGACGTCGTATCCACGTCTTGCTTTGGGCAATGAGCATATCGCGAGCTAGGGGGCTGGAGGCAGGCTGGTAGGCTGCTGCAAATAATGTTTCTAAGTTGGCATTAGTAAACGCGGGCGTATCGCCGCAACTTTGGCATAAGAAATTCGTCCACTTATCGCCGCTGAGACCGGCTATGCTGTCTTTAGAAAAACTGTGCAGCGCAACCCGCCGCAGTAATTGATTGAGCTGCTGCGCAAATTCGGTGTCTTTTTCAATGGCGCTAAGTTGGCTTAATTCTGTTAGCGCGGTCCGGCGAAAGGCGTTGTTGCGGCGACGATGCCGCAGCCATAAGAAGCTTGCTAGCACGACAAGAAGCAGCAAGCCGAGGAGCAGCCACCAGCCAAGCGCCCAAGGGAACGCAGCAATAGCTGGCGGTAAATGAATGTCGGCCAGCTGGTCTGTTGGCGAACTTTGACCGAATGCAGGATTCATTGACACTTGGCTATTAGTATTCATGCCTGCCCCATTCCGCGTTGCAGTAACTGAAAGAATGCGGTGTTGGTGGAGAGCTCTATATGATGAATGCCGCCCCGATTTAAACTGGCTTTTAAGTGCTGGCGGTCTTGCTGATGGCGGTTCAGGAATTGTTCGCGCAGAGCATTCGTTAAGCTCATTTGCAGTCGTTCACGGCCGTTACTCACTGGATAGTTGCCGTTGGCGGGCAGACTTTCCTCCATTGGGTCGCTGATTGAAATAGCGATCACATCGTTGTGACGGGCGATTAAATGGAGCTGGCGTTCCGCTTCTTTTTTATAACCAGAAAAATCACTTAAGACATAAACCGTTGAGCCGGGGCGGGTAATGCGCCGTAACTCTTCGAATGCGTTTGCCAAACTTTGGGCACGGCTTATCTCTGCAGCTTTGGTGCTTTGGGTCAGTTCTTTATTGTAGTCAGCCGCCGTATGAATGAAGTTTAGCACCGCGCGATGGCTGCGCTTAGGTCTGACTTCGCGATGCTTTTCATCCGCAAAGATTAGACCGCCTACTCGGTCACTATTATCCAGTCCGGCCCAGGCAAGCGTGGCGGCAACGTGGCAGGCCAGTACCGACTTAAAGCAGTGGCGACTGCCAAAGAACATACTGGCACGTTGGTCTAGACACAATACAACGGGGCGTTCTTTTTCTTCTTCAAAGATTTTAGTGTGTGCTTTGGCAGTACGGGCGGTCACCCGCCAATCGATATGACGAATTTCGTCACCACCTTGGTATTCGCGCACGTGATGGAACGCCAAGCCACGGCCCTTAAAAGGCGAGGCGTGGTTGCCGCCTTGTTGAGCAAAATGGCGGCGGCGTGGCTTGGCCTTTAGTTTTGTGGCTAAAAAGCGAGTTTGGATAAGGTCTTGCTGATCGACCACAGCACCTTTTACTGGCGCACTAAGGTCGCTGCGCAGCGGACTGCTCATGCCACCGGCACCACCTGCAGTAGGCGGTCGATAATATAATCTTTGCGAATACCGTCGGCCTCAGCTTCAAAGCTTAGTATCAGGCGGTGGCGCAATACATCATGAGCAACTGCTTGAACATCATCTGGGCTGACATAGTCGCGATCATTTAGCCAAGCGTGGGCTCGAGCGCAGCGATCCAAGGCAATGGTTGCTCGGGGGCTGGCTCCTACTTCTATCCAATTTGCGAGTTCGGTATCTAGGGCTTTGGCGTCACGACTAGCAACGACAAGTTGCACCATGTATTCCTCAACCGACTCTGCCATATGTAAATCTAATACCTGACTGCGGGCGGCGAAAAGGACTTCTTGGCTGAGTGGCTCGGGGGTATCAATTTCGCCCCTGGCTTCGGCGCGCACCCGACGAAGAATTTCTAATTCTGCCGCCGCGTTGGGATAGGCAACATTAACTTGCATTAAAAAGCGGTCGAGCTGGGCTTCGGGCAGTGGATAGGTACCTTCTTGCTCCAGTGGGTTTTGCGTTGCCATGACCAAGAACAGCGGCGGTAGTGGCAGGGTATTGCTACCTACACTGACTTGGCGCTCAGCCATGGCCTCTAACAAAGCGGACTGCACCTTAGCGGGAGCTCGGTTAATTTCATCGGCCAATACGAGATTGTGAAAGATCGGTCCAGGCTGAAATTCAAAAACGCCGGTTTCCGGGCGGTAAATATCGCTGCCGGTTACATCGCCGGGTAGTAAGTCGGGGGTGAACTGAATGCGTTGAAAGCTGGCATCAACACCGTCAGAGAGGGTTTTAATGGCCTTGGTCTTTGCCAAACCGGGCGCACCCTCGACTAGTAAGTGTCCGTCTGCCAACAGCGCAATAAGAAGGCGATCGACTAGACTTTGCTGGCCAATAATTTGTGAAGTCAGCCAGTTACGTAACTGGCCAATCGATTGTTTTTCCGTCATTGGGAAGTTCCCTTGCCGAGCGAATGTCGTTATTGGTTCTTGTGACACCAAAAATGGGGTTTTGCTCGCTTATTTCAAGGGCGGATTTGGTTTTGATGTCATTTAGTGCCGTTTTAGCCTAATTAAATGACTAAATCCGGTCTTACTGGATATTACACATTGCGTTTCGAGGGGCGTGAAACCGCCTCATCTAGTGACGCGTAAGACTCCTCTAGGCAGCGCCGATACAAGTCGGGATCTTCGAGTGCGCTCGGGCTACTCAGCACCGATAAAGTCATTACACCGTTATAACTGGTGGCAACGTGAAACAAACCCAAGTGATCGACAATCAGCCCAAGACCTAGCATCTCCACCAGCTTGGCATCATTAAAATACAGCGGCACCAGAGGTCCGGGTACACTGCTGACGATGGTGCAGACTGGCATTGCCACACCGCCGGGCCAGTAAGCCAGTGCAGACAGGGCTCTCAGCGTAATCGACCCGACACTATTGGGTATTTCACGTACCAGCGAGGTGATGGCGCTGCGCCCAACGGTATTAGAAAAACTCTTGGCGCTATTGGCTGCGTCGCGCACTGCCTGCAAGCGTTGAAGTGGGCATTCGATGTCGGTGCGCAGAGTGGCAATCATCATGCTGATCGCATTGCCAGCTGCATGTCCGTCGCGACTGCGTATATTGACGGGAATCATTGAAGCCAAGGGATTGTCTGGTAAACAGTCTCGGGTTATCAGATAGCGCCGTAAGGCGCCGCCAACAATGCTGAGAATGACATGATTAACGGTGGTCTGTGGGTAATGGCGGCGAATCTGCCGCAGCCGTAAAAAATTAAAACGCAGTATTAAAATATTGCGCTCGGCATTGATGCGGCAATTGAAAGGAGATTTTTGCCAGCTTGCTGTCGGGTTGTGATCACATCGGCCGGCACTCGCCGCTTGCCTAAACGAAGGAATGAGCTTGCGGGCTAGTCGCGCTAGATTTAGCGGCTTACGAAGATTGTTGATGCATGCGTGGCAGACGAGCTGCCATTGTTTCGGAGGCAGCTCCGCCCGCCAGCGATCGATTGTTGTACGGGCCTCGTGTGGTGAAAATGTTTGCGCGTCTAAGCTGTGTATCGCCGCCAAGATTTCAGTGCCAGATACACCGTCCATCGCCGCATGATGGACTTTTATATATAAGCCAAATGTTCTTTTGTCATAAATACTTAAGTTGCCGAGACCATGAATCACGTGGACCTCCCATAGTGGGCGGCTCATATTCATGGGGAGCGAATGCAGGGTTGCGAGCAGGCCCGGCAAATCCCCCGCGTGGTCTTTAATGGAATGACTAAATATATGCTGATCTAGGTCAAAGTGCTGATCTTCAATCCAATAGGGGTTATCTAAGCCGCAGGCTACGGTGAATAGTCGGCGTCTAAAAATAGGCGAGGCAGGCAACCGCTGTTTAAAGCTCTGGTGTATTTCCTGCTGTAAAAAAAGCTTGTGCTTGCTGGTGCTGGATTCGTATATCATTAAGGCGCCAATATGCATCGGCGAATGTTGGCGTTCGTTTAAGGCAAAAAAAGCATCTAGGCCATCTAGCTGTTGCATAGTAATGTGTCCGTCATTTTAATGCTTACATGCAGCGACAATACTAGGTCTTTATTATGTCGAGGATATGTCACCGAGCCATGGTCAACAGATGTGGTGGGTGGGATGTTTCCATAAATCAATGAGCGTGGCCCAGCGTGACAAGACGTCACTTTTCTTGAGTACCCACTTAGGGGCGCACACAAGAACACACCTAGAGATACAATATATTCTCTTTGCGCTCAGATCCATACTCACTTTCTGAGTTGGGCGTGCCGGATACTCGCCTGAGTGTCCAATACAAGATGGTATACATAAACTCATAGTCATAGAGCCACACTATATGACCAGATATTAACCCTACTAATGATCGATCTCATGGTCTCGGTCTTTTTCGTAAAGATGAAATCGTTATAAGAATCAATAGTAACGATCGTCATTCGAGCTTTTGACCGCAGGGTTGATGCCATGATGACACCGTTTAAATCGCTAAGAATGGCTGTGTATTAATAGTAAGCCACCCATTAATGCTGATTTGAAGAATGCTTGGAATGATTTTCGTGGTATTTAATCGCTGCGGCGGGGAGTCTGCTGTGAAGTGGTGATTTGCGCTTCAAATAGAAGCGCAGTTTTAGTGCCGTACTGGACTTTATCTGATTATTTTTATTCAGGCAGTGCGCATATTAATATCGGCATGCTTACCGCTGTTACCTTACTCACCGTTAGCTTTTAGGCAACGGCCATTTCAAAATTTCGGATACTGTAACTTTGTTCTACAACGTTTTTCTTAATGGTAGTTGATGATGTGCGCGGGTTATAACGTACTTGTTTAATCTGCTTGCCTGCTGATTTTAAATACGATTCTACCGCGAGATTGTGGGGTTTATTGCCCCAGTCTTCACCAATAACAAAAATATCAGCATTTACTTCTTTACAGCCAGATACATATTCTAGCTCATCGTAGGCGATCACAATATCTACGCAACTTAAGGCTTTTAGCATTTCCATGCGTTGCTCTAGAGGAATCACTGGTACATTAGGTTTGTAAGAATTCACCACGCGGTCTGAAGCAACACCCACGGCGAGAGAGCCGCCCAGTGATTTACAGTACTGCAGTAAAGCAAGGTGACCTACATGTAATAAATCAAACGTACCTACGGTATATACAATCATGCGCTATTTAGTTCCTCGAGAAGATGAATAAAGAGCCGGTTATATCGGCTGTGCTAGCGGTTTTTAGTCTGGCTACAAAAGCTTCCAGATATAAATTCCGGTTATGCCAAGCGTATAAAGTGCAAGGAATACGACGTTTCGCGGTGTGCCAGAAAGTTTTGAGGTTTTTATTTGCGATACATTAAGTGCTGCGAGGGTCAGTGCGCTGGCGTATAGAGCAATTGAGAATGTCTCGATGGGTAGAACACTTTCTAGCAGGAATATTGAAACCAGTGCGATGCTATTGTTATCAAGCGCCAGTCCAGTATATTTTGACTCGTCAGATAGCCCAAACGTACTGAAGTAGCTTAAGCGTATCGCGCTAGCAGCGAGCATGATAAATGCAATGGGTATAAAAATTGGATCAAAAGCGCCATAGCTAAGTATCAAAATTGCGGGCGTCACACCATAGCTCACAATATCTATGACAATATCGAGTTGCGCGCCAAACATTCGGTCGTTGCCAGTGCGGCCTTTCATTTTTCGTGCGACTAAACCGTCTGCCCAATCAAAAGCAACTGCCCAGATCATGCCTATCATCGCGGCGTAATAGATACCGGTAATGCTGAAATAGATCGCCAATATAGTGCAAGCCAAGCCGGCAAGTGAACACAGATTAGGCACATCTTTTACAAAAGAAATAATCGCTGGCCGATACTGAGCTTCTTCGTTACTGATTGTCATTGCGCTCCTAAAAAATATCGATAAATTAAGGAAGCACGTACTTCGCGCAGAAAAAAATCGCGCAGTAACTCGCTGCTAAGTGAGCAGAGTTATATTAAAAGTCTGGGTGTTCGCATAAATTGTAGAAAAGCGAAAACAGCAGGTGCTATGAATCGACGCTATTTATATGGAAATAAATGCAATCGCAATAAGGAGGAGAGGAGCGCGTAGCTCGCAGGCTCGATACCAATAATTTCGAACGACGTAAGATACACTTTATTCACATCGAATGACAGGATTTATTGGCTTATTGGTGATATCGACTTTCCATTATTTGTTATTTACCACGGAAATAGTATATTTAGAGGCGGCGTGATTATCGACGGAATTTAACCGTTAGGCTTCAATGCTGGCGCCCTAGCCTTTGGTATTTAGGGTAAGTATTTTATATCCATAGAAACGTCTTTACGAGCTATGCCGACGTTATTATTTTAATTTGCGAGCGTGTCAGCATTTTTTATTTACAAAAAGTAGGTGGTAGTGAAAGGGTCTAGTCGTAATTTCATTATATTTAAAATGGCAGGCTTCGGTCTGAATGCTGAATTGGTAATTCGGGGTGCGACAGCATTATTAATGCCGGCTATTGTGCCGGGCAGCCGCCATTGAATGGCATTTCTTGTCCCATTACATCCCTGCTCGTATCGCTAATTGGGTAATTTACTGCGCCGTTCCGGTCATATAATTCGATATAGCTTTTTTTGGACGGGGGTTCCAGTATGACTTTATTCGGGATATGTTCTTCTGAAATAGCCTTACGGCTAAATTGAGGCGGGCAAATCTACTTATTCATCGCGGATTTATTCTGGCTTATCGCTTCTGCAGTATCTCGAATAGAGCGTCCTAGTTAGCTGGGCTGCTGCCAACCGAAATTATGGTCTAAAGTTGACTCGTGTAACTACTTACCCAAGAGCTGCATCGTTATAGAGATAACCATGTCATCTCTAATCAAGCGGTTAAATTTGCTATGCCATCAGACATATTACCGAACGAAAAATAAATTTTAGCTGAGAGTGGTTAGCTTAAAACTTAAGCTGATCGGCAGTAATAGAAATACAGCAGATAGACTTCCCAAGTATTACCGCGCATTCTAAGCATCACAAATAATCGATAAGACTTGTATCTCCTTTTCGCCACGAACTAACTGATAATAGCCTCCAGTAGAAGATAATTGCTTGCAGTGATAAGGCTTGTCAAATAAGAGCTTCCAAAATTCGGCAAGCAACGGAGCAGCAGATCCTGTCGCGCAATCTTCTTTCTCGCCATACTGTGGGGCAAAGTATCGAAAATAGATAAGGTCGGAGCTATTTTCACTTTCACAGCTAACGATAAGTGCCCGTTGTGTCAGATCACTGTATTTTCGCTCGTCAAAGTCGAAATGTTTCAGGGCAGCCTTGTTCATAACACTGACGATAAGATAGCCGCTGTCTGTCTTTGTCTGCATAACATATAGCACTGCGACGTTGAATAGGCTTGAAATAGCTGGCGAAAGAGTAGTGGCCAGTAACTCAATAGGTGACAAGTAAAGTATGTATTTGCGCTGTTCAAGCCGTTGCACGGTAATATCTTTGTTGCTGAATCGGCATTGAGTGATTGTTTTATCGGTATTTATAGAAGATAGAATTAGGTCGGCTGCCGCTAATGCGCCGTGTCCGCAGAGCGAAACTTCGGTTGCTGGCGAGAACCAGCGGATAGAATATGATAGTAAATTGTTTGAATTATCGGCAATAATAAACACGCTGATAGGCTGTTGATTGATTTTCGCTCTTTGCTGCAGCAATAAAGTGTCATTAAAGAGTTGTTTGGATTCGCATACTTCAACAATTGCCAGATTGCCCAGCTGGTCTTTGCTACTAAATATACGGTGAATTATTTTTTTTGACATAATGACAGGGCTCAATTAAAGCTTTATACGTTACTGCGATATTGACTGAAAACACAGGCAGTGCTACCCGTTGACGCAGTTGTGTTTCAAAAATAGAGCACCATGTCGTTGTTCGGTGTTGATTTTTGATGTCAGGAGCTTACTATAATGTAATTAGAGGTCGCTATAGCTAGGTGCGCATCGGGTGTATCGCAAAATTCCTCATTCATCAATATAACGATAAGGGATTGAAATGGGTGCATCTAATGTTTTGGATTACAAAGCGTTAATCAGGCGATACACCTCTACAAGAAGTGCGACCAATGAGATATGTTCATCGTTAGAAGTAGAGGATCTTTGTGTTCAGCCTTGTGCAGAAGTTAGTCCTCCTAAATGGCATTTGGGGCATACCACGTGGTTCTTTGAAGAATTGGTTTTACGGCCTTATATTAATGATTATCAGCGCTTTGACGAGACATTCGGCTTAATTTTCAATTCCTATTATAAGTCCGCAGGCGCTCATTGGCTGCAAAAAAATCGGGGTAACTTATCCCGACCTACCGTTGCGGAAATATACCGATATCGTCAACAAATTGACGGCTTGATAGTGGCTTTACTCGAAACTGATATGTCGGAAGATCTTGCTGCAATTGTTGAAATTGGTATCCATCACGAGCAGCAGCACCAAGAGTTACTCTATATGGATATCAAATATATTCTGCATTGTAATCCTTGTGCTCCACGCTATTCAAAAGCACCTTTAGTATTGGCGGTGGCAGTAAGGCCGTCATGGCGTAGTTTCGAGGAGCAGCTCGTAGAAATTGGTCACAAGGGTGATGGCTATGCATTTGACAATGAATCACCAAAACATAAAAGCTATCTTAGTGGCTTTTCAATTGCCGAAAATCTTGTCAGCAATGGTGAGTATTTAGCTTTTATTGATGCGGATGCCTATCGTGAATCTAAGTATTGGTTAAGTATGGGTTGGGATTGGCTTACCCGCAGCGATATCACTTCACCGCTTTATTGGCGTAAGGTTGAAGATAAATGGTATGAATATACTCTTCATGGGCTGGCATCCCTTGATCTCAATGCGCCTGTGGTTCATGTCAGTTATTTTGAGGCGAACGCCTTTGCCAATTGGCGGGCGTGTCGCCTACCCACAGAGCAAGAATTCGAACACTATCTGCGTAACTCCGATGATGTATCTACCTGTAAAAAACACCCTGTTTTTCATCCAGTAAGAACGAATGATGTCGTTGGTCAAGTGTGGTGCTGGACTCAAAGTCACTATTCTGCGTACCCTGGTTATAAGCCATTCGACGGTAAGCTAGCGGAATACAATGGTAAATTTATGTGCAATCAATTTGTGCTAAGAGGAGCTTGTGTTGTGACACCTATAAACCACTATCGACATAGCTATAGAAACTTTTATCAACCCTGTCAGCAGTGGATGTTTTCAGGTATTAGATTGGCAAAGGACATAGATTGAAAATTTCTAAAATTGATTATAAAAACTTGGGTGTTATTAATAAAGTCCAACTTTCGACTGATGTATTAACAGGATTAAGTGCTTCTCCAAAAATTCTGCAGGCGTAAATATTTTTACGATGATGAATGTAGTAAGAGCTTCCAGCAGATTACTTAACATGAAGATTATTATCCCACCAGAGTAGAATTTGAAATTCTTGATGCCATCAAAAATGAACTTGCTGAGCTTATTGATAAAGACGAAATTGATATTGTCGAATGTTTTAACGAGGGGTAGACACTAGTATAAGGGAAATCCCAATAACATCACTCGCTTCTACTCCGTCCGACTTGGAGTCATTGTATCGTTAAGGCTATCTATAATAGATTCCCAAGAGGAGGTCGGATAAGTTGATGTTATAGAAATACAAACTCACTCAAGGTGCCTCATGTTTGTGTCTTTTTTTATTTCTGTTTAGCTTTACGTTAGCCGCCAAATTTTTTATTAGCACTTCAAAAACTCAAAAAATGTGTTGGAGTGTATTACGGACTTCAATTACATGTTTTAGGAAGCTGCAGTTAAGGTAATCAAATTCAACCGAAAGGAAGGCATCAATTTCCGCTCTGCTAGCGCTTGTGTGTAGGCTGCAGTTTGCGCGCTCCTGCATAATCCGTGAGTGATGCGGATCTTCAATGGCACTCCCAGTGAGTTAACTAACT
>JBKEFB010000034.1:0-28477 GCA_046712405.1 Zhongshania sp. | reverse complement strand
CGAACGGGTGGAGTCTTTACTAGCCTTGCGTGAGTTACATCAGCGCTACGGCCATATCCAAGAAATCATCGTTCAAAATTTTAGAGCCAAGCCGAATACCAAAATGGCGTCTGCTCCTGAGCCAGATCTGAATGAATTGCTGTGGACTATCGCCGTTGCGCGCTTGATTTTTGGTGCGCAGATGAGTATTCAAGCTCCGCCAAATTTGAGCCCCGGCGTGCTGCCGCAATTAGTGGCAGCGGGACTTAATGACTGGGGCGGTGTATCGCCGCTGACACCTGATTTTGTCAATCCCGAGGCGCCTTGGCCACACTTAGAAACTCTGACGAAAGAAACCGCGGGTGCGGGTAAATACCTGCATGAGCGGCTGACTATTTATCCGCAATACGTGCGCGATTATAAGCGGTGGCTAGACCCCGCTCTGCATACCAAAGTGCTTCATTATAGCGACACACAAGGCTTACCCAAGGACGAGTGCTGGGTTGCCGGTCAAGATATTGATGCGCCTGCCGCCGAGCTTAATTTACTGCGTGCAGAGCCCGAGTATTTGAAAAGCTATGCGCCGGTATCCAGCGATATAAGCCTCTTACTTGAGCGCGCACTGCGCACAGAGGCGTTGAGCGAAAATGATATTGTGCGTCTATTTAGCGCCCGCGGAAGCGATTTTTCCGCTGTCTGCAGGGCTGCCGATCAGTTGCGTCAGCAG
Source organism: Zhongshania sp. (assembly GCA_046712405.1). Taxonomy (GTDB): domain Bacteria; phylum Pseudomonadota; class Gammaproteobacteria; order Pseudomonadales; family Spongiibacteraceae; genus Spongiibacter. The sequence continues at coordinate 27,771 of JBKEFB010000034.1, read as the reverse complement.
CGCTGTGGTGAGCAGGTCAGCTATGTGGTCACGCGAAATATTAATTACACTAATGTGTGTTATTTCAAATGTCAGTTTTGCGCGTTTTCTAAAGGCAAGCTCAGCGAGAATTTGCGCGGCCGGCCCTATGATTTGTCTGGTGAGGAGATATCGCGGCGCGCTCTTGAAGCATGGCAGCGCGGTGCGTCTGAGGTGTGTATGCAGGGCGGTATTCACCCCGAGTACACCGGCCAAACCTATCTTGATATTGTGGCGACATTGCGCGCAGCGACGCCGGATATGCATATTCATGCCTTCTCGCCTTTAGAGGTTTGGCAGGGCGCAGAAACATTGGGCTTAGATTTAGGGACCTATTTGCAGCGGCTTAAAGAGGCAGGTTTGCATACCTTGCCCGGCACCGCGGCGGAAGTCTTGGACGATGAAGTGCGGGCCGTATTGTGCCCGGATAAAATAAACACCGAGCAGTGGCTCGCGGTGATGGGGGCGGCCCACAAGGTGGGGCTGCGCTCGACCGCGACTATTATGTACGGCCATGTTGATAATTATCAATCTTGGGCGCGCCACTTGCTTCGAGTGCGGCGCCTTCAGTCGCAAACGGGCGGTTTCACTGAATTTGTGCCTTTACCGTTTGTGCCCGCAGAGGCGCCAATTTATCTTAAAGGCAAGTCGCGACGGGGACCGAGCTTTCGTGAGGCGGTGTTGATGCACGCCGTTGCTAGGCTGGTTTTTAATGGCCTGATAGATAATATTCAAGCTTCTTGGGTGAAGATGGGCGAGCTGGGCGTCGAGGCTTTATTGAATGCCGGGGTCAATGATCTTGGTGGCACCCTGATGAACGAGACCATCACCCGCGCCGCTGGCGCTGTCCATGGTCAGGAAACCGCGCCAGAAATTATGGAAGCGCGTATTCGCCGTGCCGGTCGTGTACCGTTTCAGCGCAATACGCTTTATGGCGCCGCAGACCCGCTGCAGAGTCAGCGCTCTCGGGTGGCTGCGCCGCTAGCGGATGTTGTAAATACACCCGCAAATAAATATGAGCGCAATAAGCTGACCAGCGCTGAGGGTTTGATTGCTGTCGAATAAATGATCCAATAATAAGGACAATCAATGGGGACTTACGCATTAACGGGCGGTGCCACCGGTATTGGCGCTGCGATTAAGATGCAGCTTCGTAATGCTGGCCACCAGGTCATTGTAGTTGACCTTGCCGAGAGTGATATCTGCGCTGATTTATCTGACCTTCCGGGGCGTCAAAAGGCGATAGACGGTATTCTTGCCCTTGCGCCAAAAGGGCTTGATGGCTTTATTCCCTGCGCCGGTCTCGGTCCGTCGGTTCGACCACTGTCCTTGATTACCCGGGTTAATTACTTTGCCGCAATAGCGGTTACTGAGGGTGTGCTGGATTTGTTGGTGCGACGTAAAGGCAGCGTTGTGATGATTGCCTCTAACTCCGCCGCGATGGTCGGGCACGATGACTACGTCAAGTTGTTACTCGATGATCAGGAATCCGCCGCATGCGAGCTGGTTGATGGTAAGGATGCTCATACCGCCTATGCAGGCTCAAAACATGCGCTTAGTTGTTGGTTGCGCCGCAATGCGCCGGACTACGCTAGACAAGGCGTGCGTTTGAACGCAGTTGCACCAGGTATTGTCGATACCCCGCTGAGCGACAAAGTGCTTGCGGATAAAGACCTTGGGCAGATCATGAAAGACTTTGGTGACAGCGTGCCCATGGGAGCGGTTGGCAGGCCCGAGCAGATCGCGGAGGTGGTCTGCTTTTTACTGAGTAGCAAGGCCAGTTTTATGGCCGGTTCTATTGTCTTTGTCGACGGTGGCCACGATGCTATGTTCCGGCCGGATCAATTTTAAGTTGGTCCGGCAGCTAGCTGGTTCTATAGTCGCTTTCGCGAACTGATCACATATTTTTTTCATTTTCGAAAGCATCCAAAATATCTGTTTTTGCCAGACTCCTATGAATTGATAAAATTGTGAAGTGCCTTTTCTTAATATGAATTACGCTAGATAGTAAGTTAAGACGAACCTCATCTATCAAGCATTTGAGTATAAGTTCGGGTGGTATCTCCGATACAACGTTGCTCTCTATTCTTTTACAAGTAAGCAGGGCTTCATCGACTCTGCGTATACCTAGCTCTTTTAGTATTCCGAGCTCTCCATTGCTTATGAATTTCAACATCTGCTCCGGTGATGAGCGAATTCTTCGGCAATGCTCTAACCGAATAACATATATAATAAAATTTCGGCGGGCAAGATTAATTGCTTTAGAGTCGATTGCTGCGACGCGCGCCAAATAAAACTGATTACTTGGATATAGTCCGCATAAGTTTCTGACTTCCTCAGGAATAGTTTGAATCCACAAGTTTGTCTCGTTGTAATTTTTATATTCTTACTGAGAGATAATCCAATATAATTATAAATATCTTTTTTCATGAAAATCTGAGTTCGTATCTAGATGTGTTGCGCGCAATTTGTTTGCCCAGCTGTCTATGTATCGAATTGGATCCGCAGAAAGGAGTATGAGAAATGCTCCGTCCCAGATTGGAGGGTAGTGATTGTTGTTCAAAGTCGCTTATCTTCGAGATTTCTGACAGTGTATAGCTCGATATTAAGCGCAATATTATCAAAAATATGACTTACAGATTGATTTCGATTTCTGCCTTAGTGTGTATGAATAGCGATTTTTTTGTATCCAGCGAGATTAGGCAGAAAAGGCGCTATGTCTCTAAGCTGTACTTCAGAAATTAGAATGCGATCTCGTTCAAACGAAAGTGGTGAGTAGATAATTAAATGTAAGAACGCCCCGCTTCTTTATAAAACCTGGAGTAAGGCGGGAATTGCATTGGCAAAATTACCATCAAGACCACACACGATAAAACAGCTCTTAACATCCGCGAAAATTTGTGCCAATTCTGATTCAATATTTGAGGTGAAGTAGCTGCGGCCCAATGAAATATCAATAGTGTCTATAATGAGTCATTTTTATCGGCTATTGCTTTAAGCGATTCGCCGCTCGTATTGATATATAACGGGGTGATATTGCTAACGAGCAATCTTGGTAAAATCTGATTAAGGGTTTTTTTATCAGCGCCACTCAAGCCAATAGCTAAATTCATACGCACTCTCTCGCAATTCATTTTTGATGCCGATATTCTCCATATTGCTGCGACGCTTTCTGATGCAGCTAATAGTTAGAGTGATAATTTTTAGAGATAATAATATGGGCAAAAAACCGAGAGTATTATATCTATGCTTAGTCTCATACCTTGAGAACCTGCAAAGATATCAAGGGATCGGCTCATGGGCTTTTTATTTGATGCGGGCTTTTTGGTTACCCAAAGAAAGATACAGAGGGATCTGCATGAGCTGGGTGCAACTCATCCAATTGTCTTAGATGAACGCAGTAAGCCCTATGGTTGGTCTTATATGGTGGAGCACAATAACCGAGCTGAACCCATGAATCCATTTGAGGCGCTTGCTTATATTATTGCCTCTCGGGCATTTTCTAGTAAGTTGCCCAGTGGAATCGCTCAGTATCTCCTTCCTCAGGAATTAGCGGCGAAGAGCGTTGGATTCATATTCGTCAAGCCTGGCGGCATTTGACAAGAAAGTGACGAGAGTTCCGCGCGGTTTCAGCTTAAAAGTCGCTGAAATCAACCAATTAACTTTAGATACGGTTTATGACGGACTACTGCGAGAAAAAGTACTTGTGCTTGTTAAAAAGGAATATTATCCGAATGGTCGTAAGTCAAAAATAGACTTGTATATTCCCGACGGAAGTAAGCAAATTGTAATTGAGAATACACTGAATGCGTCTGATCAAGTGAGGCCAGTTAAAAGGTATATAGAGGCGGCAGATACTAAAATTAAAGTTAAGAGAGAAAATACCATTTTCTTATTTATTAAAAAAATTAGGTGTGAACCGTTACCAAGCTCTCTGGGTATGATGGAACTCGATGATTCCAATGGTTTTTTGGTCTCCAAGGATGGAGAAAGTGGGGAAATCTTATCGGTCCGTTATTTAAACCTCCATTATGTGAATAAAAAAAATTGTAAAAAATCTGGTCTTGGCTTGATCTTTGTATATCAGAGCTGGAAGGAAATATCGAGTCGGAAAATATTATGCGGTCTATTCGAGAGTGCCAGTCAGTTATAAAGTTGGCAACACGAGAATATGTTAGTAAGGTGGGTAGCTTAGATGGCTTCTTTAGGGGTGATCTCGATAACGGAGGCGCTTGTTATATAAAATCAGTTGAACTTGTGCAATAAAACCTCTGCTTTATAGTGACGATGACTCCGAATTTTATCGAGAAAAGTACAAGGATAAAATTACAAGAGCTTTTTTAGGTGTAAATAAGAATGTTATTGATTTTGCGATGACGGTTAAAGTAGATGAAGTGTTTGAGGATTACTTAGAAAGTGGATTTATAATTAAATTAGTCAAAGTTAAGTCGAACCCGTCGGAAAACGTTAAGGAGGTGAATGTAGGTATTGAAGACTTTATCCAGCAGTTTAAACTTGTTGATTTTGGTTAAGATAACCATAGTCTAATGTCTATAAAATTAAGGAACAATAATATGTCTGATAAAATGGAATGTCCAATTGCTGGCGGTTACAGTGCAATTGAAAGTAAACGAATAGGAGGCGCTATTGGCACACCCCCTATGAACGCTGATTGGTGGCCCGGCAAGCTTCCCATAGAACTGCTGCATAGTCAGTCACTGGCTGCTAATCCTCTTGGTGATGATTTTGATTATCCTGCTGCTTTTGCGTCTTTAAACATTGAAGAAGTCAAAAAAGACATTTTAGAATTGTTAACTAGCTCTCAAGACTTTTGGCCTTCAGACTATGGAAATTATGGACCTCAGATGGTTAGGATGGCTTGGCACTCTGCAGGCTCTTACCGCGTGTTTGACGGACGCGGAGGATCAGCTCAGGGTTTGCAGCGCTTTGCTCCACTGTATTCATGGGAAGACAATGGCAACATCGATAAATCCATTCGATTGCTACAACCCATAAAATTGAAGTACGGTGAAAACATTTCTTGGGCAGACCTTATTATGCTGACAGGCAATCTAGCCTTAGAGCAGATGGGCTTTAAAACATATGGCTTCGGCGCTGGTCGAATTGACTATTGGGAAGCAGATGATGCGAGCTATTGGGGTCCTGAAACCGTTATGGCAACACAAGACAAACGCTGGGTTGGTGAGCCAGGAAGTGATGATTATGATTTGGAAAATCCTCTTGCCGCCTCAAGGCAATCGTTAATTTACGTTCACCCTGAAGGTCCATTTGGTAATATGGATCCCTTATCTTCTGCACAAGAGATTAGAATCACCTTTGGTCGCATGGGCATGAATGATGAAGAAACCGTTGCATTAATTGCAGGTGGACATGCATTTGGTAAAAGTCACGGCGCATCCCCTAAATCAGCCCTTGGACCTGAACCGAGCGGCGCACCGATCGAAAACCAAGCCTTAGGTTGGTTAAACAGTAATGGTACGGGAAAAGCCCAGTACACAACTACCAACGGCATTGAAGGTGCATGGACGTCTCATCCTACTCGTTGGGACCATGAATATCTTAAGAATTTGTTTGCATTCGAGTGGGAGCAAACAGAAAGTGTGGCAGGCGGTAAGTCATGGCGTCCAAAAGATGGAGCAGCATCTGACCTTATTCCTGACGCTCACATTGATGGGCTGCGCCATCCACCTATGATGATGACCACTGATATTGCCTTAATCAAAGATCCGGCCTACCTCAAGATTTGTCAAAAATTCTTTGACACTCCATCATTACTTGACGACGCATTTGCAAAAGCTTGGTATAAGCTGATACACAGAGATATGGGACCAAAAAACAGGCTGCTTGGCGCCGATGTACCTGCAGATGACTTAATTTGGCAAGACCCGATCCCAACGCTTGATTATGAGTTAATAAACGAATCCGATATCACCACACTTAAATCAAGCCTACTAAACGCTGGCCATAGCCTATCAGCGCTAATCAGCACTGCTTGGGGCAGTGCATCGACGTTTCGTAAGACAGATCTTAGAGGCGGAGCAAATGGCGCACGTATAAGACTTGAACCAATGGTCAATTGGGAAGCGAATAACCCCAAGCAACTCAAAAGTGTATTGAATTCACTTGAAGAGATTCAACAAGCATTCAATAACAGTGCAAGTGACAATAAGCGAATTTCAATGGCTGATTTAATTGTTTTAGCTGGCTGCGCTGCTATTGAAAAGGCAGCTGCTCAGGCTGGTGTTGACGTCGTTGTGCCTTTCGTACCCGGGAGAATGGACGCTCTTGCAGAGCAAACCGATGAACATAATATATCTTTTCTTGAACCCCACGCAGACGGTTTTAGAAACTTTGTAAAGGGAAATTACGCGGTAGAAACAGAACGGATGTTGATCGACCGCGCACACCTTCTTGATTTATCAGCTCCTGAGATGACTGCACTTGTGGGTGGCCTTCGCGTTCTTGATACCAACTTTGATGGGTCAAAACACGGCGTATTTACACACCAGCCAGGCGTGTTAAGTAATGATTTCTTTGTTAATCTACTTGATATTAATACAAAGTGGGCACCCGTTGACGACGACAAGGAAATTTTTACAGGAACAGATACGGCAAGCGGGGAAACCAAGTGGTCAGCTACTCGCTGCGATCTAGTCTTTGGTTCAAACCTTCAGCTCAGAGCCATTTGTGAGGTGTATGGTTCCTCAACAGGGCATGTAAGGTTTGTAGAAGCGTTTGTAAAAGCGTGGCACAAAGTAATGATGCTTGACCGTTTTGAACTTAAAAATGAAATGTATCGTTCATAATATGCTTGCTTTACTGTTCGCGATACAGTGATAAACAAGTAACGCGGGCAGTAAAACATGTTTAAATAGCTATCAATTCTTGCTGATGAAAACATTACAATTGATACACTAATTGATTCATTGCGATTTATTTAATGGGTAAAGCAAAAAGGTTTGTTATTGGTGAGAATCGCTCATTCTATCCATAGCTTTTGCAACAGACTCAATCGCTTCTGCATTTTTGAGATACCGTGGTGCTGACAAACGTAAAGAATTTTGTTCATATCCATAGGCACAGGAAGGTATCTGTGCATCAGTATTTTTACCACCTATAAAAGATAAGCCACCTGAGATGCCATGAATAAGGGCCATAGGTACAGTGCCATGTGGATAACCAGCTCTAGCGGCATGCGAACCATATCCGGGCCAGTCGTTGGGCGAAACATCACCATTGATGGGGTCGGTTCTAGGCACCACCACACGTGAAGGCGTCACAAGTACTGGCACATTGTGTTGCTCCAGCAACTTGTCTACACCATCTTGCAATCCTGCTTTTTGCACAGTAGCGAGTGCCGCTCTATATTGCTGGGTTTCAAGTGTACCTAGGGCTTGTGAGGCTATGACTATGCTTTGGTCAAACAAAGCCAATTCAGTCTCGTTGTTTGCAAGATTGAAGTCTATCAATTGTTACAGTGTGCGGGTTGTCACCTGTTCGGCTGACGTAGACACCAAGGAGACATTTAAACTATCTTTAAATTCATATTTAAGAATACCGTAACTCATTTGACCAAAATTTTCCGGCGAGCTTGGGCGATCATTTGTATTGACTAAAATAGCGCCTGCGGCCTCAAGATCATCCAATGTAAGGGCAAAGGGTCGTAGCGTAGATTCAGCCACACCTTTAGCAAAATTCAATACTCCCGCACATTTGAGCGTTAACATCGGCTTTGTACGATAGCTGAATCAAAAACCAAATATCCCCCCATTATCGATAACCTCACCAATAAAATATAATCCCTCAGCGTCTTTCGCCATCATGGTTTTGGATGAAAGTTGGTCAGTATCTACGCCACTCAACGTGATTTCTGCTGTGCCATAACCGTCGCTGCCATTGGGTTTAAGTTGCCATTGATGAAAGGCTTGGGTGGCTTGTTCGAATTGTTTGTCTTGGTATTGCTTAAGCGGTTTATTTTCAATACCTAAATAGGGTAACGCAGCTTGTACATAACGTTTCGGGTAATGTGTAGCGAGGGCTGTACTGAGTTGAACATCTGGCTGGTGTTGCAGTGTTTTTTGTAAGTCAGCAAATAAATCGCCATTCGGGAATAAGTCAAATTCAACGGCTTGGCCTGGCTCTCAAAATGAAGATACTTGTAATACTGCAGGGCTACTTAAGTCACGATGCGTAAATAAAATACTTTCGTTAAAGCTAGTATCGTTGCAACTGGCGTTCGCATCTAACGAAATACCACTTAACTCAGCCAACACATTCTTATCTTGTTCGTTCAACGTGACGGGCACCAATCCTGCTCGTTTAGGTTTAACACTTAAGCCAGACTGCTCTGCTACTTTGTATCCAAACGGGCTAGCCCCGAGTTTTGGTATAGATAAGCCGCCAGTTGCTATGACGAGGGATGCGCATTGATACTCGTCCTTTGGGGTATCAAGAATATATCCTGAATCTATTTTTTTTGATGGAGAGTATTTCGCATTGATTCGTTACTGTTACGCCTGATTTATCGCACTCGAATAACAACATCTTTAAAATGTCTCAGGCGCTGTCGTCAGAGAACAGCTTGCCTAGGGCTTTCTCATGGTAGGCAATGCTGTGTTCGGCAACCAAACCAATGGGTATAACGGCTTTAAGCAGATTTGCAGAAATGCGGATTGATGGCCGGTTCTATTGTCTTTGTCGAAGGTGGCCACGATGCTATATTGCGACCGGATCAATTTTAAGTAGAGCGCTGGCTAAGTCGCTAGAGCCAGCCAGCTCGCCATTGTTGCGTATTTTTCAGATCGCGCCACTCGATTTCAAACTCTCGCTTGGTTATGACGGCTTGCATTAGACAGCGCATCACAACACCGTCTTCGTCGAACTCAGTCTCGAGGATAATAAAATGCTTTTCTTTGCGCTCTGGGGTAACAGCAGTCCATTTACTGTTGAGGAGTTTTTTCGGATTTAAGGTGATCATTATAATTAACTGCTGTGCTCCATGATAGTGATGCAAAGGTAGTGAAAGCCATTTTTACGAGTCGCGCGGTCTTCCGGATGATGATGTGATTTATATCCTATTGCTTATTGCTGACCGGTTTGGAAATACGCTCAGACACTATGATAATACCGCATCGCAGCCTGCGGTAGCGACTGGGATGTAGGAGCTTAGACGTCACTGATCTCGCCGTTACTCCCTATTATTTTACCGGTCATTTTGTGCGCCGCCGCTGGCGTATTTTGGGTGCGGTTTCGCCAGCCATTTGATCATGAGTTTGTTCGTAGGCTTGTATTGTGGGTCGGGGCGCCTGCGCTCTTAGTTGGTTCCTTGGGTAAAACCGTTATCTCTGCTGGCTTACTTCAGCATGTGCTACTTGCCAGTGTCTGTATGCTGGGATTTACCGCTATATTTGCCGGATTTTCCTGTCTGTTATTGCGTATAGAAATGCGTAATTTTTTGGTGCCATTGGTATTTGGTAATTTTGGTAATATGGGCCTGCCGTGGTGTCTTTTTTACATCTTGAGGGCTTGGAGCGCAAGGTTGTGTTATTGCAGGCGGCTTCCCCAGTAGCGGTATTCAACTACCTCTTGGCAATGCAAGATAAGCGGGAACCTGATGTGGTGGCGGGGGTGGTGGTTAGTTCAACCCTGATCAGTTTTATCAGTATTCCGATATTATTATTTTTAGGTGTTTAATAAACTTAACAGTCTCTTCCGGTGGGGAGCCATGGCCGCCACCCACTATTTGCAAGATTTTTAGCGTACGATGATTTTCTTTTTGGCGCGTTTTATTTCTTCTTCCAGTTTTTGGTATATCGCTTTCACGTCAATGTCGGCACCGACTGCGGCGCGACTCGATATTTGGGTGACGGGGAATATAGCCTCGTCTTGAAACGGTACTTCGAGCGCTCGGCTACGGCCAAGTCTATCGATATAAATTACCCATTTGAGATTATTCTCTTTGCGCAAGTGGTCGCCGATGATGATGCCCATTGCTTGGAGTCGGCGAGTTTGATCGCTGGTGACGATGTTACGGTCTAATAAGGTCTGGATTAAGCGGAGGTCATTATCAAGACTTTCACCAAAACGTCGGCCCAGTTCGATACGGCTAAGATCGTTGAGATCGGTGCGACTATCCTTCATGTATTGCTCATCGACCTTGGTCATGGGGTTTGTGCGCCAAGGATCGGCTATACTTAGCGGCGCAAAAATGACCAGTAGCGCTATGGCTAGGAAACGCATTGGGGTTTTCTCCTGTAAGAACGCTGCAAAACTTGGTTTTATAGTAGGTTTTCGACTGCGCTTGAGTGAATTTGTTTCGCTGAAGTGGTTAAGCCTAACTGGTTTACATTGATTTGTCCCTTGAGCTGCGTGGCACTGGCCAGTACCATTAGCGGCTTGCACCAATTTTGGAGATAGCGGCATGATTTCGGGTAGTGTAGTTGCCTTGGTAACCCCGATGCACAGCGATGGCAGTATTGACTGGCAAGCGTTGTCGCGTCTGATCGAATGGCATATAGAGCAGGGAACCGACGGGATCGTGGCAGTGGGCACCACTGGCGAGTCAGCGACTTTGGCAATGGATGAACATAAAATGGTCATCAAGGCCTGTGTTGATCAGGTTGCCGGCCGTATTAAAGTAATCGCGGGCACTGGCGCTAACTCGACTGCTGAGGCTATCGAGCTAACCAAGGTGGCGTGTGAAGTGGGTGCAGATGCCTGCTTGCTGGTGACGCCATACTATAATAAGCCGACTCAGGAGGGTTTGTATCGTCATTATATGGCGATTGCTGATGCGGTTGATATCCCACAAATTTTATATAATGTGCCTGGGCGCACGGCCTGCGATATGCTGAATTCGACGACTATTCGTTTGGCAGAGCACAAGAATATTATTGCGATCAAGGATGCCACCGGTGACTTGGCCCGGGGTAAAGAATTAATTGATGCGGTTGGCGACAAGTTAGATGTGTTGTCTGGTGACGACGCGACCGCAGCAGAGTTGATGTTGCTAGGTGGTAAAGGTAATGTCTCAGTGACTGCTAATATAGTCCCAGCAGCAATGAAGGCCGTCTGCGTGGCGGCAATGTCGGGCGATAAAAAAGCCACAGCAGCGGCTGATGCGCCATTGCGTATACTTCACGATCGTTTATTCGTAGAAGCCAATCCAATTCCGGTAAAATGGGCTTTGTTGATCATGGGCTTGATGGAAGACGGCATTCGTTTGCCCTTGACCGTATTGAGTGAAGCGGCACAACCAGGCGTTAGGGAAGCTCTAGCGCAAGCGGGATTACTAGACTAAATGAGCACTTTTATGCGCAGTACCGGTTTTCGATTAACTATAATGAGTCTGGGACTGACTGTTTTGTCGGGCTGTTTTGGTGGCGATGGTATGTTTCGCGACCGCGGGCAAGATTATCGTCAGGCAAAATTATCCGCGCCGCTGGAATTGCCACCGGGGCTGAGTTCAGAGACCCTCGATGATCAGTATGTGGTGCCAGGAATACAAACGCATAAGCCCCTCCCGGGTAATTTTGAGATACAGCGACCTGAGTCCCTAGCGAAAAATGTGGGTACCGCCGAGGTTAAAATTCAAACTTTGGATAATCAAAGCTGGATTTTGCTGGATGGCGATCCAAATCAGGTGTGGCCGCGGATGCGTATATTTCTCGCCCGCGCGGGTTTGGAGATCGCCAAGGCCGATGGTGAAGCTGCGATTATTGAAACTCAGTGGCGCGATCCAAATGGTGATAGTGCTAGCCGTGAACGTTTCCGCTTCCGCTTGGAAGAAGGCGTTCATACCGGCACCAGTGAAATTCACGTACTTGTGCAGATCAAAGGTAACGAGAAGTGGCCAGAAAAATCTGATGACTTCAAGCGTGAATCTCAAATGGTTCGGGTTGTTGCACAATATCTTGCCGATCAAGAAACCGCAGGTGTGGTGTCTATTCTTGCCCAGCGTTCCGATGGCAAAGGTAAAATATTTATTGAAGGCGGTGATGGCGGTTTAGATAGCAGCCATTTGCGTTTGGAGCTTCCGGTTGGTCGCGCATGGGCTGCCCTTGGCCTGGCGCTAGTGAAAGCGGGTTTTGAAATTGAAGACGATCGTCGTGAAGTGAACAAATACTGGCTTACCTACATTGATCCCGATGCACAGGAGCCCAGTTGGTTTGCGCGCACCTTTGGTACACCCCGCGATGACTTAAGTCGCTACGTGGTCGAAATGCAGGAAGTAGGGCCTGAAGAGGCGCTGATATACCTGAATTACCAAAAAGACCGCCGGCTTGGCGAAGACGAGCGCGAAAAATTACTGAGCCGCATTATGGGGTATTTGTATTAGTGCGCTTTGCATCGTTGGGTAGTGGCAGTAAAGGTAACGCTACCCTGCTTGAAACTGATCAGAGCTGTGTACTGATTGATTGCGGATTCACGATCAAAGAAACCGAGCGGCGCATGGCTCGATTAGGTCGCGCACCGACTGACTTGGCGGCTATTTTAGTGACCCATGAACATAGCGATCATATCAAAGGCGTGCTGCCACTGGCTCGAAAATACAAGTTGCCGGTCTACTGTAGTTACGGCACCGGCGAATACGGTCAGCTGCGACTGTCGCATCATTGGCGGAATTTAGAGCTCGGACTGGAGCTGGACATTGGTGGAATCACCGTCACCCCAGTAGCGGTGCCGCATGATGCACGTGAACCCTGCCAGTTTGTGTTTAGATACCGGAAAAAAACATTTGGGCTGCTGACGGATTTAGGTAGTATTACGCCCTTCGTTCGCGAGCAGTATAAACGCTGTGATGCCTTGCTCTTAGAATGCAATCACGATGTGACTATGTTGGCAAATGGGCCCTATCCTTACTCCTTAAAACAGCGGGTAGGTGGTGACTGGGGACATTTGAATAATCAACAGGCGGCGAGCTTGTTGGCTGAGGCCGAGGTGAGTCATTTACAGCATGTGGTGATGGCACATTTAAGCGAAAAGAATAATACCCCCGCATTGGCGAGGGCGGCAATAGAGCCGATGTTGGCAAACAGTGACGCGCTGCTGTCTGCTGATCAAGAAGCTGGTTTTGGCTGGCTTGAAATAGCGTGATCTTCTTGTGTTAACGAGGCAAACCATGGAAAAACGCGAAGAGTTGTATTCCGGCAAGGCAAAATCAGTCTACAAGACTGATGACCCTGATCGTTATATCCTCAATTTCAGAAACGATACCTCGGCCTTTGACGGTTTGCGGGTAGAGCAGCTGGATCGCAAGGGCATGGTGAACAATAAGTTCAATGCCTTTATTATGCAGGCATTGCAAGCCGCTGGCGTGCCGACTCATTTTGAAGCGTTATTGTCTGATAACGATGCCTTAGTTAAAAAGCTAGATATGTTGCCAATCGAATGTGTTGTTCGCAATATTGCAGCAGGCTCTATTGTTAAGCGTTTGGGCGTGGAGGAGGGGAGGGAGCTGAATCCGCCAACCTTTGAAATGTTTCTTAAAAATGATGCCCTGCACGATCCGATGATTAACGAGTATCATATTCGTTCTTTCGGATGGGCGAATGATGCCCAGTTAGATTGCATGAAAGAGCTAACCTTCAAAGTGAACGATGTCCTGAAAACCATGTTTTCCGATGCCGGCATGCTATTGGTTGATTACAAGCTAGAGTTCGGGGTGTTCAACGACGGCGAGATATATCTTGGTGATGAATTTTCACCTGATGGTTGCCGTCTTTGGGATGCTGATACCCGTGAGAAGCTCGATAAAGACCGTTTTCGTCAGGGCCTAGGCAACGTTGTCGAATCCTATGAGATTGTCGGACGTCGCTTGGGTATAAACTTTGACGCGTGACCCGAAAATGCTTGGCATTAGCATGATTGTAATATAAGTTCACTATGCTAACGAATCATCCAATGGCTGGATGATTTTTTCTAAAAGACCTAATATTAAATGACTAGATTGGCCCATAAACATCGCTTATCGCTGCTGGCAGTAATATTGCTCTGCCTAAGTTGGGCTGCGTGGTTACAGGGTAGCCATGTCCATGTTGCTGAACACGCGGCGTTAGATGCTTGTGCGGTCTGTCATTATAACGCGGCGGCGTTGCCGGCTACGGCGACAATTGCGGAGATTATCCGCATCGTTGTCGCGGTTAACAATGTCGTCGCAGTTGCAGTAGTTTTGCCGCTGCTCACATTACGTCCTCCAGTTCGCGCCCCACCTGTAAACATCCTCGTTTAATTATTTGGAAATTTCGAATCGCTCAAGGCTCTTCGTGACGTCTTTTTGCCGTTCACTATGCGCATAGGTTTAATTGGATATAGCGCCGTTATACTTCATAGCTTTCGATTTTCGTAATTTCCTAATCAACAAAATGACTCAGCAGCGTATTGCGCTGCCGATTGAGATGATGTGATACACGGGAAAGTTTTCTAATGAAAAAATATTTATTACCGCCACTAGCGGTGCTTGTGGCCGCGCCGGTTTTCGCTGTCGAAAATGATCGCATTGAGCATATATTAGTAACCATGCCAATGCATAAAAAAGAAGCACAAACCGCCTTGCCGGTCACGGTGTTAGATGGCGAAGAGCTTGTACGCCAAGCTGCGAGGACCATCGGCGAAACCTTGAACAACTCCCCGGGTTTAAGCGTTGCTAGTTTTGGCCCGGCGGTTGGGCAGCCAGTCATTCGTGGCCAACAGGGGCCGCGGGTGAAGGTCTTACAAAATGGCTTGCCGGCCCTAGATGTGTCTACCAATAGCGCGGATCACGCGGTGTCGGTTGAGCCCATACTGGCAGATAGCATCGAAATACTTCGCGGACCTTCGACACTGCTCTATGGGGGCGGCGCCATCGGAGGGGTGATAAATGTGATTGATGGCCGCATCCCTGTTAAGCCCATAAATGGTGTTAATGGGGTTGCAGAACTGCGCAGTACCAGCGTCGATGATGGCCGTAGCGGTGTGTTTCGTATTGACGCTGGCGACGGCAATTGGGTAGTTCATTTTGATGCTTTATATCGAGATTGGTCAGACCCAGATATTCCAGGTTTGGCGATTAACCCACGCAATGTTGATGACGTAGATGAGAGTACCGACGGATTTATCGGCAATGCCGACGGCAGAACCCGACGCTTGACTGTGGGTACGAGTTATCACTTTGACGAAGGCTATTGGGGTTTGAGTTACTCCGAACTGAGTAACCAATATGGTATTCCATCTGGGGTACATCACCATGAGGAAGACCACGAAGAAGACCACGAAGAAGGTGAAGGTGAAGATGACCATGAACTTGAGGAGAATGGCGAGGAAGGTGTAAATCTTGTTATTGATCAAACTCGCTGGGATATGGCCGGTGATCGCCATTTTGACGGGCCGATCAACCTTCTGCGTTGGCGCCTAAGTTACAGTGATTATCAGCACCAGGAATTGGAGCCCACAGGTGAGGTTGGCACCACATTTAATAAAGAGGCTTGGGCTGGTCGCTTGGAACTTTCCCATAGTCCACTGGGTGCTTGGCACGGTGTATGGGGCTTGCAGTGGTTAAATGCTGATTTCTCAGCATTAGGGGAGGAGTCGTTTGTACCTGAAAATACCACGCAAAGCTTCGGTCTATTTTGGCTTGAGGACTACCATGCTGATAAGTGGTCTATAGAAGCAGGCTTGCGTGCAGATATTGATCGACTCGAACTTTCACAAGGCGTCGCGGACAACCATAACGAAACCAATTTTGGCGCCTCATTAGCGGGTTTATACGATATTAGCGAGGAGTGGACCTTGTCTTTGGCATTGTCAGAATCTCAGCGAGCGCCAAATGCTGAGGAGCGATTCTCTAATATCGGCAATAGTTTTGAACAATATGTCGTTCACGGCGCGACCGGAGCGATTGAAGTAGGTGATGAAAATCTACGAACAGAGCGGTCGCGCAATGCTGACGCGAGTGTGCGTGCTGATTATGGTGATATAAAAGCCAAGGTGACGGTATTCCATAATCAGTTCTCCGATTACATCTACCTAGATAACACCGACACCCAGAGGGACGATACTGATATTCTGCAATATCGTCAGCAGGATGCGGTATTCAAGGGTTTAGAGTATGAGCTTAGCTATAGTTTGTCAGTAGCCAACACCGGACAGCAGTATTTGTTTAAATTATTTGGTGATCGAGTCAATGCAGAGTTTGATGATGGTCAGAATGTGCCGCGTCTGCCACCGGCGCACGATGGTATTAGTGTCGGTTGGACCTGGCAGGCTTGGCAGGCCGATGTTAGCTACGTGCATGCTCACGCGCAGAATAAACCAGGTCTAAACGAAGCCCCTACGGCCGCCTATGATCGGGTGGATGCGAGTATTTCTAGGGACTTTGAATTGGCTGGCAATGACTATACTGTGATGCTGAATGGCCATAATTTAGCCGATGAAGAAATACGCAGCAGTGCGTCTTTTATTCGAGATTACGCGCCGGAGGCAGGGCGTAATATTGAGTTGGCTTTACGTGTTCGGTTTTAAAAAAACCTAAGTACTTTTTTGGTTACACAAAATCCGCTCGGAGATATTCCTGGCGGATTTTTTTTGGTTTGCAGAGATCATTAAATCAATGGAATTAGCCCTTGTGTAAATAAGTCGACTATTCCATTTGATCTGGAAAAAGAGTGATACTTGTCGTGTCAAATCGCGCGAATAAGGAAATAAGGCATTTTGGTCTTAAATGGTGAGGCGCGTCTATCGTGAATCTAAGGGAGTAATGAATAATGAACAAAGATAAGGTGAAAGGTCAGTGGAATGAGTTTACTGCTAAAGTAAAACAGCAGTGGGGCGACCTTACTGATGATGAGGTATTGCAGGCAGAAGGCAATCTCGACGAGATTTCAGCAAAAATTCAGCAGAAATATGGCGAATCTAAAGAAGTCGTCGCTCGAAGACTGAATGAAATCATAGAGAGGTTTGATAAATGAGAAAGTTATTTTTAAGTATGCAATCCACCCAGGGTAGTAAAATACTGAACGCTCTTTTCTGCCATCAACGACGATATTTGCCCTGAGTGCTTGCGAGGACAAGGGAGCCGCTGAAACGGCTGGCGAAAGAATTGACCAAGGGTTCGAGAGTGCCAGTGATGGTTATAAAGAAGGTGTTGAAGAAGTAAAAGATAAAATAGACGACTATAGTTAAGTCTATATCGGGGTTTCTGGGCCGCCTCAGGCGCTGCCTTTAGACTCGCGGAAGCCGGATGAGGTGTCACTAGTTATTAGTGATTCCACCTTAGCCGGCTTTTTAATGGGTAAATACGTGGCTAGGTTATACAATTAGGTCATTGTTTTGATTACGTGAGTGACTTAGTGCGATCTTATTCTGCTCGTCTCGATCGATTTCTTAGTGCTGGTTTGAAAATAAAGCGGGCCGATGTTCGCCTGCTTCTGGCTCAAAAAAGAGTCAAGGTCGATGGACTATTTGTCACCGACATTAGCCAGTGCGTTGGTCAATTTTCGCATATTAGCGTAGATGGCGATGTGCTGCAGAGCGATGTGCCGCGTTACCTGATGATGAATAAACCTGCCGGTGTGGTCAGTGCCACCAAGGACGCTAAAAATAAGACGGTATTAGATTTACTGTCACCTGAAGATCGCGCGGGGCTCCATATTCCCGGTCGTTTAGATTTTAATACCACGGGGCTGCTGCTACTGACTAATGATGGTCAATGGTCGCGTCAATTAAGTTTGCCTGAGCGAAATGTAGCCAAAGCGTATACCGCCACATTGTCCCAGCCATTGGATCAATCCTATATTGAAGCGTTTGCGGCGGGGATGTACTTTGAATACGAGAACATTACTACTCGTCCGGTTACCCTAGAAATATGTTCTGACTATATTGCAACACTTTACTTGGTAGAGGGACGCTACCACCAAATTAAGCGGATGTTTGGCCGCTTCCAGAATGAGGTGTTGGTGTTACATCGCGATGCGATTGGCCCCCTGAACATGGACCTCAGTTTGGCGCCTGGCCAGTGGCGGGCTTTAACACCAGATGAAGTATTGAGTTTAAGCTAGTGGCTAGTGCCGGGAGCTAATGCCGCGGCTGAGTTTATCAAGATTACCCGATACATCTTCTTCATGCTTTATACTTCCCCGCTAAAATAATCGCCACCCGCTACTTTGGAGCGTGCGCCAATTATGGCTGAGTTACCCATTCAATCTGTGATTCCTGATATTCGCCTGGCCTTAGCTGCGGGTCATGAACTTGTTTTAGAAGCGCCGCCTGGCGCGGGTAAAACGACCGGTGTGCCACTGGCATTATTAGATGAGCCATGGCTACGTGATCAACGCATTGTGATGTTGGAACCCCGCAGAATTGCAGCTAAATCAGCCGCAATTCGGATGGCTGATATGTTGGGCGAGCGGGTGGGGCATACTGTCGGTTATCGTATGCGCATGGAAACCGTGGTTAGTCAGACCACCCGCATTGAGGTCGTCACCGAAGGCGTGCTTACTCGTATGTTGCAGGACGACCCGTCGCTGGAGGGCATCGGCCTTTTAATTTTTGATGAGTTTCACGAGCGCAGTTTAGACGCTGATCTGGGCTTAGCGTTAACGCTTGAAAGCAGGAAGTTATTCGGTGATCTGCGTGATACGCCGCTGAAGTTATTGCTTATGTCGGCAACCTTAGACGGTAATCGCGTTTCAGAGTTGCTCGGCGCGGCACCAATACTGCGAAGCCTCGGTCGCCAGTTTCCGGTAGCCTTGCGCTATGGCTCTGCATATCGCCCAAGCCAAGATTTGATTGATAGAGTGTGCCAAACGGTTACACAGGCACTGGATGAAAACAGCGGTAGTATTCTGGTGTTTCTGCCGGGACAAGCTGAAATACGGCGCTGCGTAAGTCGACTCGCTGATGTCTGCGCTTCTGAGTCGGTGCTACTTACCCCACTGTATGGTGATTTAAGTCTTGCCGATCAGCGCCGCGCTATCGCGCCAGCGGCTGACGGTGTCCGCAAAGTGGTATTGGCCACAAGTATTGCTGAAAGCAGCTTAACCATAGATGGCATTACTGTGGTGATTGATTGCGGTTTGTCGCGGGTGCCAACATTTGATCCGCGAACCGGAATGAGTCGCTTGGACACGCGGCGCCTTTCTCGGGCCTCTGCGGAGCAGCGCGCGGGGCGAGCCGGACGATTGAGCGAAGGGGTGTGTTATCGGCTTTGGAGTGAATCGCAGAATAATGAATTGCTTGCCTTTAGCGAGCCCGAAATTACGCAGGCCGATTTAGCGAGCCTGTGTTTACAATTGCAGCGCTGGGGGATCAGTGACACCGCAGAATTGTGCTGGATGGACGTGCCGCCAGCGGCTGCTTTTCAGCAAGCGGTAGATCTACTCTTGAAGTTGGGCGCCTTGGTGCAAAAAGGTGAGACGGTTGCGATGACGCCCCATGGCGAGGCGATGGCGAGCTTGCCAGTACATCCACGTTTAGGGCATATGTTGCTAAAAGGTCGTGAACTGGGTCATGCCAATCTCGCGTGTGAGTTAGCGGCTCTATTGAGCGACCGTGATGTCGGCCCTAAGGGCGATGCCGATATTCAAGCAAGGTTGGCCATATTGCATGGCAGTTTGCCAGCTGAGCGTAAGTCTGGCGCTCTGATCGCTAGACTGAAAAAGCAGCAGCAACAATTCTTGCGGATATTGGCGCGGAGTGCGTTTAGTGAGGCCAAGAAACCTGCGGTTGGCGTGGATGCCGGCTTGTTGCTGGCCTTTGCCTATCCAGATCGCGTCGCGAAGCAACGTCGCGAGCGGGGCAGCGATTACGTTTTGAGTAATGGTCGTGCTGCAATATTACAAGAATCAGATGGCTTGAACGCGTCCGAGTATCTTGTTACCGCGTCCTTAGGCGGGAAAGCGGGAAATCGCAGCGATACTATTTACTTGGCGGCGGCGCTGTCCGCATCACATTTTGAAGATGTGTTGGCGCCAATGGTAGATACCAAATTTCACGCCGAGTGGAGTGAGGCCAAGGGGCGCTTTATTGCTGAGCGCCGCCGTACTTTGGGGGCAATTGTCTTACAGACTGAGATCCTCACTACGGTAGCCGATGAAGAAAAACGCGCCGCCTTGCTGGACTTTATCCGGCGGCGGGGTTTAGAGGTCCTGGAATGGTCGCAAGCGGTATTGCAGTGGCGAGCGCGGGTTAGCTTGGTGAATAGCTTAAATTGCGCGCCGGGTCATTGGCCGGATGTGAGCGACGAAGGTTTGCTTGCGCAGTTAGAGGAGTGGCTGTCGCCATATTTAATGGGCGTGAATTCACTGCAAGACATTAAGCGTTTAGATCTGGCGAGCATCTTGGCGACCCTACTTGATTGGCCGCAACAACAGGCCCTGAGTACCCTTGCCCCAGAGTCCTTTCGCGTACCTTCAGGCTCAGCTAAGAAAATAGACTATTGCCAGTCGCCTCCAGTGTTAGCCGTTAAGCTACAGGAGATGTTCGGCTGCCATGACACCCCGCGAATCGCCAATGGCCGGCAGTCTTTGACCGTCCATTTGCTGTCACCAGCGCGTAGACCTTTGCAGGTAACGCAAGATCTTGCCGGCTTTTGGCGAGGCAGCTATCAAGATGTTAAAAAGGAAATGAAAGGGCGCTATCCCAAGCATCCCTGGCCCGATGACCCCACCACGGCAGTGGCTACTGCGCGTCTAAAACCAAAACTACCCTCTAAATAAAAAGAGCGCTTGCGCACATAAAAAAAGCCCCGGCAGCTGGCGCTGCGGGACTTCGACTTTTTAGTCCAAGATTCTAGTTTTTAATCCCTAGAGCCTTGGTTTGCTTAGAAGCGCAGCGAACCACCAATAAGAATGGCGTCAGAGTCGATGTCGACATTATTGGTTTCTTGGCTGCCATCCGAGATCATGACAAATAGAGAGACCTGTTCTGTTGGAAAGAAGCTGGCTTCAACGCTCACTTCATCAGATGAGATGTCACCGACATCTGCGATTCCAGCATTTAGACCCAGGCCAAACATACTGTTGAAGTAGTAAGTGCCGCCGACGGCGATTTGGTAGCCGCTGTCGGTATCAGTGTCGATGTAGCCGAGGTTGACATCATAGGCGACAGAGGCGCCTTGATTCAGCGGGTTTACGCCGTGGAAATCGAGATTCAGATAGTCAACATCGTTATTGTTGTCATCTTCTTCACTACTGTAACTTACAACAACATCGCTATTGTCATTTAGGTAAGTACCTACACCGAGGCGAATAGTGTCGGTGTCGTTATTGCCGGCATCTAGGGTGCTAAAGTCAGCTTCAATGATAATGTTTGTCGTTGTAACAAAACGGCCGCCAACATTAGTGGCGTCAATATCGTTGGCGTTTGGCAAATCTGGCTCCAAGCTCAGAAAGGCGAAATTTACAAATGAAGATTTGTCGAGAAAGTTAGCTTCAGCCAATGGCCCTTTGCTGGTATCGACTTTATCGAAGTGGAATTCGCCTACAACGCCAAGACCGTCAAAATTAGTGTTGGCGATTTCCCCGTCTGTGTAAACGCCGCCGACTTCAAATTGGTAATCTGCGTAGGCTTGGCCTGCTGCAGCTAGGGCGATGGCACTTGCCAATAAAAGTTTTTTCATTTTGGTAACTCCGTGTAAGAACTGTTCACTACAATAAGCTTGGCCTGTGACACTGCTATTACTTTTGTGTGATATTTATTATTTTGAGGGCAAAGTACTCGGCAAGAATACTACCATATTTTTTACTCAATACGTCTAGATGCTAACACAGTATTTACTGAGTTGGCGTGGGCGGAATTTGGTAGTTTCCCACAAACTGGGGGGTAAAACTCTTATTTCTGGCTGCCATATTCTGCATATTGAGAGAGCACGTCGGCCATTTCCTGCTTACTCAATAGTGTCGATGGACCCCCGCTTTGAAGACTTAAAAAGTAATTTGCAGCGAGCTCTTCAACTTCCTTTGCCAAATCCAGTGCTTTAAGGGGATTATTTCCGTATACAATTTGGCCGTGGTTTGCCATTAGGCAGGCTTTTCGTCCTGTGAGTGTCTTGCTAACAAGTAGCGATAATTCTTCGCTGCCGTAAAGCGCGTAGGGCGCACAGGGAATTGAGTCTCCGCCGGCTATCGCAACCATATAGTGGAATGCTGGTATGTTCTGGCGCTGGCAGGCCAGAACCGTAGCGTAGCGAGAGTGGCAATGTAGTACCCCTCCAGCGTTGGGGTGGTCTTGGTAGATTTGCCAATGCATTCGCCATTCACTAGATGGCTTGGCCTGTCTGTCAGGAATATGTCCGGCTGAATCGATATACACTAAGTCTGCAGGGCGAACGTTAGACGCGATTTGGCCGGTGGCAGATATCAACATACCGCCATCGGCAGTTCTCGCAGAGGCATTGCCACTGGTGCCTGGGCTGAGCTGCGAATTGCTCATGCCATGTAAAGTGGCAATGAGCTGCGCGCGCTGTCTACTCCATGCCATTAGCGGGCGTCCCGCAGAGCTTGAATTCGTTTATCTAGTGGCGGATGAGAACTGAATAAGGCTGCGAAACTAGTTTTTTGCTGACTGCTGATGGCAAGGGCTGTCATTTCACCTGGCATGTCATCGGGTAGACCCTGCTGTGCTTGTAGACGCTGCAGCGCTGCAATCATATTATCGCGGCCAGCAAGCCTGGCGCCCGCGGCGTCAGCTCGGAATTCACGCCAACGCGAAAACCACATGACAATAGTCGACGCCAGAATACCTAAGATTATTTCGGTAATAAAAGTGACGATATAAAATCCAATGCCGTGGCCGCGCTCGGTTTTAAATACCACACGGTCAATGGTGTGACCGATGATGCGCGCAAAGAACATTACAAAGGTGTTCACCACGCCTTGAATTAAGGTCAAGGTAATCATGTCTCCATTGGCAACGTGGCCAATTTCGTGGGCCAGTACCGCGCGTACCTCGTTGGGCTTCATCTGTTGGAGCAGCCCCTCTGACACCGCCACCAAGGCGGAATTCCGATTCCATCCAGTCGCGAAGGCATTGGCCTGTGGCGAAGGGAAAATACCGACTTCCGGCATACCAA
The DNA here is from genome assembly GCA_046712405.1 of Zhongshania sp. Lineage (GTDB taxonomy): Bacteria > Pseudomonadota > Gammaproteobacteria > Pseudomonadales > Spongiibacteraceae > Spongiibacter. Next base: position 4,688 of record JBKEFB010000034.1, on the reverse strand, counting down.
TACCGGCCTTTTCAGCCAGTTCAGCCACGGTTGTCATCAGCCAGCGCTCATTGCTATTACTGGGCTCGGTAATGACTTGGGTGCGTGTAGAGCGCTTAGCCATCCATTTGGAGATGAACAGCGACACCAGTGAGCCCGCCATACCGAATACGGCGCAGAAAATAAGAAGTGAGCCTAGGTCTAAATCAATACCGTTTTGGGCCATGATACTGTTAACGCCAAGCAAACTAAGGGAGATGCTGGCAACCAATAGAATGGCCATATTAGTGGCCAAGAACAGCAGAATACGCATAGTTGTTTAATGTTCCGGTAGTTGAATGCTGGCTATTAGATGGTGTTGACGACGATCAGTTTCACGCTAAGTAGTAATATTTTCCCTGCTTAACGCAATAGGGGTATCGCTCTGAGTAATTTGTTGTCCGTCGTCTAGAAAACCGTCTTGCTGATTCATAATCACTGGGGAGGACTCCAGTTTGGGCTGCGCACTTTCATCGGTTTCACATTGTAATGGATGGGCCCGCAGCTCAATATTTTTACTGCTTTGCTCAAATACCATATTGATCGCTTCATCGCGATGAACCGTTCGATATAATATACGTCTGTCTTGGCCATCAACCCATTCAAGTTGCTTGTTTAGATAATGTCCTTGCTGATTCTGGATAACAAATACTGTAGTCATTGTGGCCTTAGATATTTTTTTAAACGTGTAAATATGAGGGCAAGAGTTAGATTGTGGGTTTGCAAGCCAACCGTTAGATTAGACGTTTTGATCGTTTAGCAGCACATCCTTAGCGTCATTAATTTGACTGGCAAGAAGATCATTGCCGCCTCGGTCGGGATGAAATTTCTGCATGAGTTTACGATGCGCGCTAATAATGTCTTCCTTATTGGCGCCTGGCTCCAAGCCCAAAGTCGATAAGGCCTGAGCCTTATTCATTGTACTGGTCGATGCGCTTGATTTGGCGCCATCAGTTTGGTTTTGCTGCTTTCTGGCGCCTATGCGGCTATAGGCGTATTTAAGCGCTAGTTGACGTACAAAAGGCAGTGCGCCACCTATAATCCCTGCAACCCAGGGAACACGGCCGGTTACTGACAATAAAACTAGGGCCGCAGCACCAAGGCCAATCAACAGAGTCATGTAGAAGCCTCGCTGCTCTTTAGCAGGTTTGCTTTGAACAAGCTTCACAAAGCGATAGAGTGCATATAAAGCAGCTGCTGCAAAAAGTAAATTGATGATCATTTTGGTCCCTAAGTTAGACGCGCTCGCTATTATGCCCGTCATCGGCGTTTTTAGCTGTTATAAAATATAAAGTCTTGTGTGTCACACATTTACTGCTTTAATAATTACGTTCGCCCGCTTAAAACGGATTATTAAAAGCTTCGCAGATTTCCCCCTGCGCAACGCGCTCTATCCTATAAAGTGTCCGCGCAGTTTGTCGGTGAGCAGCGAGTTATACTAGATGAGCTGCAATAGGGCGGCTTGCTTCTAGGCTGGGAGTTACGGTTGTCTAGCCGTATTTGGCGGTCGGAAACCCCGCATAAAATATTTACGCTTCGTTTAGCGCTATCGTTTGCAGGCAGAGTCTCAGCAGAGTTTGTAAATTCGGATACACTGATTGCTAGCTATTGTTGCGTTGCTGCATGTAGCGGCGTCGTATTCGATGGCGGGAGTGCTCGCTCTGGGTGAGACCGCGCCTATTAGTATTGTCAGTATGCTGCACTACGGTTTTTTTAAAATCAATATCTGCAGTACATTGTTGATAGGGGCAGAAGGGGAGACCAACGATGAAATTGATACGTGCTTCTTACCACTCGTCTGGAGTTTCCCAAAATCGAATTCGACTACCTTTGTTACGCGCGTCATCAATCCATTGCTGCATATTTTTCGCGTTGTTCTAAGGGTGTTTGCCGTTCACATCCCTAGCAAACTCACTGCCGTAGTTGTCGCTGAGTGGCTATGGAGTAAGGTGTAATAGGGTTCTGTATTTGGCGATTAAAAGCCGAAGAACATGGGTGGCTGAGGTCACAGAATGCTCTTCGGCTTTTGAGGTGCTGGGCTTACTGAGTAAAGTCGGCCGCTGGCGTGGCCATTGTCACACCCAGTTGGCCGTCCAAGTTTTGCCAAACGTCTCCAGGTCCTTGGTTAGAGGTGACACGGCCTGCAACGCCTGGACAACCACGTTCGAAGTCGGTTGGGTTGTTGCGATAGTCTTTGGTGGTTCCGCTGTCTAGATCGTCGATTGCTTCACGAAGTAGGTCTGGGTTGTTGGTGAAAATCCCGTCAACCCCAAGGTTTAGTAGCTGATCCATTTGCTCTCGAGTGTTGACTGTCCAAGTATGAACGTCGTGCCCCGCTGCGTGGTAGCGGGTGACTAATGTTGCGTCTGCAGTGATGGCTGCGCTATTGGGCGCGAAGGCGTCAATATAGTATGGGCCTTGGCCTGTGGTGTGCCATTGGGCTACGTCGGCATCGGTGGGCACAGCGTAGAGGAATGCGGTTGGCAATGTGGGTGCAAAGGCTTTGATATTTTGCAGGCTGTCTTTGTCAAAGCTTTGCATTAGTACTGTTGAAGTGCGCTCGTCGCCAGTATTGATCAATCCTTTGCGGGTAAGCATGTCGGCAATAATTTGCTCTGCCAAGCCCCCAGCAGAATCCTTTGTTTCCACGTGAAAGCGCATACGCGGGTTATGGCGCAGGTAGCAATCTAGCTGTTCTTCAAAGGGAACAATTTTGGCGCCGTCGTATTGTTCGTCGCCAAACCAAGTACCAAAATCTTGTTCGCGCAGTTCGGCCAAAGTGAAGCTGTTAACCTCACCACTTTCGTTTGAAGTGCGGTCCACGGTGGTGTCGTGAATACACACCACCACTTCATCCTCGGTTAGCAGCGCGTCGCACTCAAGCATGTCCACGTCCATTTCCATCGCTAGGTCGTAGGCGAAGAACGTGTGCTCAGGTGCATAGGCCGACGCGCCGCGGTGTGCGATAGAAATTTGTGGATCGGCTACTTGAAAACCGTAGTCTGGCGGTGGCGGACTTGCCGGATCAACAGGCTGATTTTTCTCACCGGACGGGCCGCTGCCACCACAAGCGGTAAGGAGTAGCGAGAGAGTGGGTACCAATAGAAGTCTTTTCATTTTATTGTTTCCTTCATGGAATGTTAAGAACCAACCACGCCGCCATCTAATATAGTCGTATATTGTCGTGCTTAATGCCTGGTTTCTAGGCCGCTGAGCTGCTCTAGTTCCTTTACGTAGTGGCGACGACCAGACAGCTCGGTTTCAATCGCAAAACGTTCGGTATTGCTCTGCCATTCAGCATTTTTCAGCAACTCCCACAATTTACGACTACATAGATTTTTTACATTCATATTACTACTTTGCTTATTCATTTTTTTCTCCTTCGCGCTCTCTGCGCCTTCTTCCATTATCATATCTGTCTTTCTTCAGCATTTTCTTAATCGCTAACCACTATCTCTGTTGTCGATGACAGCCTTGTGACAAGACTGTTTTTTAATTAAAAATGCGGTTATCTGATGACCTTCGCTGGTGCAACTTACTTGTCTATAGTTGGCGAGGTCAGGTACGTACGCTTTTTCCTAGCCATCGGTTTTGGTGAGGAGGAGAAATTCATACTATCTACAGCAACTTATTTAAAACGTCTGGTGTAGCCACTTAATGTGGTTGCAGCCTGTGTGTGGTGTTTTTCGAAGAAACACTAGTCCAAATAAATTATTACCAATGACTTAAATCTCTCTACTAAATATTGGAAACGGTATTTTTAGTAATTCAGATTAAATAGTCCGACAGCTCATGGTTGGCAAAGTTCAGGCTAGTTAGAAGAGAGGGGGGAATATATGTATGTCTTTAAATATTTAATGCTCAGCCTCATAAGATCTAGTTTGACTGGCGTAAAAAAAGGCCAGAGCACATTGACTGTGTCCGGCCTTGCAAAGTCGGCAGGCATTGCCCGCGTCATAACGCATTTATCGAAGCGGTTTAGCTGTCGTTGACGACATCGACAAAGTAATGATCAACACCATTGATTCGTTCTTTCACTAAGCCGTGGCAGTCAGTTTCGAAGCCGGGGAAGCGAGAGTTAAAGTCGCGGACAAACTGTAGGTATTTGACGATGGTGTTATTAAAGCGCTCGCCAGGAATCAATAATGGAATACCGGGTGGGTAGGGCGTCACTAGCATGGCGGTAATGCGACCTTCCAATTCATCAATTGCAACGCGTTCAACTTCGCGATGCGACATTTTAGACCAGGCGTCGGCGGGAATCATTGCCGCTTCCATTTCTGACAAATACATTTCTGTGGTGATACGAGCGAGATCGTACTGTTTATAGACATTGTGAATGTTGCTACACAGGTCGCGCAGGCCAACCTTGTCATACTGTGGATATTTGGCTGCAAATTGCGGCATTACCCGCCACAGAGGTAGGTTTTGATCATAGTCGTCTTTAAATTGTTGTAACTCGGTGACCATGGAATTCCAGCGGCCTTTGGTGATACCGATGGTGAACATGATAAAGAAGGAGTACATGCCAGACTTTTCAATGATGATGCCGTGCTCAGCCAAATATTTGCTGACAATCGAGGCAGGAATACCAAAGTCATCGAAGTTGCCGTCGACATCTAAGCCGGGAGTAATGATAGTGGCCTTGATGGGGTCCAGCATATTAAAGC
>JBKEFB010000033.1:0-29105 GCA_046712405.1 Zhongshania sp. | reverse complement strand
CCAAGGCTCACGGAGTTTGCCATAATCCGCATAAATTAGGTTACAGCACCGGCGGCTCCTCGGGTGGCAGTGCAGCGGCAGTGGCGGCGGGTATTGTTCCTATGGCTCACGGCGGCGACGGCGGGGGTTCTATTCGATTCCCCGCCTCATGGTGCGGTGTATTTGGTCTAAAACCCTCCAGAGGAAGAAATCCCCTCGGCCCTGATCACGGTGAAGATTGGCAGGGCGCAGTGGCCGAGCATGTATTAACGCGCAGCGTGCGTGATAGCGCCGTGATGTTGGACTGCAGCAGCGGTCACGAAATTGGCGCGCCCTATAATATCGCTCTCCCTGGCGGCTCTTTTTTAGCCGCCACCGAGCGCGATCCAAAGCCACTGCGCATTGCCTTAAGTCGTAAGCCCTTGATCGACACTGTCTTGCACCCGGACGTAGAAGCCGCTTTAAATAAAACTGCAAAACAATTGCAGGATCTCGGCCACGAGGTGCTTGAGGTAGAGCCAGATATTAACATCAGCCATTTTTGGCGTGATTTCTTTGTGGTGGTCTGTGCTGAGGTCGCTGCAATGGTCAACAATTACCGTACTTTATACGGCAGGGCGTCTGTGGATAAATTTGAGCCCGCCACTAAAAATATGGCAATGATCGGTCGCTCACTTAGCGCAGCCGATTTGGTAAGTGCAAAAAAAGGCTGGCACGATGTTCAGTTGGCCATGGGTAAATTATTAGAGCGCCACGACGTAATGCTATGCCCCACTGTGCCAACTCCAGCCGTGCCACATGGACAATTGCCGAATAGCAAAATTGAAGATCTGCTCATGCTCGCATCTCATCGCTTCAATATCGGCAAATTATTAATGCGCTCTGGATTGGTGGAGCAGATGGCATCGCCGGTACTTGAAAAAATGGCCTTCACCATCATGGGCAATATAACCGGGCTACCGTGCATGTCTGTGCCATTGCACAGCAGCGCTGATGGTTTGCCGGTGGGCTTGCAATTCACCGGCCGTATGAACGACGAAGAAACCTTATTTAGCTTGGCGGCTCAGCTAGAGCGAGACATTGGTTTTTCTGCTTTAGCAACGCTATAAGACTGTAAGCTGCGCGCCAGTGGTGGTGCACATGGCGATCTAACACCTTATATGATGCGCAGATCTGACTTAAGTCGAGTGTTTTCAGCAGAGAGATCAGGTATGCCTGAGGTCTGGGGATCAGGTTCACCAAACTGCTTAGATCATGCATATAAACTGTGCGTAGTTGTAGCAAGGCGCTGGGCAGAGTTTGTTATCCCCGCCCTGCTATGCAGTGTTTAGCGATATAGCGGGCCATCTTAAAACTGCTATCGGCAAGAATAAAACTAGCTATTAAATAACTGGATTTCATCGGCGGTTAAGTGGCGCCACTGGCCAATATTGACATCTAGACAAAGGTCGCCGATCTTTTCTCGATGAAGCGAAACTACGCGGTTACCGGTTGCAGCGAACATACGTTTAACCTGATGAAACTTGCCTTCTGTAAGACTTAAAAGTACCTCCTTGCTAGTGATAATATCTAAGATAGCTGGCCGCGTTAATTGCTTTTCACCCTGTAGCTTCAGACCCTTCTTAAACGTAGCAGCGGTATCATCGTTAATCGCGCGGGATAAACCAACACGGTAGACTTTGCTGCACTGCGTGGCGGGCGCCATGATATTAAATGACCAGCGGCCGTCATCAGTTATTAACACCATGCCGGTGGTCTCAGCATCCAAACGACCTGCTATATGCAGTTCGGAAACATTTTCAACATCTAAATAATTGAATAGCGAGGGATAAATCTCATCGATATTTGAGCAAATGGTGCCGGCTGGTTTATGGATCATAATATAGCGAAAATCTCTGGCCTTCAGTTTTTCTCCGTTTAATATTATGCAGTTGTTCTCATGTACCTGAGTGGCATCATTGATCTCAATAGCGCCATTAATACAAACCGCACCAGCTGCGATTTCTGCGATAGCCTCGCGTCTGTTTAGGGTTGTGCTTTTACAAATAAATTTATCAAGACGCATGATTAGAAAACACCAAGAATATGAGAGAACTATACGCTATCTCTGCCCATCGATAACGTTTTGTAGCCAGTGATTAGTATCCCCCACTCAACATCCTTATTATCTGAAATACAGCGCGCCTAACGCCTCTGGCATGGCAATTGAACAGCGTCGAAGATCATGAGGGGGCCGTTATCCATGATGACTGGCTTCGTCTTGATCATATCGGGAGACTTGGAATATAAAAGCGCGCGTCGGAAATTTTAATTTATAAGAGCGCTTTTTTTGGAATGCGAGGGCTCACTGTTAATCAGTATCGCCCACTTTGACGTGATACGGTGTCGTTTACATTTATATTCGTTACTCGGGGTGTTCTTCCGGATCCTCATTGGGGCGCGAAGAGCTAATAGATTCTGTTGTGGCTCGGTTTTCCCCGCGTTGCGCCGCTTCTTTCATATTCTCCGCAACAGACTCAGGTACTTCGCTCACCTTGCTGCCCGTGACTACTTTTTTCTGATCGGTGTTAATACCAACGTGATAGGCGGCAAAGCCAGGCATAACCATTTGATTCAGTGCTAGACCAATAATTTGGCCATCTACATTGCTTTTGATCACCGAACCGCGATTGGTGATAGGGTCAGTTACGGTGCCCAGTATGTCACCTTTTTTTACATTTTGACCCAGCTTGACCTCGGTGAGAAATACCCCGCTTTGATCCGCGCGCAGCCAAGTAGATTTGTAGAAGACATTTTGTTTGGGCGCGAGATTAGGTTTTTGGTCGATCATTCCCAAGTGGTACATCACCGCTTTTATGCCGTTAACACTTTGGATCACTTCTTTGATCTGCAGCCGCAGGGGCTCGCCCGCTTCTAAAGTCATCGCCGGAATACCGGCATCTACCGATGCCCGGCGCAGTGTTCCCGGTGCGCCAGCACCGTCTAACACGGTTACTTCATGGAACATTTTACTAAATTGAAAAACGCTTTCTTTAGCTAAATCACCACGTAACTGGGTGAGGTTGCTACGGTGAAAAGAGCCGGTATGAATATCGATTAAGCGATCACAATGGCGGATAACTTCATTAAAAAAACTGTGGGCAATACGTCCGGCTGAGCTGCCTTTGGGGTCGCCGGGAAAATAACGATTGAGGTCTCGGCGATCAGGAAGGTAGCGCGACGTACGTCTAAAGCCATGCATATTAACAATGGGTACACCGATAACAACGCCATTTAATTTGTCGCTCTCTAAACTAAACATGACTCTACGTATAGTCTCAACGCCATTGAGCTCGTCGCCGTGAACGGCGGCAGTTAAGCACAGGGTGGGACCGGGTTTATTGCCGGCGGCAACAAGAATCGGAGTAGGCATAGCAAGTCCGGCGATGGCTTGACCTGCGTTCCAGTAAAGGCGCTCAAAATTGCCTCTTAGAATATTTTGTCCAAGCAGTGTAAAAGCGACCTCTGACGACGGCTGCCCTGCGGCATTTTTATCAAAATCGGTATTCAACACCGTATCTTTGCGCCAGCTAGATGTAAAAGTAGTGTCTTCGGTGTCAGTAGTCTCGCTGACGGTGCTGGAATTGAGAGCGTGGGACTCATTTAGTGATTTTGGTGCCTGCTCATTTGCCATGGCAGCCTGAGTGACTAGCGGCAGTCCAAGAGCTGTTAAAATAATGTATAGGCTTTGCATAATATTGCTAGTAAGTCCGTTTATCATGCTAAGCAAGTTATGGGCTTCCCTGGTCAGATGCGAGCTATTATATTCAATCAGGGCCGCAGCCCTGCTATAAAATGTATACAAAATCACCAGTGGTAACGTCTTTGCATTGGTGTTCACTCAAAATCCTTTCAGAACACACCGGCTGTTTGACGCTATTACTTGCTTAAGTTCATTTACTGGTCTTAATATTTTACTTGGTTTGGCTGGTTTTAGGGGTAAAAAACTTCTATGGCTGGTGAAAAGAGCCAACAATTGGGCCTCGTGTCCGACTATAATTGCGTCATAGTCCGCGCCGCTGTTGATGGCAGATGATAATTGCAGGAGTTCTCCATGGATAAAGATCGGCTAATTATTTTTGATACCACCCTCCGTGATGGCGAGCAAAGCCCCGGTGCATCTATGACGCGTGACGAAAAGGTGCGCATAGCCAGGATGCTAGAGAAAATGGGGGTCGATGTAATCGAAGCAGGCTTTGCCATAGCCAGCGTCGGTGATTTTGAGTCGGTTCGGGCCGTGTCCGCTGCGATAAAGGGCAGTACCATATGCAGTTTGGCGCGCACCGGAGCCGAAGATATAGACCGAGCAGCAGAGGCTTTACGACCGGCAGAGTCAGGCCGTATACATACCTTCATCGCCACGTCGCCGATCCATATGCAGTATAAGCTCCGCATGTCGCCTGATAATGTGGTGGAGCGTGCGGTAGCGGCGGTAAAGCACGCCCGTAATTTGATTGGCGATGTTGAATTTTCCTGTGAAGACGCATCGCGCTCAGAATATGAGTTTCTGTGTCGCATTATTGAGCAGGTTATCGATGCTGGCGCCCGTACTATCAACTTGCCGGATACCGTCGGTTATGGCGAGCCCGGGGAATACGGTGCAATGGTAGGGCGTTTGATGAATTCTATTCCAAACGCCGATAAGGCTATTTTCTCGGTACATTGCCATAATGATCTGGGCTTGGCGGTCGCAAATTCGCTGTCGGCTATTATGCGCGGCGCCCGGCAGGTGGAATGTACCATCAACGGCTTGGGTGAGCGCGCCGGAAATGCGTCCTTAGAGGAGCTGGTAATGGCGGTTCGCACGCGGTCAGATATTTTCCCGGTTGAGGTTAGTGTTGATGCCACTCAAATTCTAGCCACATCACGTTTAGTATCGTCAATAACCGGTTTTGTTGTTCAACCTAATAAGGCGATTGTAGGCGCGAATGCCTTTGCTCATGAGTCTGGTATTCATCAGGACGGAGTTTTAAAACACCGTGAAACCTATGAAATTATGCGCGCCGAAGATGTCGGCTGGAACGCCAATAAATTAGTCTTGGGCAAGCACTCTGGTCGCGCTGCATTCAAGGCTAGGCTCGAAGAATTGGGTATTACGCTGGATAATCAAGCGTCATTAAATTTGGCGTTTACTCGCTTTAAAGAATTGGCAGACAAGAAGCACGAAATTTTTGATGAAGACCTACAGGCCTTGATGAGCGATGTACAGCCTGCTGAGTTCACAGCACGCTACAGTTTTTCCAGTCTGAAAGCACTATCTCACACTGGTTCTAAACCCCATGCAGATATTCAATTACTCATCGATGGTAAAAACCAGGAAGCGTCGGCTGAAGGCGATGGTCCGGTAGATGCCGCCTTTAAAGCTGTGGAAATATTGGTGAAAAGCGGTGCCAATCTTTTACTGTATTCTGTGAATGCCATCACCAGCGGCACGGACTCTCAAGGCGAAGTGCAGGTGCGGCTTGAAAAGAACGGCGCTATTGTTAATGGCAATGGTGCGGATACTGATATTATTGTGGCGTCAGTCAAGGCCTATCTCGACGCCCTAAATTTATTAGACGCGGGTGTTTTAAAAGCACATCCACAGCGAGGCGTGTAAGTGAACGAAGCGCTGCGCTTAGATTATTTGCAGGCGATGGGCGTGGACAGCTATGTGCCGCGTTTTGTGCTGGAAGGGGCGGCCGCCTCGCCACTGTGCGATATGGAGTTTGCTGTTGCGGATTACGACGATAGCGACTCCAGCGCTGCGGTATCCTATGATATTGAAAACGAATATGAGCAGCATAGCGCGCAGCGCGACAGTGAAAAACCGGCTGCCAGTCCGAGCTCGGATCAAGGTCGCAGTCGATCCCGTATCGCTGCTGATTTAGAAGGTCTTAATATTGATGCTAAGGCGCAAAAATACGCTGCCCCGACAATTAAAACTGCGCAACATAGCGAGGCGACAGCGAATGTGGCGCTGCAATCTAATCCGGCTTTTAAGCTTGATTTAGTCGGCACCGGTATTGGCTTGCTGCTTGTTGCGGACACCAGCATCCAGCCGCTGAGTCCTGCTGAAAAGCGTCTGCTTGCTAATATTGCTTTGGCGTTCAAAACCCAACATAAAGTAGAGGCAGCGCCGATATTTTTCAGTGCTAAATTTCAGTGGCCGGTCGTAAAAAATCTCGGCTTGGCTCAGGGGATTGAGGCAGCCAAAGACGCTTTATTAGGTAATGTGATGGCGCATGCCGAGCGTCAAAATGCCCAATGCGTGATTGTGTTTGGTGACCAAATAAAGATGTATTTTGAACATGCGGTACTATCGTCTGCGGGTTTGACGGTATTGTTCAGTGCGTCACCGGCGGCGATGCTTGCGGATGGCAGTTTAAAAGCCGCGCTTTGGCAGCAGCTGCGTGATTATTCTTTTCCAGTACAAGGTTCTGAATAACATCATGTCACGGGTCGCTATGCTTGGTATTCAACATCTTGATCAATGTCTATTAATAGAAACACGATCTGACCCCCATCCTTGGGGACGGGCAAATTGGTTGCGAAGTCTTCGAGACGACCATTGCCTCGGTTGTTGGGGTGGCGACGAATTATTAGCCATCAGTGCCTATAGCTTGGTATTGGATGAAGTTAGCTTATTAAATATTGTGGTCGATACCGATAGCCGTGGCAGCGGCGTTGGCCGCCATTTACTCAGCGAAGGTTTAGAGTGGATGCAGCAGTTTGGTGGGCAGCGCTGTTTGCTTGAGGCGCGGGTATCCAATACAGTAGCTCGAGCCTTGTATAGTAAGCTAGGCTTTGCCGAGGATGGTATTCGTAAGAAATATTATCCCCTTGGCGAAGGCTACGAAGATGCGGTGTTGATGTCGGCCGATCTTCCATTGCTGTAAATAGAATAAGTCGAAGGGTTTAGAGCATTTATTGGGACAAAAATTATGCAGGAAGTTGAATCCGATTGGTGGTTCATTGGTTTGCCTGAAGAATGGCGTACCGAGCAGGATGAAGATAGCATTCTGATTTTTGATCAAGACGAATTAGGCTGTATTAGTTTAAGCAGTTTGCAAGCCGAGCACGGTAAAGCGGCAAGTGAGCAAGATTTAAAGGCGCTAATCAAAGAAGTTGGTATGCCACTTGCTGAAGGTAAAGCGTGCAAAATAGGCGATGATTACCGTGGTTGGGAATTCGAGACTATTGAAGACGGCGATTATATTCGCGAGTGGTTCTTGCACGGTGGTGGCCATTTGCTACTGGTAAGTTATGCCTGCGCTGATGAAGATAGCGAAATGGATCGATCTGCGGTAGATCAGATTTTAGATACATTACGCCGTAAGGACGATGAGTCGGCGGAATTAGCGTAATATCGACTGAGTCGGTAGTTATTTCTGATGGTCATGATAACTTCTGCTTAATAATATAGTTAGACGGTGAAGTAATGACGAGAATAATGATTACGATGTATTTATCGCTATTGCTGTCTCCCGCAATGGCGTCGGGTGAGGCATCAGATAAGCCGGACGCTAAGCTTAATCCAGCTAATTTGCAGCTGGCTTCGGTGAGTGCCATGGTCGTAGATGCCGACAGTGGTGAGGTCTTGTACCAAAAGTATGCTGATATCGTAAAGCCTATTGCCTCGTTAACAAAAGTCATGACGGCGATGGTGGTATTAGATTCTAAGCAGTCTTTACGTGAAGTGATTCGTTTCTCGCAAGCAGATCGCAAGGCTATTAATAACTATTTTTCCCGTATCCGGGTTGACTCCGAGTTACCCCGTGGGGAAGTTTTGCGAGTGGCACTGATGTCCTCAGCGAATCTCGCAGCTGCGTCGTTAGGTAGAAACTACCCTGGTGGCATGACCGCCTTTGTTGCCAAGATGAATGCCAAAGCCAAAGCCTTGGGCATGGAAAACAGCCATTTTGTAGATACTAGCGGGCTGTCGCATCACAATGTATCGACGGCTGCGGACATGGCTAAATTGATCGCGGCGGCGACTAAATACCCGTTAATTGCAGAGTATTCCACGACGGCGACGCACACGGCAAATTTTCGTCGGCCCTCGTATCGTCTGGCATATGTGAATACTAATCAGCTAGTGCGTTATAAGCGCTGGGATGTTGGTATGAGTAAAACCGGTTATCTTAATGAGGCTGGTCGCTGCTTGGTAATGAAGGCTGAGGTTGACGGCAAATCCTTACTATTTGTGATGCTGGATTCTTTTGGTAAAACCAGCCCGATTGGTGATGCGGGCCGTATTAAGCGATGGCTAGCTTCTGGTAAGGGTGGTAACGTCGCGAGTTCGGCGCAGCTTTATCAAAAGAAGAAAGTGGCTGAATATCTTGCTGATAGAATTACAGCAAGCATTCGTTAGCACATCCTTTGATGCAAAAATTCTAAGGCCTTCCTGCTTGCAGGATGGCCTTTCTTGTTTTTATTAGTATGTGAAAGGATTTCAAACAATGAAAGTGAACTGGGAGATGAGTGTTCTGCCGATCGGCAAACTCGCAGAATATGTCTATGCAACAGATAGCGCGGCGCAGGTCGAAATAGACTTAGAGCCCTTAATCATTGCCTGCGTAGATAAAGCGGTGGGCGTCATGTCCGAAAATATTAACGATGACTCGCTTTATCTGATTTTTGAGTTCGATGACTGCGGCGTGCTGCGTATTGTGATGACCGATGATACCAAGCGGCAGGAGTCTGCTTACAGTATTACCTGTGATATGTCGTCGGTGACGCCGTATCTTGCCGAGTCTGATTACTGGAAATTTAAAGGCGAGCGCTTTGCAGACATTGTTAAACATTGTATCAGGGACTATCTGACTACCTGTGGCGCATTTATGCGCTACTCATTAGTGGCGGTATTCTCTGAGGGCGACCGAGCTAGAACAGAGCTACTATAGGGCCGTCTTGTCAGAGTGCTGAGTAGGATATTAAGCCAGCTGCTATGTTGACTGACGTATATCTATCCCTAAGCTAAATTTGGCATGCTAAGCCCCGTACTTATTCCGTATACATTAAACCGGGTGTAGGCGAATGTGGCGTGGGGGCATAAATGAAACTAGTTTCAGTTAATCGAGCATACAAGCAGAAAATAGAACTTGACGGCAAATTATTGGATACCGGCTTATTTAAGGAGCCGGTCCATTCACCGGTCTATTTGAGTATTACCGGTATTGACGGCGACGCCATTGCTGATTTGAGTGTGCATGGCGGCGCGGATCAGGCGGTCTATCTATACAGCTCCGAAGACTATCAATGGTGGTCTTCAAGTTTGGGTAAGGATTTGACGCCGGGGGTGTTTGGCGAGAACCTCACCACCAAAGGCATCGATTTGCGAGATTTGATCATTGGCGACCGCCTAATGATTGGCAATACCATCTTGGAGGTTTCGGCACCGCGCACGCCGTGTTTCAAATTAGCGGTGCGGATGGGCGACAGTGGCTTTGCGAAGCAATTTGTTGCCGCCTCTCGGCCTGGCGCCTACGCAAGAGTATTGAGGGACGGTAATATTTGTGCCGGGGATACCCTAATTCTGGTTAAAACAAAGGATGATTTCGTCGGTGTCGTCGAGGTATTTGATTTGTGGCACGCAAAGCAGCGATCCCCACAGTTAATACATAAGGCGTTGGCGTCGCCCATCTCCCAATACCATCGCAGTGTTATTAAGAGTTGGTCAATTTATGAATAATTGCGCTTAATAGTTACCGCGTTTTACCCAATGTGGTCTGCTTAACGTACAATACCGCCTTTCACGATGAAGGCGTAGTCAATGGCGATTCAGTGGTATCCGGGACACATGTACAAAGCGCAAAAGGCGATTGCCGAGGTGCTGCCTCAGGTTGATCTGCTGATTGAGGTTTTAGACGCGAGGATTCCTAGTTCCAGTGAAAACCCTGCTATCGCAAAATTGCGTGGTGATAAGCCTTGTATTAAAGTACTGAGTAAAGCCGATTTGGCCGATCCTAAGGTCACCGCAGAGTGGCAGGCTTATCTTGAGCAAGATCGTGGCGTAAAGTCCTTTACCACCACCACGGATGAGCCGTCCAAAATAAAGCAGTTGATTCCACTGTGCCGAAAAATGTTTCCGGCTAAAGACGCCAGCTTAAAAACTATTAACACCATGATTGTCGGTATTCCCAACGTGGGTAAGTCGACCCTGATCAATATTTTAGCCGATCGCTTAATTGCTAAAACGGGCAATGAGCCAGCCGTCACTAAAAGTCAGCAGAGAATTAATTTGGGTAGTGGTATTGTGCTGTTTGATACTCCGGGGATTTTATGGCCAAAAATTGAAAACCCTAATGGGAGCTATCGCTTAGCCGTTACCGGGGCAATTAAAAATACCGCTATGGAATTTGATGATGTGGGGTTTTACGCCGCCGAATATTTAATTCAGGCCTACCCAGAGCTTCTTAAAGTACGCTATCAACTCGATAGTGTCCCCGATACCGAATTAGCCTTTTTAGAAGCTGCAGCCCTCCGTCGCGGGGCTTTAACGGCGGGTGGTCGAATAAATCTCCATAAAATATGTGAAGTGCTGATTAATGAGTTGCGCGCCGGTACTCTAGGGCGTATCAGCCTCGAAACCCCAGCGATGATTGAGTGTGAAAACCTGATCGTTGCTGAGGAAAAAGCAAAGAAAGAAGAAGTGATGAAAGCGCGAAAACGTCGGTTTAAAGAGGGCTCTCGCCGTTCCGATGATTGAAAGTTAAGAACGAAAATAGGAAAGTAGAATGGTAAATAATGATGTGTTGCGCCGAGTACGTTACATCTTTGATTTTAATGATTCAAAGATGATTGCGATCTACGGATTGGCGGATCACCATGTTTCGCGGGAAGAAGTCAGTGCCTGGTTAAAAAAAGAAGGCGATGACAACTATGAAGAATGCAGTGATTTACTGATGGCAGCTTTTCTGAATGGTCTAATCACTGATATGCGCGGCGCCAAAGACGGTCAAAAGTCGGTTGTAG
The DNA here is from genome assembly GCA_046712405.1 of Zhongshania sp. Lineage (GTDB taxonomy): Bacteria > Pseudomonadota > Gammaproteobacteria > Pseudomonadales > Spongiibacteraceae > Spongiibacter. The sequence goes on along the minus strand of JBKEFB010000033.1, from coordinate 18,131 downwards.
AAAAGCGCCTGACCAATAATATGATTTTCATGAAATTGAAAATAGCATTGAGTCTAAAGGCAGAAGACGTGATGGCTATTTTAGCTTTAGCTGATTTTAAGATTAGTAAACATGAGCTGAGCGCCTTCTTTCGCAAGCCAGAGCATAAACATTACCGTGAGTGTAAAGATCAAATTCTGCGGAATTTTCTCAAGGGTCTGCAGCTAAAGTTTCGCAATACCAATGACGATACCGAAGACGACGACGCCTAGTGTTTTGTCGCTAAATATAGTGGCATAATCTATTAGTTACGGCGTATCTATTTAAAGTCGGACATCAAGCCCCGACATTAAATAGACGCTCGCAGTCGACATCCTAGTGCCACCCACCCGAGAGTTAAATGATGCCGGGGTACTTGTTATTGCCCCGAATACGTCTTAAATACTCCTTTCGATATGTTGCGTCGCCGGCAATTATACCCTGTAGTCAAAAATGCGGCGAGATCTACACTCGAGGTCACTGCGGTGGCACATTAGGAGCCAACAGCGCTATCAAAGCCGTATCACTGTTATCCAGCCAATATTTTCTTGCGTTTAACACCCTGCGCTTCAAAGAGAACAGCACTGCGTGGCACGTCGGTATCAATCCATAGTAGAAATTAGGTCAAACTGGCTATGTTTACTGCTATTTAGATAATTTCATAAGTACACGAGCTCCGCTTATAAATGGCACTGCTATATAGATTGTTTTTAGTGACATTGTCCCGTATTTTGTGATCATAGATACCGATTTAAGTAAGTTTAGCTATACGCTAATAGGATAAAAATAATGAGTAATAAGCTTAGTCTCGTTCATTCACGTCGTCACGGCAGAGTGCTTCATGTCATTTTAAGCCGTCCAGCCTTGAAGAACGCGATAAATGAAGAGATGGTCACCTCCTTGTACCGCTGTCTGCGAGGCGCAGCGAAAGATGATTCAATTGGGGCAGTGGTTCTTGAGGGAGCGGGTGATGCCTTTTCTTCTGGCGCCGATATTAAAAATTTGGCGTTGGGGATGGAGCACACTCGCAAGTACTCCACCGAGGTCTTACTCAGGGTAGGCGCGGAAGCGGCCATGTTACTGCACGAAATGCCCAAGCCGACTATTGCCATGATTCGTGGCCCGGCTGTGGGCGGCGGTTTGTCGCTGGCCTTGGCCTGCGACTTCCGTCTGGCTGACGACACCGCGACTTTGGGATATGCCCATACAAAAATCGGCTTGTCTGGTGACTTCGCTGCGGCCTACTTTTTAAGCAAATGGATGGGCGCAGGTAAAGCTCGTGAATTTTGCTTGCTCTGCCCAACCTATAGTGCCGATGAGGCATTTAGAAATGGTCTGCTCACTAAAGTTTGCGAGGCTGACTCGCTGTGCAGCGAGGTCGAGAGTCTGGCTACGCAATTGGCAAATGGTCCTACCAATGCTTTGGGTTGCATCAAAAATAATCTAAAAAATGCCGAGGCACTAAATTGCGATAGTTACATTGCTGAGGAGATTAAAAACTTTCAGCGCTGCCGCAACAGCGATGAACATCGTGAAGCTTTAGCGGCTTTTCTAGAGAGGCGTGAGCCGGTCCTTCCCCGCGTCAAAGTCGCAAGATAAGCTGCACTTGTTATTTAAAAAAGAGACTTACCGCAGCGCGACGGCACAGGGCTGTCGCGCTTATCAAACTGGCAATCTATAACACCTTAGTTAAATATATGGGTGGTAAGGTTCTTTGCAAGTCCTTCGCTAAATCGCATCTAAATTAATAAATTGTGGCCAACGTAAAGCTAAGGCTATGATAACTTACTCATTTTAGCTGTAGGAATTTTAACGAGAGATGGTAGGTCTAAATCCACTTTATTTCCTCGATATTGACTGTTTATAGTGGCTGCCGACGCTCGTTCCAAAGGACGATAGCTTTGATATTTTTTTCGATCCTTATATGTTTCGCGAAACGGCTGCAGGCAAGGCTGAGGCCTCATTTGAAATCAATACTCACAGTCAGAATGGCTTTTATGGCTGATTATCAGCGGTGTGTGTGGAGTAAGTCCGGTATTTGGCCCTATATGTAAATCGCAGCGTTGCATTACAACGGTTAGTGACCATTTATATGACATTACAATATGTTGCTGATGGTGCCGTGGGTATGTCTATGCCGGCTGAGATTGAGTTAATTCAGGAGGCCGGCTGGATGGGGTTTATCCGCGGCGTACTCAAGCAGGAAGGTCGGAATTGACTATTTTTACTGCAACCCTGCGGCATTGAGCTGAGCCATAGATCGTTACAATACGCGCTGTTTTTTCTTGTAGGTACTCAATGCGCACTAGCTGGGATATATTTTGTCACATTGTCGATAACTACGGTGACGCTGGGGTGTGTTGGCGTTTAGCGCGGCAGATAGCTGCAGAGTATGACATCGACGTGCGAATATGGATCGACAATCTGCATACTTTTAGTCGGGTGTCTGGCGGGGCTTGTGTTGATGTTTCCGCCGAGTCGGCCCGCCGAGTCGACGGCGTGTGGCTGCACTTATGGTCAGCCACGTGGCCGGCGAATGTGGTGCTAGAAACCTTTGCTTGTGAGTTGCCCGCAGACTATGTCGCGGCAATGGCGGCACGAGAGCTCCCACCGCTGTGGCTGAATTTAGAGTATCTTAGCGCAGAGGAGTGGGTGTCAGCGTGTCATGGCCTGCCATCGTTACAGCAAGCCAATGGCCTGCAGAAATTCTTCTTCTTTCCTGGATTTAGTGTTGCTACTGGCGGCCTACTTCGGGAGGTCGACCTACTGCATCGGCGACATGAATTTCAGCGCAGCGCCTGCGCTCGAGCGTTGTTTCTAGAAAGTATTGCGGTGTCTGCGGCTTCCGGTGCAAAGCTTGTGTCTTTGTTTTGCTATGAGAGCCCCGCGCTGCCTAGTTGGCTGAATGGTATGTCGGCTGGCGATATTACTTATCATATCTTGGTGCCAGACGGGCGGGTGGTGGGGGATCTTTGCGCGTGGCTGGAACAAGATGCGTTTAAGTTTACCCAGGTGTATAGGCAGGGCAGTGTCACTATTCAGTTTATTCCCTTTTTGAGTCAATGCGATTATGACCGACTGCTTTGGAGTTGTGACTTTAATGTGGTTAGAGGCGAAGATTCTTTTGTTCGTGCTCAGTGGGCTGGCCGGCCTTTTTTGTGGCATATCTACCCACAGCAAGATGACGCGCTTTTAATAAAATTAAACGCATTTTTGAGCCGCTATATCGCCGGCCTTGGTGCGGATGAAAAAGCGGCTTTAGAGGGGCTTTGGGCGGCGTGGAATAATGCCCGAACGATACCCTTGCGGCCAAGTGACCTATTCGCTGGAGGGGTAGGTATGGTAAAGCATTCAGAGGATTGGTGCGCCGTTTTAGCGAGTCGTAAAAATCTTGTGCAATCGCTAGTGCAGTTCTATAAGAATTGGGTATGATATCCAGCCAAAAAATGCTGGCTTATATCATTTTCCATTTGGATAACCCTATGAAAACAGCACAAGAAATCAAGCCCAGTGGTGTTATTTTGATCGATGGCTAGCCTTGGATGGTTCAGAAAGCGGAATTTACTAAATCGGGTCGTAATAGCGCCATTGTAAAAATGAAGCTGAAGAACCTATTGAGTGGTTCGATTACCGAAACGGTATATAAGAGCGATGATAAAGTTGAGCAGGTTATCCTTGAGCGCATCGCAGTAAGTTACTCCTATGTCGCTGAGTCCACCTATGTATTTATGGACGAAGAATACAATCAGTACGAACTCAACGAAGATGATATAGAAAGCATACTGCCCTATATTGTTGATGGCATGACTGATATCTGCGATGCGGTTTTCTTTGAAAGCAAGCTTATTTCGGTCAATCTGCCGACCATGATCGTTCGTCAAATTACTTATACCGAAGGTTCGGCCCTTGGCGACACGTCTGGCAAGGTGATGAAGTTGGCTAAATTGAGTAACGGTACAGAAATCAAAGTCGCGGACTTCTGCGAAATCGACGATTGAATCGAAATTGATACTCGCACTGGCGAATATAAATCCCGCGCCAAGGTGCCGGTTTAAGCATGCCTCAAGGTAAGATAAATTAAACTTAATTTATCTTCGTTCTAATAAGGCTTTGACTCAAAAGCATCAGGCATAAAAAACCGACTTCAGAGTCGGTGTTTTTGCTCATTAATATTGGCGGCAATGATGTCAGGCGCTAGTATTGGCTGTGAACTCTCACTATTGCAGCGGCTAAGTGCTTTAGTGCGGGCTTCATTGAAACCGGCGAGTGAAAATCGATCATTGCCGTTAGCAAAATGGTGTGAAAGTTCGCTAGTCGCAGGTATAAACATATTTACTGCATCGGAACGCGACATAAGATCTAGTAATTCAGCATTGGCAAAGACATGCCCCATGATTACTTGGTGGGTATCTCCTGGCATAGGTCGAATCGCAACAACTTGAAGGGGAAGAGCCATGGAGATAGCGTCAAAATTGGCATCTATTGTTACCGTTTGGCCCGCTAAAGACCAAATGTCGCTGCTGTTGCTAGACCAGCTCACATATAGCTCATCGCTGCCGCAGGTATTACTGTGTTTTACTAAACCGAACTGATGGTTGGCAGTGTTCTCGCCGTCAGTGGTGTAAACGGTTGATTTTGATATTTCGTCAATTTGCCAATCTGGTGTGATATCTGCAAGCGCATTGGAAGACAGAAGCGCAGAGCAAAGTAGTAGTGGATAAGCGAGTACTTTTTTCATATGGTGTCATCCAAGTAAATCAGAGCGTTGTAAAGCATTCACGTTAACTTTGCCCACTATTAAGCAAGAAAGGTATACGTAGTGACCGATAACAATAGCGGTGTCACCCTATCTAACGATAGAACTAAGACCCTTTTTTTTACTCTTTGCTAGCTACTTTTTGAGTATTAGTCGGCTTTTATTTTTGATAAATAGGAAATTATGTTTATAAATTTGCGGATGCTTAGTTTAATAGACCGCCGCCTCAGTTGACAAGACTTACATCGTTTATGTGTTTATAGTGCTATGTGAGCGTGTTGTGAGCCAGCTTGGTTTGCGGTTTATGCCCACAGCCTGGAGTACGTTTTGGAATCTATTCGTCTTCGTTACCAAACCATTGAGGTTAGTGGTTTTGATATACACATTCGTAGCCTTCGCGATAACCAACAATTTGCAGATATCTTAGGCGAAGCCGAGGCCCTTGGGATCTCATCGGCGCAATGGCCCTTGTTTGGCGTGCTCTGGGATTCCGGTGCGGTTTTAGCTAATGAAATGGCGACCTTCGAGATAGAGGGTAAGCGTATTTTAGAAGTGGGCTGCGGCATGGCGTTATCTAGTTTATTACTTAATGCCCGTCACGCTGATATTACAGCGACCGATATTCATCCCGAAGCCGGTAATTTTCTGATAGAAAATGTACGTTTAAATAACGGCATAAAAATCCCCTACTTACGCACTTCCTGGAAAGATATTGCTAACGGTTTGGGTAAGTTTGATGTGATTATCGGCTCTGACATATTATATGAGCGCGAACATATTAGTTTGCTATCAGATTTTATTGAGCGTCACGCCAAACCATGTTGCGAAGTTATTATGGTTGACCCGGCGCGATTTAATCACGCCGCTTTTAGTAAGCGAATGGTGACTCTAGGCTATGTACATAATCAGTACAAGCCGGATACCGCCCGATTTTTAAACACGGAATTTAGGGGCCAAGTACTCCGTTACCATCGTACTTAGACGTAAATTTAGGCTGGTATATTGCGCGCTTTCCATTGAGTTATAATTATGACTATCGTCTGCCGCAGAATAGCGCAATAGCCGGGCGCTTGATTTCGCTCAGCCCGCTCGTAATCTACACGTCAATATCCCATTAGTCTCAACAGGGCTGTGACAGGTAAATTAGGCAGTAATTTTTCCGGATCCCTACTCAGTGGCTGTGTTCGCCGCCAATATCATTCCCTTGGGCGTCGTACATACCGGAACTGCCGTGCTCGATAAACCCTAGATTAATCATCTTCCTCAGAAACGGGTCAGATTCATTGTCACCAATGTCTGCGTAGTCTGTGGTTTGGTAGTCTAGGTGTTGTTCAAAAAAGTCATTGATGACCTTGGTGTCGGTGCTCTTCGCTGTTAGCAACCAAGTGGAGGTCTGGCCTTTAGCGTGACGCGTGTACGATTTAACGAGTCTATATGCGGGTAGCCAATTAAGCGTGATGGATTGCTGAAGGTCTTTTAAGGTGTAGATTTCTTCGCGGGCGCAGCCGCTGCCTGTCTTTTTGGTTAAGGTCATTTGGGCTAGCAGGGAGTTGGCCACCAGCTGGTTTTTCATACTCCAATCGTCATCGCTGCCGAGGTTTTTGATTTCACCTGGTGCGTATTCAATGCCGCGCTGATAAACGTCAAAGTAGCGGTTTAACTTGATGCTATTGCTGCGATTGCGCTCCCATAATTCGGTAATGGCTCTTTTGGGGTATTGCTCAGCAACGCTATTGGCGCGACGCCATAGCACCATGTGGTCAAATTTCTCTGGTTTGGTGTCCGCGCTATGTTTGCTAATTTGGTAATGGGCGCTGATGGGTGTGTCCGCATTGCAGGTCGATGCGGAGGCTGTCGGTACGAGTATTGTCATGCCGGTGACGATAGCTGACATTGCCAAGATTGCGCGCAGTGATAGTGTTGAAAAAGAGGTGCGTAACTTCAAAGTAAATCTCCAATTTTAAGTTTGTACTTTGGTAAAAATTTGGCTGCTGTTTATTAATAAAGGCGCCGGCTTGCGCCGGCGCCAGAAGGCTTATCACTTATTAAGTTATTATTATATTAAGGCGCTAGTTGATTACTGTTGGCTTTATTAACAAGATCTGCAGCGTAGTTCATAACATGAAATATCAGGTTCTGCTCATTCGTGCCGCTAACCAGTGCAGAACTAGGCCCTTTTGCATAAACACCAACATCTTCACCTGCATGAGTTTCTGATCCAAGTGGCACTAATGCCTCTTGGTGGAAACCCGGTGATTGGGTGTCGACTAGTAATAGGTCTTGGCGGCCGGTGTCGACTGCGTAGTTATAACCCTCGTCAGCATCAGTTTCATCACCGAGGTCGCGAAAGCCTAGTCCGTTGGTATACCCAACAGTGGTATAGGGCATACCATCTGCGGCAAGCGTGGGTGATGTTGAACCGATGTTTACGACTTTGCCCAGAATAGGATTGCCGCGTTTGGGGTAACCGGCAATAGTAAACACATGGCTGTGGTCAGCCGTGACAATGATTAGCGTCTCATCACTATTGGTGAGCTCAACGGCTTTGGCCACGGCCTCGGAAAGCTCGACCGTGTCCGTCAGGGCGTTATAAGCATTACCAGCGTGATGAGCATGGTCAATACGACCCGCCTCAACCACGAGGAAAAACCCATTGCTGTTATTGTCTAAGACCTTAATGGCTTTCTCGGTCATATCGCGCAATGAGGGCTCGCCAGCAACGTCATTTTTACGATCAGCTTCGTACTGCATATGCGATTCATTGAATAGTGCTAGCACTTTGCTGGTGCTTTCGGTATCAATTGCATTGAAGCCGGTTTTATCAAAAATGTAGTTGCCCTGGGGGTAGCGCGTTTGCCATTCCGTCGTTAGATCGCGACCGTCGGTGCGATCACCCTCCACGCTGCTCACTGCGTCTGGACTATTAAATGCAGCATCTTTGGGCAGGAAGCTGCGACGACCGCCGCCCATTACCACGTCGATGCCATCAACATTAATACCACCGATACGGGATTCTAGATTTGACTCAAAATTCACTAACTGCAAGGCGATATCTTCACAGCCAGCAATTTTCGCGGCAATTGGCATATCACCGTCGTCTTCCCAGTTGCGATCAGCAGACTTTGCATATGCTGCTGCTGGTGTTGCATGGGTGATACGGGCAGTAGATAGGACGCCGGTAGACTTACCGGCGATTTCTGCCAGCTCAAGCGCAGTAACTAGTTCATTGCCAGCCACGGTAGCGCAGTCACCGCGAACAATATTTTCGTTCACGCCAATCACACCGACGTCGGTTTTAACCCCGCTCATCATCGCCGTCATGGTGCCGGCAGAGTCTGGCGTTTGGGCGTCGACGTTATAGGTTTTTGCTAAACCGCTGTAAGGAAACATATCGAAGCTTAGGTTATGCTCTTCACCCAGCTTGCCATTGAGCTGGCCCTCTAATATGCGCGCCGCGGTGACGGTCGAAATACCCATGCCATCGCCAATAAATAAGATGACATTTTTCGCCGCGCCGCGGGTCAAATTCGGCGCGGTGACATCTGCTATTTTTGCTTCTGCATCTCTAAACCAGGCGTTGTTGCGGGTGTTGCCGATAAGATCGATAGATTCTGGCGCTGTGTAAGGCTCGCAAACAAACTTGGTTTCGACAATTTCACTGCTTTCTAAATTACTGTTGTTGTTACTGTCTGGGCCGCTGTCAAATTGAACCCCGCCACCGGGGCAGTTGCTGTCGCCAGCCGGCAGTGCAGTTTGGGTAATAAGGCTGTTGATGCCATTATTGCCGTCGTCGCCACCGCAGGCGCTAAGACCTGCTATCGCAGCGCTTAATAGCGCTATTTTAACGTGTTTCATTGCCATTCTCCTTATTCCCCGGTCAGCAGATCGAGCGCTTGGTTGATCAGATGGAACACCATGTTTTGCTCAACAACGCCGCGTACAAATTGCGAACCTGGGCCGTGGGCGTGAAGGCTAATGTCTTCACCGGCATGGGTCTCGGAACCTAGCGGAATTAATGCTTCTTGGTGAAAGCCAGACAATTCAGTATCTACACTGGCAAGATCTGCTCGCCCTGCTTGATTACCCTTTGAGTATACCGCGTCGGCATCTGTCTCTGCGCCAAGGTCGTGAAACCCTAGGCCATTGGTATATCCCACAGTTGTGTATGGCATGCCGTCGGCGGCGTTGGTGGGTTCAGTTGCGCCAACAGCGACAACCTTGCCTAAAATCGGATTGCCGCGCTTGGGGTAACCGGCAATAGTGAACACATGGCTGTGATCAGCGGTGACCATAATCAGAGTTTCATCCGGATTAGTGGCATCTACCGCAGCTTGTACCGCATTCGATAGCTCAATAGTATCCGTTAAGGCGCTGTAAGCACTGCCGGCGTGGTGGCCGTGGTCAATACGGCCAGATTCCACTACCAACAAATAGCCTTTGGCATTGTTATCAAGAATGTCGATGGCTTTACTAGTCATTTGAGTCAAGGACGGCTCGCCGCCAACATCATTACCCCGATCTTGTTCGTATTGCATGTGGGATTCGTTGAAAAGACCAAACAATTTAGTGGCAGTACTGGTATCTACAGCGTCAAAGCTGCTCTGATCGAAGACATAATTGCCAGCGGGGTAGCGTGTCTTCCATTCGGCGGTAAGATCACGACCGTCGGTGCGATCACCCTCTACATTGCTGAGGGCATCGCTACTATTAAATGCAGCGTCTTTAGGAAGGAAGCTCCGGCGACCGCCGCCCATTACTACGTCTAAGCCATCAACATCGCTATTGGCAATGCGCGCTTCTAAGTTGGCTTCAAAGTTTACTAATTGCGATGCAATATCTTCGCAGCCTGCTTCTTTGGCAGCGTCGGACATATCACCGTCGTCTTCCCAGTTGCGATCTGCTGATTTTGCGTAAGCCGCAGCGGGAGTGGCATGAGTGATACGCGCGGTAGAAATAATACCGGTCGACATACCCTTTATTTCGGCTAACTCAATAGCAGTGATTAACTCGTTCCCGCTGACGGTGGTGCAATCGCCCCGCGTAATATTCTCAGCAACGCCCAGTACACCGGCATCACTTTTCACCCCTGACATCATGGCGGTCATGGTGCCGGCAGAATCTGGAGTTTGTGCATCCACATTGTAGGTTTTTACCAAGGCGGTATGCGGAAAGGTTTCAAAGCTTAAATAGCCTTCTTCACCGGAATCACCGTTTTGCTGTCCCTGTAATATACGCGCGGCAGTTAGGGTAGACACGCCCATACCGTCACCCACAAATAGAATAACATTCTTTGCTTTTATCGGTGTGGTGGCAGCAGTTTTAGTAGCGGTTGTGGCCTCAGCATCAGTATACCAAGAGCTATTAGACTGATGGAGAGGTAATACTCCCGCAGCGGCATGTGTTGCAATCGCCATCGGTAAAACCCCTGACAATATAGCGGATCTTATACGCATTTTAAGGCTCCTGATCTGGAAAGTAATTTTTCTATATTAGGTGTTTTGTGATTCGGTAAGAGATCCCATAAAAAACCAGTATTGCCGCTAGGCACTACTTACCGTCACAATATTAGAGTCAAAGGTTTACAGTTTAGTGGCGCTTTTATGAGAGTTTTAAGACGGAATGATGACATTGGCGCAGGCTAATTGGTGTCCAGGGTGTAAGCGGTTAATTGGGCTTTAGGTCCATTCTCCTTTATGGTCTATGAGTGGGCTTGAGTGGACCGCCGATCTTTACAGTCGTAAATAATTAAAAGTTTACGCAGTGTAAATTTTTTGATAGATTTAACCTCATAATTAGCTAATCTTGCGTCGACACGGATTAGTACATTTTTAGATCTTGTCTGGTATAAAAAATGAATAATAAAAGTTATGGATTTTGTGGTTCAGTTGTTGCCTGCGCAATGCTATCGACGTCTCTCTACGCCGCGCAACTAGAGGAGGTTATCGTTACTGCGCAAAAGCGTCAGGAAGATATGCAAACTGTGCCGGTTTCGGTCTCGGCCATCACCGCCGATCAACTCCTCGATATTGGTTTTAACGACATCACTGATATTGCAGCTCAAGTACCGTCGCTTATCGTACTCACTAATATTAGTCCGCTGGCGACCACTTTCCGGATTCGCAATATTGGTAATGCTGGCAATATACCGAATTTCGAGCCTGCGACTGGCCTCTTCATCGATGGCGCATTTCGATCTCGCTCCGGTATTGGGATTGGCGATTTAGTCGATGTCAGTTCTGTTGAAGTTTTGAAAGGGCCGCAAAGTACCCTTCACGGTAAGAACGTGACCGCCGGCGTTATTAGTATTCAAACTCAAGCGCCTACCGAGCAGTTGGAAGCCATGGTTGAGGTGAACCTTGGTAGCGATGAATTACGCCAAGTTAAGTCTTATGTCAGCGGTCCCTTAACCGATTGGCTTAGTGGACGTCTAAGTGTCGTTGATACTAGCCGTGGCGAACTTATAGAAAATGTCGCGGGTCCCGATGCAGATGGTTTGAATAGCTATGCTGTCCGAGGTCAGCTCCGAGCAGATTTTTCCGATAAGTTGAGTGCGCGTCTTATCGTCGGATACTCTGAAAAAGATATGAATACTTTGACCGGCGACGTTTATTTAAGTGAGGAGAGCCAGCGTATTGTCCGCAATGCTGGCGGTACTGTGAGTATTCCCAATGACCCTTCGGATAGACTTATCGAATACAGTGACGGCAGCTCCTACGAGGGTGATGCCAACGATATTATTTTAAACCTAAGTTACGCTGGTGACGGCTATACCGTGACTGCTATCAGTAGCTACGATGACTACAATGGGCTTAGTTCTTTAGAGGATGTAGAACAATTTAGCTTGAAGGTCGCTGACTTTTACGACAGGCAGCAGGGTAGTTCGTTTTCTCAAGAATTTCGTATTGCCTCAGATGGCGGCGAAGATTTTAATTGGCTATTTGGTGGCTTTTATTTCACCAATGAATTTATTCGTGGAGATAAATCTCAGCCGGAATTTATTGCCACTGAAGATGTTGAAGCCTACGGTGATGCCATTGTTGATGAGTTGATCGCTGGCGGTGCACTGCCAATTAACCAATCGGCTGTAGTGATTCCTGCATTTGGTGTAGATGGTGATCGTGGGGATTACTATATCACTCAAGATACCGATAATATTAGTCTTTTTACTAAGCTGGATTTTGATTTTAATGAGAAGTGGAAGGGCGCGCTAGGGCTTCGCTACTCCTATGAAGACAAGCACGGCACGGTAAACCAAAGTAATCAATTATCGGCTTTGGGTTGCGTGCCACCCACCAATTCCAATTTGATTTGTCTGGTGACCCCAGACGGTAATAACTTTGATCAGAGCGATAGCTTTGAAGCGCTTACTGGCTCGTTATCTGCGAGTTACTTTTTAAACAGCGATACCATGCTCTATGGCGCAATATCATCGGGTTTTAAATCGGGTGGATTTAGTTTGCAAAATGGTACTTCCAGTGACGAGCTACGTCCCTTTGATGAAGAGACCGTGATTAATCTGGAGCTCGGTGCTAAAACAGAATTTCTTGATCGCCGCGCACGCGTTAACGCCGCTATTTTCCACACAGAGTATAAAGACTTTCAAAATGCGAGCTTTGCAGGTTTGGTGTTTATTATTAATAACGCTGAATTAGTGACGGTAAATGGTATTGAGGTCGATACCACCATGATTTTATCGGAACATATCATGGCCACTGTTAATCTGGCCTATATCGATACTCTGTACGACAAGTATACCAGTGGCCAATGCTATTACGGGCGGACGCCAGACAACGATGCCGGGCAGTGTGACTTGAGTGGTGAACCCTTGCCATCGGCGACAAAGTTTAAAGCAAATATAGCCTTGAATTGGCGCAAGCCGTTTTCTGGGGGCGACCTTTATTCGCGCTTAGATTATTTGTATTCAAGTTCGGCGAATGCCAGCTCAGCGCTAGACCCTAGATTTGATATGCCGGCATCTAGTATGACAAACCTGCGTTTTGGCTGGCGTAATGATTCTATTGATTTGGCGGTATGGAGTAGGAATATCACTGATGAGGTGGTTATTAATCAAGTTGCGCCGGCCAACATTCACACAGTGGTAGATTCACGAGTTGGCGCAGCAGAGGGCTCTTATCAGGCGTTTACATTGCCGCAGCGCACATTCGGTATTACCGCTCGCTATACCTACTAACCTTATGACAAAGATAGTAAATGCTATCTTTGTCATTTAAGTATTGCTACTGATGTTGTCGTATCCGTCGCAATAACATCATTTCGACTTTGGTCGAGCTTGAGACTGTATGCTGGGTATGCAATTTTGAATAACTACGTAGGCATCCCTAGTTAGTGCTAATTAATATTTATTGTAAGGCGCAAATAGGCTCTGCATATCCACCTTCGCTTTTAATTTTATTGCCAATAAAAATAAACCCCCTAATTTGCGATGTAAAAAAATCGCATTAGCTACAGGGGTATGCGCGTATTCTTTCTCTAGCCCCAGTTGCATTCCCTGCCGTTGTAACCGAGAAGATAAATCAGAAGCAGCAAAGTCGTAAGGGGATTCTTTATATAAAGGTTCGCAGGCAATATAAGCTAAGTCGGTGATATTTTGTTGAACTTTTTCAGGTAAATCTGGCTTGATAAGCCCGATATTTAAAATAGCTTGGCGGATCTTTGCTTTGTCATGATGGCTGCTACCTTGCATAAGTAGGCGATAGTGTTCTGCCATGTCTGATGTATAACGACGGGTCGCACCAAAATCTAATAACACAATCTTTTTACTATCTTGATTATATTGGTAATTGGCAAAATTAGGGTCAGTTTGTACAAGTTGAAAGTCAAACAATTCTTTAAAAAACAAACGCATTAGGTCGCTCATAACCTGATCACGAGTTTCTTGCGGAGCATCACGCAACTGCTCTATCGGTATGCCATCTATAAAGCTCATAGCAAGTATGGTGTCTGAGCTAAATTCCTTATTAAATACCGGCATTATAAAGGCGTGATCGTTTTCAATAAGAGCGGCATATTGGTCTAAATACGTTGCTTCAAGGGCATAATCTGCTTCATCGTGAAGCTGTTTTTTAGCTTCAGCCAATAAAGGTTTTAGATCTAAACCTTTGGGTAATAAGCCGGTCATTTTTATGAGTGTGGCCACGTTATCGACGTCGCTATTAATACTTTGCTTAATGCCTGGGTATTGAATTTTAATGGCCAAACGTTCTAAGTTTTGAGTGACGACTTCGTGTACTTGACCGATGGAGGCTGCCGCAATGGGTTGCAGTGGAAACTGGCTGAATTTCTTATCCCAGCCTTCACCCCATTGTGATTCTAATAACCTTATAAGGTCTTTTTCCGGCATAGATTTGGCGTCTGAGCGCAGCCGAGCCAGTAAATCTGTTAACTCGGCAGGTAGCATGTCACCGGCATCCATCGATAACATTTGACCTACTTTCATTGCCGCGCCGCGCATTTTCGCTAGCTTGTCCGCTACCTTTATAGCGTTGCTCCGTGTCAGTAATAGGTCCTTTATCCTTGGCCGATTACCTTTGACTATTTCAGTGACGCCTTCAGCAAACATGTTTCCGGCTACCCGCCCAGCTAAAGAGCTAAGTTGGCCAAGACGACTCAATCGTCCTCTGGGAATAGAGGCGTTATCTGCCTTTTTTGCCATGAATCAATTCCCCTATAAATAAACTACTACGTTGTAGTGGGTGTTCTAGACTATTTTATCGCGGTCATTTTGTTAAGAGCAGCCCCTATCAGCATCGAGGCTGCATGAATAAGCGCTTAGCTAATTAGTCTGAGCGACTTGAGCCGGACGGCTAATAATGGGTTATATTTGGGCTCAAGCCAATGCCTTAGTTGTTGTGATACGCTTCTAGATGCGTTGATACGTGCATGATGGCCACCCCTAAATATACCCTCAATATACCGTTGCGCTCGGCTCATAGCTGACGAATCCAACTATCCATGGTGGATTTACCCACTCCAATCTCTTCTGCAGCATCCTGAGTAGAGCGCCCCCTAATTAACAACTAGCTGGGCGGTTTCCAATCGAATTCTGGGTTAAAAGTTGGTCTTATACGATTGCTCCGTGGTCGCCTGATTAGAGATGACATGAGCAACTCTGTAACGATATAGGGGATCTATGACTCAATGCTGGTACTCGAAGCAATTTAGCCTATTGACCATCGTCTACACTTAGCTTCGCGAATATCAAAAAGCCCAAAGACATGGCGGTATTTCTTCGACATGAATCGGAAGGTCGACCCCACCACGAGGTTCGGTGTACTTGTTTCCAGCCTCAGCTGATATTACGCATAAATTTAAAGCCATGCAGTGCCAAAAACCATGCCAGACAACTTAAGCCTGGTGACCGGAGCTGAAGATTTTTGGCTGCGACTATTTTCAGAACACGAGCACTAAGTTTCAAAGAAGTGCCGGCATCAACAGACCGGCCTGAAATTTTCAAATTGGCTCAACAATCGAGCTAATATCCCCAGACTTTGTCAGTTCTAAAAAGGCTTCTCCTAGCTCAAGACTTCGCGTTGCGGAATCCCGCCACAGGCGTTTGCGCTTGGCGTCGTCGTCTTGCATACGCAGGAAGTCGCGACGATCAGGAATTCGACCGAGCTCAGTGGAGGCAAGGAATGACTCCGAAGGACTGATTAACACCACTTTATCTAAGAGGACTTTAGGGGTCTTTCGCCAAAAGAAGTGTTTATCAAACCAGCCGGAAGTTACTTCTGGGTAGAAATGAGGATAAAGCACTAGGCCCTCATCCCGCCAAACATTTCCGGGCACAGGGTGGTAGTCGAGGAGACCGCCGTCGCGGTGCATGCCGGCTGGGGCGCCAAGAACATCGCTAACCCCGTGCATTACTGCTGGAATAGAGCCCGACGCCAGAACTGCTGAGCGCAAATTGTCGCGACTTAAGGCCACTCGATGGCTGATATAGGCGTCGCGGCCACCTAGAGCTTCGTCGGCTCTGTTGTCGGCAAATATTACGCGCTGCATACATCTTGTATGAATGTTACGACCAAAGCCGTTCAAAGCAAAGGCCAGAGCCATTGCAAATTTCTGCTGAGCCTCGGAAGCACTTGCCAACCGACCTTTGGCCAATACGCTACCGCAGTGATAGCGAAACACCGGATGAGAAAGTATTTCGTCAACGCCCGCATGATCGACCACGGAATTCAGTAATTTTTGGGTTTCAATATCAATCAGATCGGCACTGATTCCCTGGGGGTAGGATTGCTCGATATAGGCATGGGCTAAATCGTCCAACGCTTTGGCTGGATCTTGCCGACATGCACCAGCGAGTTTAAATGCGCCAATGGAAGTACCGAACAGATTTATTGGGTGACAGGCATCAACTAACCAATCTGAAAAGATAGCGCGATCAAGACCGTAAATTGCCAACCATTTTGCCGCGCCAGAGGCACCAAATACCGCCCTAATATCAGACGGGCTCAGGCCCTGTTTTTGGATATGCAAGAGTGCAGACTGACCTGCACGAATCCTTAGTAAACTCATTACACCCTTATAAACACATTCTGCCCTCGAATATTTTACATATTACACCACGCGACAGCTGAATAAATAAACATCGCGGTTAGCTATCAACAACTGCACCCTGAATACTGCTGAACGCAACCGCGGTAGCTGATGGCTTCGGCCCCAGCTACGCAAGTTGCTTGATAATCAAATGTAGAGGATTTAAGCGAGTATGAGTGACTCTGGAATCGTCAGTTCATAGGTTTCACCGGCACCACGGCGCTGGGAACTAAAGTACAGTTTACGGCCGTCTGGCGAAAACGCTGGACCACATATTTCTGAACCCGGATGCTCGCACTGCACCAATACCACACATGTTGCGTTAGGTAGTACCACCATGATGCGCGAATAGGGCTCGGTTGGCGGATCTTCGGCGACGATCACATCACCCCAAGGGCTGACAGTTAAATTGTCGACGTCATTAAAATCGGGCTCTATTTGTTCATTATCGAAGATCAGCTCGACTAACTGGTTTTCGATATCCAGCGCCCACACTCGATTGTCGCCCTTGCAAGTAAAAAATACCAAACCGCGAGTAGCGACAGTGCCAGCGCTGGGAATATTATTCACACTAGCTGGTAGGCTGTAATACCAAAGTCCTTCACCGCCGTTAAACAAAGTGCCAGGCACAGTTTGACCTGCCTCTGCTAGTTCGCCGCGGACAGTGCTTTGTGGCTCCGCAGAACGGATGACATCGACCCAAGTCACTGACCGTAGCTCGCGGACATCTTCGGTTTTTTCTGGGTAACCACCATTCTCAAAACCAGCAATATTCATTACCTGTAAGCTACCGGTTTCCATAGCCATGCGACCGGTACTCGGGTCTATGTCGTTGCGGTCGGCAAGCCAGCGATAGAACCGACCGCTACTATTATCTTCGGTAAGATAAATAATGCCTTTTTCTTGATCTACTGCAATGGCCTCGTGGGCGAACAGTCCCAGCGACGGTTTTGCTATGCCCTGGCTCTCAGCGAAGGGATCGCACTCCCAACACACGCCAGCGGTGGTTTCTTCACAAGAAACCCAGGTTTGCCAGGGTGTTTTACCGCCAGCACAATTCTGGGTGGTAGCGGTCAATATTGGGTAGGCGTCCACCACTTCGCCGTCAGCATTGAATTTGATTGCACTGCAACCACCGCCACCAGGGGCCAAAATTTCAGAGTTTGAGGTGTATATCCAGCCGCCATCGTCTAATGCATATGTTGCACCGCCATCGGGCGAGGTGTGCCAGTTGAAGCCTTGAGTGTTAATCGACGACCCGCCTGGGGTGGTAACTGGCAAGCCCGAGCTTGCTACTGCACGCACCGTGAAACCCGCTGGGATTCTAATTTGGGTCAGCGGGTCTAGACTAAGCGCGCCAACATTGGCGAGGGGACCATGAGGAATAAATAATTCGCTTGCCTCGGATGCTGGCGTAGGCACCGACACGCTGCGGCTGGTTCCACCACAGGCAGCTAGTAAGGGTGCTGCCGCTGTTGCAGTGGACAGATAAAATGCGTTGCGCAGCAAATTTCTTCGGCTTAAACGGTGCTCTAGCGAGACAATAGCAGACATTCCAAATCCCTGTTGTGAAGTTAAGAGCACACATACTGCCTGATTTATATTAACGAATGATGACAGCCGGGGAAGTTGCCTTTGTGAAAACCACGTATTTTATTGCAGCAGCGCCAGCGCCTTTTGGCGAGATGCCGGCTTTAATGGCAGTGTCGTTAAAGATCGCTCGCCCCTGCAATTAGTTTTTGATAACTCACCACAAGATGCATCAATGGGTGTCTTGCCGGCATTCTTATCTGCGGCT
>JBKEFB010000032.1:0-29133 GCA_046712405.1 Zhongshania sp. | reverse complement strand
GTGCGCGGGTCACAAAGCGGCCAATAATCCAGTAAAGAATGGTACCGAGGTAGACGATAAACGGCGGAAAGCGAAAGCCTTTCTGGATGGTAGTTAAAAATCGAATTTCTTTTACTGTTGACGGATAGCTGCGCATTAAGTGATTGCGGCTGCGGCAGAGTTTGTCGACCAAGAAGTATTCATGATTCTCTAAATACTTAATACCGCCCCACGCTAAATTAGATGAATTAGAGCTGGTTGAGCCGGCAAAATCACCGCGATCCACCAAAGCAACCTTCACACCTTTGGCCGCCAAAGACGCCGCTGCCACCGCGCCATTGATGCCGCCACCTAAAATAAATACGTCAAAATAACCATCGCGCAGTTTACTAACATTGCTTGCCCGTAATTCCATTGCGATCCCGATTTTATTTCAGAGGTCCGTAAAGAGTGCGTTCTGCGCGATCATTGAAACGGCCACAAGATACCGATACGAAGCAAAAAACTCACCGGATTAGCATAAACTGTTTGAATTCACCGTGTTGTCACCGCGCGGCAGCCAGGCTTGCCGCGACCAACAGGAAAACCTTAGTCGCCGAGAACCCATTTTTGAGTAATCGGATAGCGGCGGTCACGCCCGAAGCCTCGCTCGGTGATACGTGTTCCGACAGGCGATTGGCGGCGCTTGTATTCGTTTAAATCAACTAAACGTAAAATACGATACACCATCTCGCGATCAAAGCCCGCTTCAATAATAGTTTCGGCGCTCTCATCGTCCTCGATATAACGTTCCAGTACCTGATCTAAAATATCGTAGGGTGGCAGGCTATCCTGATCCTCTTGCTCCGGCGCCAATTCAGCCGATGGCGGCCGATCGATAACTCGCTGCGGAATAACTGGCGACACAGTATTGCGGTATCTTGACAGCTCAAACACTCGCATTTTAGCAACGTCTTTTAGGACGTCAAAGCCACCGGCCATATCACCGTATAAGGTCGAATAACCCACCGCCACTTCACTCTTATTGCCGGTGGTGAGCACCAAATAGCCTTTCTTGTTTGATATCGCCATCAGCAATACACCGCGGCAGCGAGCCTGCAGATTTTCTTCAGTTTTATCTGCGGACATACCCGCGAACTCCCCGGCTAAAGCTAGCATGAAGCTATCGTATAAGCTCTCAATCGAGATCACCTTATAGCTCACACCCTGCACTTTGGCTTGGGCTTGGGCATCCTCCATACTCATAGATGCGGTATAGCGAAACGGCATCATCACGGCTTCAACGCAGTCCGCCCCCAAGGCATCTACTGCTATCGCCAAGGTCAGCGCCGAATCAATGCCACCGGACAAGCCCAGGACCACACCGCTAAAACCATTTTTATTGACGTAGTCGCGCACGCCCAACACTAGGGTCTCGTATATATCTTCCAACACCGGCCGCAGATCACTGATCTCGCCATCATCAAACCGCAAACGGCGACCATCCCAACGAGCATTCACACAATTAATATATTCAACATAAGCGGGGCTGCGCGCAATTAATTCCCCTTCCTCCGAGACCACCATTGACGCACCATCGAATACCAGCTCATCTTGGCCACCGACCAAATTGCAGTACACTACCGGCATGCCGCCTTGCCAAGCGCGTTGCGCCAACAAGGCTTCACGCTCGACCTGTTTGCCCGCGTGGAAGGGCGAGGCGCTGAGATTTAACATTAACTTCGCCCCTTTTGCTTTGGCGCCAGCCGTCGGTGCATCTTCCCAAACGTCTTCACAAATACTGACTGCCGTGGGGACGCCAAAAATATCCATCACCAGGGTATCGTGACCTTCCTTAAAATAGCGTTTCTCATCAAAAACACGGTAATTAGGTAAGCATTGCTTGTGGTATTCATTAACTAGCTTGCCACCGAAAAACACACCCGCCGCATTATACAAATAGCCATCTATCGAGCGCGGGTAGCCCAGCACTACATAGCATTTAGGCGCATGGCTAGCAATGCGCTGCAGCGCGCCCTCAACGCGCCGCGCCAGGCTGGAGCGCAGCAATAAATCTTCTGGCGGATAACCTGTGATCACTAATTCTGGAAACAAAATTAACTGAGGGTCGTGACGCGATACCGCCGTTTCAATGTTAGCAATAATCTTACTTGTATTACCCTCGATATCTCCGACGATGGGATTTATCTGAGCCATTACAATACGCAGGGAGGTCATTAATACAGTTCCATTAATAAAAACGAGGCTGTGCCCGGTCGTCCCCAGGCAAGCACATGAATACAGATTTCTATTCTAGCAAATAAGCGAGAGTGCATCCCCCACTATGGGCGTATAAACTACGCTTTAGCTAACATCAGGGCACAATATGTTTTTTGCGCAAGATTTCCTCCAACAACGGGCAATAATGCGAGTGTATAGCGCGTATCGGCTTGCTATAGCAAGCATGATAATAATTGCCTTGCCATTTGGGTCAGTAAATTCCACTTTGGGAACTATCGCACCAAAATGGTTTGCCATCGCCGTCATCGGCTACATGCTCTTTGCCGTTATAGCCCTGCTAATACACACCTTATTCAGCACAAAATATGGCCAAACCCAGTTATTCTTCGAGTTTTTTATCGATGTCGGCGTCATCATGCTAATGAGCTATTGCTCTGGCACTGCCGACTCTGGCCTACCACTATTGCTCATTGTTACCATCAGCGCTGCCAGCATTACCATGCCTGGGCAACTGAGCTTAGCCATTGCTGCACTAGCAAGCATATCTGCAATCAGCGAAGTCGCCGCTCACACTTTGAACGAACGAGTATCACCCCAACGGTTTATCGTCGCAGGCATGACAGGCACCACCTATTTTGCTGCCGCTATTGCCATCCGCTATTTAAGCGCGCACATCGTTAAAGCACAACAATTGGCCGAATACCGCCGTACCGATATAGAGCAGTTGTCGCGAATTAATCAACGTATTGTGCAGCGTATACAGACCGGAATAGTCGTGATGAGCCAAACTGGACAAATAAAGCTCATCAATGCGGCCGCCACGAAGTTACTCGATATTCCCACCCCCGCCAAAGATAATAGCCATTATGTACCTCCTGCTCTGATAGATATGGCCCGCCATAACAGGAACACGGCCAAAGTTATCAATATTGGCTCAGATCATTTAGATGTTCATGTCAATATGAGCATTCTAGAAAAAAACAGTGATAGCCACC
This sequence comes from Zhongshania sp., assembly GCA_046712405.1. Classification (GTDB taxonomy): domain Bacteria; phylum Pseudomonadota; class Gammaproteobacteria; order Pseudomonadales; family Spongiibacteraceae; genus Spongiibacter. The sequence continues at coordinate 25,939 of JBKEFB010000032.1, read as the reverse complement.
GCTTACTCTACCTCGAAGACATCAGTGAAATTAACCAGCGAGCGCAAAATCTAAAATTGGCTTCACTAGGCCGCTTTACCGCCAGTATTGCTCATGAAATTCGCAACCCCCTGAGCGCCATAAGCCACGCGGCCCAACTACTAGCAGAGAGCCCCGACTTGAAAGAAGCCGACCAACGCTTTGCCGCCATTATTCAAAACCACGCGCTACGCATGAACGATATTATTAAAAATATTCTAGAATTGTCGCGCGGTAGAAGCCCAGAGCCGCTGTGCTTTGAACTAAGTACATGGCTAAAACAATTTCTAAGCGACTGGCAGCCATCGAATCATAAACCGCTAGATATTAACTTAGAGTGCGCTCTCAAAGACGACGACATCACTGTCGATCGCAGCCAGTTGATGCAAATTATTTCTAATATTGCGGAGAATGGCGCACGTCATGGTGCCGAAAATAGTGATAAAGCTATCCTTACTTTTCGCAGCCTGAAAAATGCCAGTACTGGCGCAGTATGTCTTGATATCATCGACAACGGGCCAGGCATCAAACCGGAAGATGAAGACAAAATATTTGAGCCTTTTTTCACAACACAAGATCAGGGCAACGGCTTAGGACTTTATTTATGTCGAGAACTTTGCCTTGCAAACCAAATACATATTTATTATCGCCGCACAGAGCGCGGGGAAAGCTGCTTCCGACTGCAATTTTACGATCCTGGTAGCGGCACTTTCGCTGACTAACAAAGAATGTTAAAAGAGTCTAAACAGATGCAACAAACCGTGTTAATTATCGATGACGAACCAGATATTCGTGAACTTCTCGACATCACTATTAGTCGGATGGGCCTAAAAACCATTGCCGTTGGCAACGTTCACGATGCCATTCAGATACTGCAGTCAAACCCCGCAATCAACTTATGTCTAAGCGACATAAAATTACCTGATGGCTCCGGCCTAGAAATAGTCCGCTATATCCAACAGTCATGCCCCTGCACCGCCGTCGCAGTATTAACCGCATATGGCAGCACGGAGGTGGCAGTAGACGTATTAAAGGCTGGCGCTTTCGACTTCATTAATAAACCAGTTTCAGTAGCGCAACTCCGCAACCTTGTTAAAAGCGCATTAAAACTTGGCCGCCGCAACACTCAGTTTGACGGCAGCAGCAATACTCGACTGCTCGGCGAAACCGCATGCATAATCACACTGCGCGAACAGATCATCAAATTATCACGTAGCCAAGCGCCAATTTATATCAGTGGTGAATCTGGCAGTGGTAAAGAAGTAGTTGCTAGGCTCATTCATGCTAATGGCCCACGCAGCGATGCACCTTTCGTGCCGGTCAACTGCGGTGCAATTCCCAGCGAGCTCGTCGAAAGTGAGTTTTTTGGCCACACTAAAGGCAGCTTTACCGGCGCCTACGACCACAAGGAAGGTCTGTTTGAAGCAGCCAATGGCGGCACGCTATTTTTAGATGAAGTCGCCGATCTGCCCTTAAATATGCAGGTGAAATTATTACGCGCCATACAAGAAAAAGCTGTTAGGCGTATTGGCTCCAACCAAGAAATACCCGTCGACGTTCGCATACTCAGTGCGACCCATAGGAACTTGAGTAAAGCTGTTAAGGCAGAACATTTTCGCAGTGACTTGTTCTATCGAATTAACGTCATTGAAGTACAGGTTCCAAGCCTGCGAGATCGGCGGACAGATATTCCCCTACTAGCGAAATTCATGCTCGATAAAATCAGCAACGAATGGGGTTTGACACCTCCTCTCATGAGCGATGAAGCACTGCAAACTCTCTGCGATTATCATTTCCCCGGCAATGTCCGCGAATTAGAAAATATTATTGAGCGCGCTGCCACGCTCTGCGAGAACAGCATCATAAAGCCGGATGACTTGTCCCTGCCCTCCGCGGCTCCATATATCGAAGGTGCTAACGTGTCGGCAATAACGACAGCTAAAATATCGCATATGGACGCCGCCGGAGGCGATATGGAGGGCTATCTTGAAAACATAGAAGTGCAGATTATTTCAGATGCACTGGAAGCTAACCGCTGGAATAAAACCGATTCTGCAAAAATGCTTGGGGTGACGTTTAGGCAGTTCCGCTACAAGCTCAAAAAATACCAGCTAGACAATTAAACACGGCGGCTACCTGAGGCTATTTAGAAAAAAATACATACGCCGACCACTCATGAGCGGCCTATCTTCACTGGATTTAAAGATAGAATCGTCGTCCCCGTCCCCGCCCCATAGCGAGCAGCGAATTTCTCCATTCAATCAAACCAGTCCTGACATTGTGGCTGACGGCAAGCCACCATCAGATCAAAGCTACCGGTGGGCTGCGCATCAGACGGATAAAGTTTTCCTCGCGTTATTCCCAGCACCCACTAGGGGCAGCAAACTTGGTAAGAGTGATTTCTGTACGCGCAGTGGTGATATCAGCCTAAGGATAAAAACATACAATTGTGATGACTCGCTTTACACTTTAAGAGGGAGTTAAGTCAGTATCAGCTAAGGCTCGATGACCGGTAGAATCAAATTCAACGAAACCTTAGCTAGCGTCGCCAGCAATCGCTTATGGTTTTTGAAGAACCCGTTGGCATATCCGTTATAGCAAGAGACCCTGTCTCGTCTAAGATAAAATCTCCGCAGCTATCGCTTGTCATTACTCCTGCTCGGCTGGCCTTGAGCGTGAATGCATTGGCGGATGCAGAACTAGACGCGACGGTATAATACGCCGCGCCACTTTCTGGCACTTTAATCAAAAATACCGACGGCAAAGTCGAGCCTGCCAAAGTAGTTGTATAGCGCCCATTTGCCGAGTAATACCGCTCTAACGCCTGGGCCGCCGATAGCAACGCACCGCTCACTTCAGAACGGCGCGACATAGCCACTTGCTCCTGATAGGAGGGATATGCAATTGATGCGAGAATACCAACAATCGCTAAGGTGATCATTAGCTCAATCAAGCTAAAACCTTTAGCAGTCGCTCTATTGATCACTGAAGCTGTCTCCATGACTGCCGACCAGATACGTCGCTTCCGCCACCCGTCTCTGTAATCACACCAATCGTACCACTGGTACCAGACGTATACTTATATTCGAGCGCGCCGGCGCCGATGATGCCCGGCGTTTTAATCATCTCCGGACTTCCGATACCACTTGCAGGATAATAGTCTCCTTCAAAGAGCGCTAAATCCAACAAATCAACTTTACCGTCACCATTGATATCCAATACTGGATCACCAATACGACCACCCGTGTCAGCATCTAACTCCATCAAAAAACTACTACCACCGAAACCACAGATACTTTCCGAGGGAATAATAGTGGCGAAGATAATTCTGCCGTTGCGAAGCACTGCCTGTGAAACGACGCGCTCGCCAGTACGAGCTTCCGAAGGCGGATACAAGGGTAAATGCCAGCCATAGGTCGGCGGTATTCCGACACTATTATTAGAAACAATACGGATAATATTTGACGAGGCTGAACCATTAACTGTTGTGGCAGAGCCCTCGAAGTCAATACTTTGAGAAAGTAGCTTATCTCGCCCGGTAAAGCTCACACCATTATCTCGAATGCCATAAAAATCTTGTACAGGCGGAGTAGTCGGTAATAGTGCGTCGCTATTCTTAAAATATTTACCCGTACCGAAATAAATCATATGGCCACCTTCAGGGTGAGTACCTACCGTGGGACGAGAGGTAATCGGCTGAGGATTACCGTCTAAATCAACAACGGTGTAAAGAGGTGTTGCGACCCCCGCCGTTTTATAGACCACGTCCCACTGGATATTATCTATCCCCCTTAGATCAAACTTCCAAAGATTACCCTTTAAATCACCCGCGTAGACAAAATCGGTAACTCGGTCATTATTGACATCGACGGGAACTGGCGTTGCCAAGCCATTATCGGCGCCACTTACGCCGGTATTGATTGCTTTTATCAATGCGCCGGTTTCCAAATCAACAACCAAGAGTTTGACGGTATCACCAGAGTTATAACCATTGCCAAAGATCGCGACCCACTTACCTCCCGCAGCAACACGGGCGATGACAGGCTGGCTCATAGCAACACCCAATTTGTCGGTCGCAGCGGCTGGCGTCGCAAACTCCCAAAGAAAGTTAGATGCCCCTAATGTATCAGGATGTGTAACATCAATCGCAAAAGCAGATCGACCACCAGCTGCGGTCGAGCCAACTAAAATCGACTTCCAAGCGCCACTCAAGTAAGCATCTAGTACCCGTGGTGAGCCATCTACAATGTAGGAGTGTTGATACTCAGGCGCAGTCAATTCAGCTAACTTTGGATATGCAGAAACAGGAATATAAGCAAATTTCTCAACACCCGTGGTCGCGTCAAACCCATGCAACATCCCATCATTTGCCCCGACATAAATCATCGCGGTACGTGCGGACTTAGTCGCAAGGAAACTTTCGTAACTTGAGCCTTCAAGTCCGGGCAACTTGTTATACGCAAAATTTTCATTCTGACCGACAAAAAATGGATCTGAATTAATAATATCACCCAAAATTGTTGAGCGTTCTCGAAACTTAGTACCCTCGCTGCTTTTGTCGCCCCGTAACCACGCCAGACGAGCCTTACCATCAGCAAGCGCTTCGCCAGCGATAAGTTCATTCTGTTGGCTTGTCGCTAATTGGCTCCAATTCGTATCAGTAAAAGCAATTGCCTTATTCGTGAACTCCTGTTGGTCCCCCACACCCGTTATAATATTTCTAGAGGCTGGCGCTGGAATTCCGCCTGAATTGGTATCCCAAACCACATCATTCAAACTACCATCACTATTTAAAGAATAGGCAATAATTCGACCCGACCACTCCAAACTATTAAAACTCGCTTGATAAATTAGTGTTCCAGAATCCAAACGGGTAGAGTTCGCCGAAACCGATGAAGCAGAGGACTTACTTTCATTCGCAATCGTTTGCAAAATCGCACCGAGCTTATTAGCAAATACTTCTGGCTCTGAGGCGCTAAAAAACCCGCCGCGTGTATTCACCGCCGCATGTAGTAAATCATCAATTTTATGAAGTTCATTCGATGTTGGCTTAGGCCAAGAGATTATATCGCCAGACGGAATTGCCGCAAAGGCTGCATCTGGATCAACCGTACCAAAAACCCCTAGGCCGACACCAAAGGTCGTCATATGCTGCCAGAATGCCGGCGACGTTTTAGATACCGCAACCACATTGGGCATATCCGTGCGAAGATCATTTTTCCAATAGTAAATAGCCGCATCAGCTAGCGAACTCGACTCTCCGTCGGTAAATGGCGACACGTTTTTATAGCTAAAACTCGCACCAGTAGGCCCAGTTTGGGTAGGTCCATCAGTACCATCATTATTATTATTTGCCCCGCCAATCGTAGCCGAGCCAGACCAGTATCCGTCTGTCATTAATACCGTGTAATTTCTTCGGCACTCCAACTGATCAGCGCTGTCGTCAGTACCCGGCTCAGCTCCCCAAGGTCCCTTATTATCCTTGCGTGAAAAATACTTACCCGCATAATCCACTGCTAAGCGTAATGGTGTTCCTGCATTTGGGATTTCACGTTCATATAGCGATTTATAAAAATCAGCTCGTGCTTCGCCGTCAAAAATACGTACCCCATTAACAATAACTTTGGTATTTTCACCATCTATGGTGGTTTCGTCTTGGTTAATGCTGCCAAAACCAACTCGTATGCCTACACCCTGCTCGGCAAAGGCATAACCACTTCCGCCGCGAGCCGTTAAAATACGTGAACGATAGTAGGTATACCAGTTTGCGAAATTCTGTATTTCCTGCGTATACGTGCAAGAAATAGAACCATCAACGGCCTCATCACAGTCATCACGACTTTCACGACCATCACCGGTATATATCTGACCTGAACGAATATCGATCTCTTTAAAGTTACTCCAAGACCAATCACTACCCGCACCGTTGTACCAAAAATATTTAGCGGGCCAAAATGATTTATCATTAGTGGTGTAATTACAATCACCATCACTATCGCAACTATACCACCTGACGCTATTGTAATTACCATTATTAACGGTAAGGTTTCGGCAATATATTGGATCAAAGCTATTCGTAGTTCGATCTGGATTATGGAGAGCACATTGAGCGTCGGCATCGGGATACAAGCTCCCATCTGCCTTAATCCAAGGGGGGTAGGTAGAGCTTGGGTTGTAGTAAACGGAGTTTATTTGTGGTGATCGCGAGCGCGCATTAAACCCTGAGTTTGCATCCACAGTGGGCACATAATTGTTATAGTCATTACCTTTATAAACACCATCGGCTCTCGGAAATATATATCTAGTACTACTATAAATTATACTACCTGGCATCAACTCAAATTGCATTGAACCCGAATCATCCAAAATATACATAACATTGGGCTCAGCGGCCTGAGTCAGGAATAATGGATTTTGGGCGATATCATCATTCACCGGATCAACCGAAGAGCAGTCTGTCTTCTCACCTTTAACAGTAAACGTAGCCTTACATTTTATAACATCACTTTTACTGTTATAAACAGTCAGCTTATTATCATTAAACGCATACTTTCTATTAGGACATTGTTTGTTTTTATTAACATCGACATTTACTATTTCAGTGATTTCAATTAAATTCGAGAAGGTATAAGTCTGATTAGCCTTCTTCTTTCCAATAGACTTATTAGTCACTTGCTCGATAATACAGCTATCTGTAGCATAGGCGACTGACACATTAAGCAAGCTCGGCCAGATTAATACCATAGCAATAAATAATAAACCAATATGCTTATTATGCCTCTTAGAGACGGTCATAGTTTTTCCCCGGTCCAATATTTGCACACTTAATTACTGCGCTTATAAGTAGTACTTAGCACAACCATACTGCGGTTACTCACCCCATAGCCCCTTGCGATAATTCGATAAAAAACTAACGGCGCGACGGGTTTATCGGAATCTAATATTTCATTTTCGCTTGCTACGCTAACTAGCTCTTCAATAAAGTATTCTGGCGGTTGTGCGGCGTAAGGAATTACATCTGCGGCCAGAACTTGCCAACCTGTTGAGGAAGGATTAGACCAATCTGGCTTAACGCAGACGGTAGCAATATTTGCAAGATCCGCGCACAAGCGATACAAACCATCGACGCCATCAAATTCACCCACATTAATTTGTGACAAAGCAGATTCGGCAACTCGCAATCCAGCTTCGGCCGCCTGAAATGCCAATTTGGTGTCTTTAGTATTCCCGGCCATCCGCTCCTGTAAGGTCGAAGACTGCATAGACGCTGCGGAGGTAATGGTGAGTATTAGCATAAACACAAGACTGACAATCAACACCGCACCACGCTGTCTATCAATACTATTTCTCACCTTGCGACCCATCATGGCAATTTATTCCTAATAGCGAACACATTGGTGAATATTTGTCGAAAGCGGCCGTCAGAATTGGCGACGACATTACCATTTAAATCTATAATTGACTGTGCATTAGCGCCACCGGTCTTACCAACAACATTATCCTCGTTTGCCACCAGCTGTAAGGCTAACCGAACACTCAGTACATTCCCCCAATCCGTCACCACAGCCCCAGTTTGGTAGATATCCACGGCTCGATCAGCGTTAGTATCTACACCGTAGCTCATCTGCATATCTTCAACACCCTCGACCAACTCTACAGCGGCACCGGTTACACCTCCGGTACCAGCAATGAGACGTTGCATATAGAGAGCATTTATCGGCTGCCCACCCGCCGTATTTCTTCCGGTATCTCGAACAAAGTAATCAACACTTTCAAATGCAAATACTTCCGCATCAGTTTGGTAGGACTTACTTAGGCTGTTACTTGAATTAAGTCCCGGGACTTGAGGGTGAGTTAAAGTCGCTGCGGTATTGTCATTAGTTCCCAGATCATTGCCAATCCGAAATAAATCTGCGTTAAGGCAGTCACTGACTATGACGTAATCCCCAGTTTCAAAACCAAGACTATTGTTTTCAATTTGTAAATTGGCATCGTTAGTTTCCATATTACCAGTGACATTTACATCACTTTCAGACGCTTTTTGAATATGCAACACGTCACTACCAGGGACGGCTGAAAAAACATTGCCAGCGGCGATATTATCTTCACCTACCAGCCCCGTTGCTATTCCAAAATCAGCAGCGCTTGCCGGTTCAGCAATGACGTTAATATTGATGTTACCAACAGAGCTGCAACCCATATAACCTGCCATACGAATTTCTTTACCCACAAATCGCATTGCAAAACGCGCATTTTCTTGAACTTGTGCTAGTGAATCTTGAACTCTAGAACTGGTATTAGTGGCGAGAAAAACTTGAATCACCGCTGTGCTTAAGAATAAACCGAGAGTGATGGAAATCATCAGTTCTACAAGACCAAAACCTCTCTGTGGCGACCTCATATACACCTTCACAGACTAGTCTGGAAAACAAAGATTTGATTATCGCCGGCGCTGATTTCGCGAGTCTTCGACAGCCGACTTTCGTCCCACTGAATGGAAATAATGAAATTAGCGTTATCGCGCTCGATGGAAGCATCACCCGCTGGAAGCCGCAGTGCAACTTCATGCAGCCAGTCCTGCACATCAATTTGATAAATAGCAGAACCTGTAGGCGCGTCATTATTCATACCCAAATCATAACGTCCGACCAAGGCATCTGCTCTATTTGCACGCATGCGATCTGAAATATCATTAGCCAGAAAGACGGCGATGGAACGAGTGGTTGATATTTGATTAAACTTGACTGCATTGAGCTGCATTGTCGCGGCGCCGAGCACACCTGTCGCCGTTATGAGTACGGCGACAAGCACCTCGATTAAGGTTACACCCCGCTGTCGACTTCTATTCATGAGCAACCCCTTTCGGTCACCCTCACCTGACCAGTAAGGTTGATGCTGATATTGCGATCACGAACACAATATTCTGGCGATGTGCGATATGAAATCACTATCCCGGCAGCATCATTGAGAAAACCATCGCGGCTAAATACGATGGTATTTACGGCAGTACCTCCGCGATCACCTGTAATGGCGGCACCACCGCTGACTGCGGTACTTTTTTGAATGGCTTCGCCATCGTCGTAACTGCCATTGCCATCGGTATCAACCCAACTCAACCAACCGTTAGCCCAGTTGCCATCTATTGCGCTCAAGCTCACGGGGACAGCCCGCACCACCGCTTCTGAACGCGCAGCCACAAGGGATTTTATAAGCTTTTGAACCACCGCGCGATCACGGGATTCATCGATAAACTGGGTAAAGCTAGGCACAGCAACAACCGCTAATACTGAGGCTATCGAGACCGTCACTATTAACTCTATTAAGGTGAATCCTTTATTGCCACTGTTAACTTGCATTAAGCGCATCCGTTAAATTTGACATATCTTGGTTTCGCTCCAGATTAAACTAGGTTAGTACTGATTTAAACATGATCGTTATAGGAGCTGTTACATAGACAGAAAATGCTTCCAAACTAAATCCAAAATGGAAAGGAGTCCATAGTGGAAAACCGAGGATTTTCGTTATTTGAACTTATTGCGGTACTTGCCATCACCTTGATACTGGCGCTTAGCGCGGTACCCGCTTTCTCCGCTCTGATTCAAGAATATCGCTTGCGCACAGCCGGGCAACAGCTTTTCAGCATACTCACTAGCGCCAGAGCGACCGCAGTAATGCGAAGTAAACAAATCACCGTATGGAATGAAGATGGAGACTGGTCTAATCAGCTCGCATTCTTTGAAGATAACAATAGCAATGGCGAAAGAGAGCAGAGCGAAATTATCTTAGCTCGCAATCCAGCCCAGAAGAATGTCTCTATTACCGGAAACCGCTGGGTGGCGAATTATGTCAAATTTGCACCCGACGGCAGCGCAACAACTGCAAGCGGTGCTTTCCAAATTGGAACAATTACGGTCTGTAAGCCAGACCACAGAGATGCCTACCTAATCATTATTAGTATTGGTGGGCGGGTAAGAATGATTAAATCAGGAATAGTTGCATGCTGATGGGCTTAAGAAACATCAATCAAACGCAACTCTTTTGGAAGAGAGAAAGTAATATTTTCAGGACGACCATCTAGCTCTACGGGGGCAGCTGCACCCAACTCACAGAGTCGCTCAATAACCGCCTTAACCAACACTTCTGGTGCAGAGGCACCGGCGGTAATACCGATTTTAGGTTGTCCCTGAAGCCATTCGAGACAAATATCTTTTTCACTATCAACTAAATAAGCGCGGCAGCCAATACGCTCAGCCAGCTCTCTTAAGCGGTTGGAGTTAGAGCTATTAGGCGAACCTACCACCAGCACTACATCCACCTGCTGCGCCAAGGTTTTTACGGCATCTTGGCGGTTTTGAGTGGCATAGCAAATATCGTCTTTACGCGGTCCCTCAATATTGGGGAATTTACTGCGCAGAGCCTGAATGACCGCTGCAGTGTCATCCATAGACAAGGTGGTCTGGGTAACATAGGACAAGTGGTCTGGATCTTTTACTTGCAGCGCCAAGGCTTGCTCAACGTCTTCGACAAGGTAGATACCGCCACCGTGGGATTCGTCGTATTGCCCCATTGTGCCCTCAACTTCAGGGTGGCCCTTGTGACCGATCAATACGCACTCATGACCCGCGCCACTGAAACTAACGACCTCCATATGCACTTTTGTCACCAGCGGGCAGGTGGCATCAAAGACTTTCAAACCGCGGCGATCAGCCTCATTGCGAACCGCCTGCGACACGCCATGGGCGCTGAAAATAACTATTTTATCGTCTGGCACTTCATCAAGTTCATCAACAAACATCGCGCCGCGTTGACGTAGGTTCTCAACAACAAATTTATTGTGTACAACCTCGTGGCGCACATAAATCGGCGCACCAAACACGTCTAAGGCACGGTTTACAATCTCGATGGCACGATCGACTCCAGCACAGAATCCACGAGGATTTGCCATTTTAATTTGCATTTTATCTCCCGAGCTAGTCATTACGTCACCGTGTTCAGATTACTGTCTTTCGCCAATGAATATTACTGGGAATCAGCCTGTGCGCTGACGCTTAAAATTTCAACACAGAAACTCAGATTTCGACCGGCCAGAGGATGATTAAAATCTACCATCACATCTTCGTCGCTCACCTCGCTCACCACACCAGGCACCTCGGCGCGGGCCGCATCCGCAAAGGAGATCACCAAGCCTTCTTCCAGCACCATATCGGCGCTAAACTGGCTGCGCGGAAAACGCTGGATATTCGACGGGTTACGCTGACCAAAACCGTCTTGCGGCTCTAAAATAAAGGTCTCTTTGGCGCCCGCTGTTAAGCCTAGTAATTTGGCCTCTACACTGGGAAGCAGGCTGCCGTCACCAAATACAAAAGTGGCCGGCTTACCACCAAAGGTAGAGTCCACCAAATCGCCATCAATGATACTAAGAGAAAAGTGCAAACTAATTTCGGTAGCCGGTGCTACGCTAACATTCGTCATGATCAATACATTTCCACACAGCTATTCAGGCTGATTTTTCAATTCAGGATTTACCACCATATCAAGCAACAGTAGGCAGGCACCCACGCTGATACCCGCATCGGCAACATTAAAGGTGGGAAAGTAGCTATCGCCCCAATGTACCGATACAAAATCAATAACATATCCAAGAAACAGGCGATCCCACAAATTACCGAGGGCGCCACCTAAGACCAAGGCTAAGGCAAGCGACAGCAGCCACTGTTCACGCCGCAAGCGCATCATCCACACGCAAATATACGCGCTCACCGCCAAAGCGATCACCGAAAAGAGCCAACGCTGCCAGCCGCCGGCGTCACTCAAAAAGCTAAACGCCGCCCCAGGATTGTAATGCAAAGTAATATTCAGCACCGGAAAAATTTCTACCGGGCTGGCGTAATCCAACATTGTATTGGCGAAATATTTAGTGATTTGATCAAGCGCGACCACACCGGTTGCCACCAGTAGCCAAAAAACCCGGCTACGGCGCTGGGCAGCTATTTCGCTATTTACTCCATCATCATGCATACAAGCGCACTTCCCCATCACCGTCGACGTTATCTATACAGCGAAAGCACAGTTCAGGATGATCCAGAGCCTGACCAACATCTTCGCGATGGTGCCAGCAGCGTGCACACTTAGTTCCTTCGCTAGCTGCTACGCGGACCTGTAAACCCTCAATATCAGTCGCTATCGCTTCATTAACCGCAGATAAAGGCGCTAAACGAGCAGCTGAGGTAATCAATACAAATCGCAGTTCATCACCCAGGGCATGCAAGGTTGTCATTAGTGATTCATCGCAGAACAAGGTGACTTCTGCCGCCAAACTGCCGCCAACAAAGCCTTCCTTCTTCGCACCTTCCAGCACTTTATTAACCGCGGATTTAACATCTTGCACGGTATTCCAAAAATCATTACCCATATCACTATCAAGAGTCATTTTACTCAAACCGGTATACCATTCAGCGGCAAATACTGTACCCGAATGCTCACCCGGCAAATGCTCCCACAACTCGTCTGCGGTAAAACTTAAGATGGGGGCAATCCAGCGCGTAAGGGCTTCGGCAATATGGTACATCGCCGTCTGCGCAGAACGCCGCGGCAGACTATTGGCTTTAGTGGTGTACTGGCGATCTTTGATAATATCTAGATAAAAGCCACCCAGTTCCGAGACGCAAAAGTTATGCAGCTTTTGATAGACCAAATGAAATTGATAGGCTTCGTACGCTGCTACAAGCTCTTCTTGCAATACCGCCGCACGATGCATGATCCAAAGATCCAGTGCCAACATCTCTGACGGCGCTAAAGCGTGTTCGGTCGGCTCAAAACCAGCCATATTCGAAAGAAGGAAGCGTGCAGTATTACGAATACGACGATATGAGTCTGCGGTGCGCTTAAAGATTTCGTCCGATACCGTCATTTCATTGCGGTAATCCGTTGCCGCTACCCAAAGCCGTAAAATATCGGCGCCCAGAGTGTTCATGATTTTTTGTGGCGCAACCACATTGCCCACTGACTTGGACATTTTTCGACCTTGAGCATCTACCGTGAAACCGTGGGTAAGCACCTCTTTATAGGGTGCTACGCCGGTAGTCGCCACTGAGGTCAACATAGACGACTGAAACCAGCCGCGGTGTTGATCCGAGCCTTCCAAATAAAGGTCGGCGGGTAATTGCAGGTTATCTAGCTGTGACAATACCGCGTAATGCGTCACACCAGAGTCAAACCACACATCTAATGTATCGCTCACCTTACTGTATTGCGCCGCCTCATCGCCGAGCAGCTCCGCTGCGTCTAAGTCGAACCACGCTTGAATACCGCCAGCCTCAACCAGTTTGGCTACTTGCTCGATCAGCTCAGCGGTACGCGGATGCAATTCAGCTGTTTCGTTGTGAGCAAATAGAGCAATGGGAGCGCCCCAAGTCCGCTGGCGAGAAACACACCAATCAGGTCGCTCTTGCATCATCGACTCGATGCGCGCACGCCCCCAACTCGGCGTCCAGGCTACGGTATCGACTGCAGCCATCGCCATGTCGAGTAAACCATTTTGCTTCATGCTGACAAACCACTGCGGGGTGGCGCGGAAGATAATCGGGCTCTTATGACGCCAACAGTGCGGGTAGCTATGCTCAAAATGTTTACAGTGCAGCAATCGACCGCGCTCAGTCAGGATCTCGATCACATTATCGTTCGCCTTAAAGACATGCTGACGTTCAAATAACTCGGTGCCCGCTAAGAATGTGCCGTTGGCGGCCACGGGGTTGTACACTTCAAGACCGTATTGTTTGCCCACCACGTAATCGTCTTGGCCATGTGCTGGTGCGGTGTGAACCGCCCCGGTACCTGCGTCGGTAGTAACATGATCGCCGAGGATAATTGGGACCTGCCGGCTATAAAACGGATGCTGCAACTGCAAATTTTCCAGTGCCGCGCCCTTGCAACGTCCCACAATGGCAAAATCTTCGACACCGTAACGTGCCATAGTCGATTCATGCAGGGCATCGGCTAGTAGCAACACCATCTTGTCACCGCTTTCGCCGGTAAAACTCACCCACAGATAATCCAGCTCAGCGTGTAAACACACCGCCATATTAGCCGGTAAGGTCCACGGCGTGGTGGTCCAGATCGCCAGATTCAATTCGCCATCAATATCAGCAGACAAACCGCTTTTTGCAATAGCTGCATCGCAATCAACAATCGCAAATGCCACGTCGATTGCCGGTGATGTTTTATCTTTATATTCAACCTCAGCTTCTGCTAACGCCGAACCGCAATCCATACACCAATGCACAGGCTTAAAGCCTTTGTGCATATGACCGTTCTCAACAATTTTGCCTAGAGCACGGATAATATTGGCTTCAAAATTGAAGTCCATAGTCAGATAGGGTCTATCCCAATCGCCAAATACTCCTAAGCGTTTGAAATCCTCGCGCTGGCCATTCACTTGCTTATAGGCATATTCGCGACATTTTTCACGAAAAGTGGCAGCGTCAACTTTATGACCGGCTTTGCCCACTTTCTTCTCTACGTTCAGCTCTATTGGCAGACCGTGGCAATCCCAGCCCGGCACATAGGGCGCGTCAAAACCACTTAAAGTTTTTGACTTAACAATCATGTCTTTAAGAATTTTGTTTACCGCATGACCAATATGAATATCACCATTTGCGTAAGGCGGCCCATCGTGGAGAATAAATTTCTCGCGGCCGGCGCGAGCTTCGCGAATTTGCTCGTACACGCCCTCTTCCTGCCAGCGTTTAAGCATACCGGGTTCGCGTTGCGACAAGTTCGCCTTCATGGCAAAGCTCGTCTCGGGTAAGTTCAAGGTGTGCTTGTATTCACTCATATAGGTGTTCTGTATTTTCCAAAGATCGATACGATGAAGCCCTGTGCACGATTGTCTTTTGCCCGTGCCAAGGCCCCAATATGAATTAAAAGTTTAGGCTAAAGATTAAAATAACTTCTCGCCTGTACTACATCTAGGGTGATTTGTGCCTTTAGTGCATCAAGCCCGTCGAATTTATGCTCATTCCGCAGCTTTTTACGGAATACGACATTAATGTTGCGGCCGTAAATATTCTCTTCAAAGTTCAGCAGATGAACTTCTAAAATCGCCTTGGAGAAGTCACCCACCGTCGGCCGCACGCCAACATTGGCAACACCCTGCCGCATAACGCTATCTGCACCGTAAACTTCCACCGCAAACACCCCCGACAAGGGCGAGCGCAGTCGGTGGAGCTCCATATTTGCCGTTGGCGTACCAATGGTCCGACCTAACTGCTGACCAACAATAACGCGCCCAGAGATACTGTAGGGCCGCCCGAGTAAACGTTCAGCCAATTCAAAATTGGCACCTGCCAAGACCTCACGGATACGGGTGCTACTAACTCGCTCACCTGTCACTTCTAAGGTAGAGGTATCAACAACGTCAAAGCCGTCCTTTTTACCAACCCTGCGCAATAAATCAAAATCACCGCTACGATTACGTCCAAAGCGCAAATCGTCGCCGACCACTATATATTTGACACCCAAGCCGACCACAAATAGCTTGTGAATAAATTCATGAGCGGTCATATCGCGAAAATCAGGTGTAAAACTGATCCTCATTACTCTATCAACCCCTAAGTCCCGCATAGCAATAAACTTCTCGCGAAAACTCATTAAGCGTGCCGGAGCTTCGTCGGGCGAGAAAAATTCTCTGGGCAAGGGTTCAAAAATAATCACCGTTGACGGCAAACCCATTTCTCGGCCCTTGGCAATTAACTGGCGCAATACCGCCTGATGCCCCAAATGAACACCGTCAAAAGCCCCTATCGTAGCTACACAGCCACGATGACGAGGACGAAAATGTTGAAATCCGCGGATCAACTCCATGGCTACCGTCTTATTGCTCAGCAAAGCGAGAGATTATAGCCCAGCGGTGGCCCGACTAAAACGCCAGTGTTCGTGACTCTTGCCGCTGCGAGCTAATATCGCTCAGCTCGCGCGCCAAAAGCGATGATTTGCAGCCTCAGTGCGCGGTGGGTCCTTTAAGGTCTCGCAACCGTAAACCACAACCAAACATCACTAGCACGTAGGCTGCAGCGCCCGCGGCGCACAAGACCAATAAGTGCAAGGCTCGCTCCCATACACTCCAAGCCTCCCAGCCAGTAAACCACTGCAGACCAAAATATAAACAGGCACTCATTGCCACCACCGCGCCAAGCAGTTGCAAATAATATTGGCCCCAGCCAAGTAAGGGCGTGAAACTCGCATTGCGACGTAGACCGCGATACAGCAAACCGGCATTAAGCCAAGCCGAACCCGCTGTTGCCAATGCAAGACCAGCATGACCTACCTGCCAGTAGTGATGCAATGGAATGACGAAGGCGATATTCATCACCATATTCGCGACCATCGCGATAATACCAATACGCACAGGGGTCTTGGTGTCTTGGCGGGCATAAAAGCCCGGGGCCAGCACCTTAATTAACATAAACGGAATCAATCCCAATGTGTAGGCACGCAGACTCAAGGCCGCCATCGACACGTCGCGCATTTGTAACTCACCGTACTGAAACAAGGTGATTAGAATTGGCTCGGCAAGTAGCATTAGCGCCACAGCAGCGGGCACTGCCATAAGCAATACGCCGCGCAGCCCCCAATCTAGCGTTGATGAAAACGCGATCTCATTGCCGCCAGCACGCTGGCGAGACAAATTGGGTAACACCACTGTGGCGATAGCAATCGCAAACACCCCCAATGGCAGTTCTACTAAACGGTCCGAATAGTAGAGCCAAGAAATACTACCTGTGGGTAAAAACGACGCCAGTACGGTATCCAGCAGTAAATTGATCTGACTTACCGAAACTCCAAATAAAGCCGGAATCATCAAGGTGACAATCTTCTGTACACCCTCGTTGCGCCAATCCCATCGCGGCCGGGGCAGCATTTGAATCCGCTGCAAAAACGGCAGCTGAAATACTAACTGCACCATGCCAGCCATTAACACACCCCAGGCCAAGGCCATTGCCGGCTCAGCAAAATACGAGGAAAAATACAGCGCAGACACAATCAAACAGACATTCAATAACACCGGCGTGAACGCCGGCACCGCAAAGCGGCCAAAAGTATTTAAAATAGCGCCGGCAAAACCGGTCATGGAAATAAGAAACAAGTACGGAAAGGTAATCCGGATCATATCCGAGGTGAGCTGAAACTTAGCGGGATCATCACGAAAACCGGGGGCAAACAGGGTGGCAACCAGCGGCGAGGCTATTACCGCCAAGGAGGTGACCAGCAATAACACGCCACCCAAAGCACCCGCAGTGCGGTCAATCAGCAACTTAACGGACTCTTTGCTGCCATTTTCCTTGTACTCAGATAATACCGGCACAAAGGCTTGAGAGAACGCACCCTCGGCAAACAGACGCCGCAGAAAATTGGGGATTTTAAACGCGACAAAAAAGCAGTCTGCGTTGCTGCTAGCGCCTAAAAAAATTGCAATAACAACGTCACGAGCCAGCCCCAACACTCGCGACATCAGCGTCATCACACTGACCAACAAACTTGAACGCAATAAGCCACTTTGCTTTATTGGCTTCTGCACAGCCGTATCACTCAAGCCTGCCACCGCCGACGTAAGTCGTCTCTATGCTCACGCAGCCACTGCAGAGCAATCAGGCTGTGAGCGTTATTTATTTTTCCAGCCTCAAGCATGGTCATCGCATCAGCAAAAGAAATAACTTGGGCGTGAATATCTTCGCCCTCGGTGGGAAGTCCGAAATAGCCGCCTGCCGAGCTCAGGTCAACTGCGCCACAAAACAAATAGAAATATTCATCGCTGCCGCCGGGTGAAGAATAATATTCAGCGATCGCATCCATTTCGCCAATCTCTATATTGGCCTCTTCTCTTGCTTCCCGACGCGCCACTTCAGCAGGGCTTTCATCGGTATCAATAATACCGGCAACCAATTCTAGCAACCAAGGGCGTTCGGCGCGCCTGAGCGCACCAATACGAAATTGCTCAACCAGCAGAATGCAGTCATTTACCGGGTCATAGGGCAGCAAACCCACCGCCGGACCGCGCATAAACACCTCGCGACTGAGCCATTTCCCCCAACCACCGGCAAATAGACGGTGGCGCAAACGTAATTTACGCACTTGAAAAAAACCGTGCCATGCTGCGCGGTCTTCTTCAACTTCTACATCTTCGGATTCAAAATCTGTCATTGATAATAGCTGCTGTGCCAAGGATAGAAATAAAACTTAAAACCGTCTTTCGGTATACCAATTGACATCACGGGCGGCTTTATCGACTTGATCGACAACATCCAACGTCAACGCGAACAGCGCCATACGCACCAACACACCGTTATCAGCCTGACGAAATATAGCCAAATTGGGATTATCATTAAGATCGTTGTCTAATTCATTTGCCTCGGTCCGAGAGTCCCGGGGCAACGGATGCATAATGACCGTGTTTGGCTCGCAATAACGAGTATAAATCGATTGATTCAGGCGGTAGCGACCACGATATAAATCTGCCTCGGCGGGGCTAGTAAAGCGCTCTTCCTGAATACGTGTTGAATACGCAATATCGACCTTTGAAATACTGCCCTCCATCACATCAGATTCTTGCACCGTGCTACCAGACTGTCGCAGCTGCTCAATAATAACTTCCGGCATTTTCAATTCATCAGGAGAAATCAGCATCACCGTAACATTCCTATAAAGGCAAAGTAATTTGCACAGTGAGTGCACGGTACGGCCATGTTTCAGATCGCCAATCATGGCAATACGCAGACCATCAAGATCACTTCGGCCCTGATGCTGTAATTCTTTGCGGATGGTATATAAGTCGAGCAGCGCTTGGCTAGGATGCTCATTCGCGCCATCACCACCATTCATTACCGGCACTCTACTCGCCGCAGCGAACTCAGCTACCGAACCCGGCACCGGGTGGCGCATAACGATAACATCGCTATAGCCGCTTAAGACCCGCGCGGTGTCATAAAGTGACTCACCTTTGGAAATAGCCGAGGTTTCAAACCCGGTGGTTTCACGCACCTCGCCGCCAAGTAGATTAAAGGCGCACCCAAAACTCACCCGTGTTCGCGTTGAGGGTTCAAAAAACATATTACCAAGAATGGCACCGTCGAGCACCTTAGTGACGCGCTGCCGATGCGCATAAGGCACCATGCGATCAGCAACTTCAAATACGCGTTCAATGTCATCGCGATCAAACTGGCTGATAGAGAGAATATGACTGCCGGAAAATTTCACTACTGTCTCTCCCAAAAATTAAACCGCCACCAACACACCAACAGTGTTCACACCTTCATCAAATTGCAGACTCGCCCAGCGCGCATAGAGCGGCGAACTCTGTAAAAGCTCGGCGTGACTGCCCGTATCCACCAACTTGCCATGATCTAAGACTGCGATAATATCAACATTCACTACCGTTGCTAGACGGTGGGCAATGACAATAGTGGTGCGGCCCTTCATAAGTAATTCCAAGGCTTGCTGAACTTGAAACTCACTCTCCGCATCAAGCGCACTAGTCGCCTCATCTAATAATAATAACCTTGGATCTGCCAGTATCGCTCTAGCAATAGCAATACGCTGCCGCTGGCCACCAGAGAGTCGTATACCACCCTCCCCGACAAAACTATCGTAGCGATCCGATAAGCGTTCAATAAACTCATGGGCATAAGCCGAGCGCGCCGCCGCTTCTATTTCAGCCATACTGGCACTGGGTTTCCCGTAGCGAATATTGTCAGCCACGGAACCGGTAAACAACACCGGCTGCTGAGGGACCATGGCAATTTGGCTGCGCAGATCATCGAGGCTGAGCTCACGAATATCGATACCATCAAAGCGAATCGCGCCGCCCTGCACGTCGTAAAAGCGCAAAATTAAATCTACTAAGGTCGACTTACCCGCACCCGAACTTCCCACCAATGCCACACTGCTACCCGGCGCAATATTCAAAGTTAAATTATCAATGGCGCGCTGCTCAGGTCGCGATGGATAACTAAAGTTCACAGCGTCAAATTGCAAATTACCCGGTGGCGCTACCGGCAAACTTAACGGCTGCTCAGGAGAGGGGACTAAGTTCTCTGCCGCCAGCAATTCCAGTAACCGTTCAGTCGCACCCGCTGCACGCTGCAGATCGCCATACACCTCTGAAATAGCCCCCACCGAAGCAGCAACCATCACCGCGTAAAAAATAAAGGCCGTCAATTCGCCACCACTGATTTCACCCGCCAATACATCGTGACCACCAACCCACAACATTGCCGTTACGGCGCCTAACACCAAGGTAATAACAATAGTAGACAGCCATGCGCGCTGATTAATACGCACAATTGCAACGACAAACGCTGATTCTACATGGCCATTAAAAGCGTCTTTATCGAGCTTTTGATGGTTAAATGCCTGCACCATCTTTATGTTTTTAACTGCCTCACCGACAAAACTACCCACACCGGCAATACGGTCTTGGCTAGTGCGCGACAGGGCGCGAACACGACGTCCAAAAACAATGATCGGGACAACCACCAACGGCACGCTCAGCATGACCAAACCGGTTAGCTTGGGGTTGGTAATAAATAATAGAATCAAACCACCAACAAACATCAGAGAATTACGCAGCGCAATAGATACCGATGAGCCAATGACGGTCTGCAGCAAGGTGGTATCGGTGGTGATGCGGGACTGGATCTCTCCGCTCAGATTGGTTTCAAAATAACCGGGATGAAGATGAACAACATGCGCGAACACCGCCTTGCGCAAATCTGCACTAACGCGTTCGCCAATCCAAGAAACCAGGTAAAAACGTG
Organism: Zhongshania sp.; assembly: GCA_046712405.1. Lineage (GTDB taxonomy): Bacteria > Pseudomonadota > Gammaproteobacteria > Pseudomonadales > Spongiibacteraceae > Spongiibacter. The sequence continues at coordinate 5,111 of JBKEFB010000032.1, read as the reverse complement.
CAAAGGTACCCGCAGATAAAAGCAGAATCATGACCATAAACAAGAGTAATGCTTGGTTTAACGCCGCTTCCGAGGCATTGCTGGAAAAGCCCTGATCAACCAACATCCGCAGGCCTTGGCCGATAGAAAGAGTAATTGCAGCGGTGCACATTAAAGCAAGACTAGCTCCCAGCATTTGCCAGCGATAAGGCCGCAAGAACGTCATCATCGCTTTTAATACGCCAACGTTAGTGCTTTTTTCGCGTTCTGAACCCGTATCCGTCATAAGTCTCCCCTGCTTAGCCGATCATTATCGCCTTTATCTCGAGTACAGGAAAGCAGCGTTTACAGGCATTTACAGGTCGGTAAAATCAATTCAGCGGCGGAATGATCAAGGATTCTTTTTCACTGCGCCGTAATTTCTTTATAGCAGCTTCTCGCCGCGATGCCAGCGAACGATTCTCTGCGGGTTCGCAATACACCATTGCCTCGGCTGGATCGCCGCGAAAGAACCGAGCACCGCGCGCGCCCTCGCCGCAATGCTCCCTAAAACGACGCTCTAGGTCTGTGGTTATGCCGGTATACAGTTTGCCGCTGCGACTGCGCACCAGATAAACCCACCAAGCCGACGTCACAAACATTCGTGCTCCAAGGCGTCTGCGTAATCATTGAGTTCGCTTAATATCATTGCATCCGTGCTTGAGGTGCGCTCGCCTGCGAGCTCAACCAAGCGCTGCCGAAATGCCGTAAAGCCCAGCTGGCCTGATTCTGGATCACGCAAACACTGGCGACAAAAATCGCGCCATTTTTCGCGCTCAGAATCAGACAAACTCATGGGGAAATTACGGGCCCGATAGCGCCACAACAATTCCGGTAGGCGCGCATCACTGAAGCGATAGCTATGCATGGCGAGAATGTCTGGCGTCGCACGGCGAACCTCATCCATCATTTTTTTATCGTCGCCGTTAAAAAAACCGCCGCCGTATAGCATGACGTCAGGATCGTTGCTTTGCGCAAACTCGCGTGCGCCAAAAATTTTCTGCAACTTCTCTACCACGCCTGCTGCTTTATGAAGCTGCGCCCAATGACGACGGCACAGTGCCATATCGATCTGCAGGCGCTGACTCACCGCCTCATCGACTAATTTAGCAGTCGCAATAATTGGCGCGCGGTTAATATGAATTTCTTTTAGCGGAATACGCTCAGTACCTTCGGGTAAATCTGCGGTCGCACTGAATACCCGCACGGCGATTTCCTCGGCAGACAATTCAAGTAGCGGGCTAGGATCGACACTTAAGTCATAAACAATCACGCTGTTTTTATTATCAGGGTGCAGAGCCAGGGGCATCATCAGCGCAGAGCAAAACTTAGCTGCGGGCAAGCGCCCAGAGACATGCAATACCGGCACTTGGATCACCACATCTAACATCGCGGCCACTGTGCGTTTATCTCGCAGACTCAGGGCGTAGGCAAACAACTTAGGCTGGTGTTGCTTTAACAACTTGGCCAGATCAATTGTTGCATACACATCCGACAGGGCATCGTGGGCAGATTCATGACTCAGGCCATTGGCAATACACAGCTCTCCTAGCTTAAAGCTGGGTGTGCCGTCTTCACGTAGGGGCCATTCAATACCATCTGGGCGCAGAGCGCGACACAAGCGGGCCACATCGATGAGATCCCAGCGCGAATTGCCGTTTTGCCACTCGCGAGCATAGGGATCATAAAAATTGCGATAAAGGGTGTAGCGCGTCACTTCGTCATCGAAGCGGATACTGTTGTAACCGACACCACAGGTACCTGGCTGGGATAACTCTGCATGGACGGTGGCAATAAATTCCGACTCAGACACCCCTTCTTGCAGCGCTTGCTGGGGTGTGATGCCGGTAATCAAGCAGGCATCTGGGTGAGGGAGGTAATCTGGGCTCGGCCGACTGTAAACCATTAATGGCTCGCCGATAACATTTAAATCAGCATCGGTTCGCACACCAGCAAACTGCACTGGCCGGTCACGGGCAGGATTCGCGCCCCAAGTTTCATAGTCGTGCCAATAAAAAGTTGCAGTGGCCAAGGTGTCATCCAATCAAAGAAGCTGTGACGGTATTGCACATGGCTGAGGGGTAAAATGCAAACAATGTAATGATTTACTGTTAATCGAGGCAAAATAATTCAAAAAAATATCGGTAAAGCACGCCTGAGCGCACCCTACTTTTAAGATCTAAGAAACTGTAATCGCCTGCTCTTGTATTTTAGCCTTCCAGGTTTGCGGACCAATTTTATGAACGGATTCACCGCGCACATCAACCGCAACGGTGACCGGCATATCTTCAATGGTGAATTCGTAGATCGCTTCCATTCCCAATTCAGGGAAACCCACCACTTCCGACTTCTTGATAGCCTGCGCTACCAAGTAGGCCGCGCCGCCCACGGCCATTAAGTAGGTTGCACCAAATTCTTTAATTGCCTCGATAGCCACATCGCCACGTTCGGACTTACCAATCATACCCATCAAACCAGTTTCGGCCAGCATGGTGCGGGTAAATTTATCCATTCGTGTTGCCGTAGTCGGGCCAGCAGGTCCAACTACTTCGTCGCGCACCGGATCAACGGGGCCAACGTAATAGATGAATCGACCTTTTAAGTCGACAGGCAAAGCTTCACCCTTAGCCAACATATCCACCATTTTCTTATGCGCCGCATCGCGACCGGTCAGCATTTTACCGCTTAGTAATACGGTGTCGCCGGGCTTCCAAGTATTCATTTCCTCTTGCGTGACAGTATCAAGATTAACCCGTTTTACGTTCTCACCCGCTTCACGAGTGACTTCTGGCCACTCGTCCAAGGAGGGCGGCGTGAGCACTGCAGGGCCGCTGCCATCGAGGGTGAAGTGGGCGTGACGAGTTGCGGCACAATTAGGGATCATGGCCACCGCTTTGTTCGCAGCATGGGTTGGAAAGTCTTTAACTTTCACATCCAGCACCGTAGTCAAGCCACCTAAGCCCTGCGCGCCGATACCTAGTTTGTTTACTTTTTCAAACAGCTCCAGGCGCAATTCTTCGGCGCGATTATCGGCGCCACGCCTTTGCAAATCGTAAATATCGATGGGGTCTAGGAGCGCTTCTTTGGCGATAATCATCGCTTTTTCTGCGGTACCACCAATACCAATACCGAGCATACCTGGCGGGCACCAGCCGGCACCCATGGTCGGCACCATTTTCAGCACCCAATCCACTACTGAATCAGAAGGATTTAACATGGCAAATTTCGATTTGGCCTCAGAGCCACCCCCCTTGGCAGCCACGTGCACCTCTAAGGTGTCGCCAGGGACAATCTCGTAATGAATAACAGCGGGGGTATTGTCTTTGGTATTGGCGCGGGCGCCGTCCGGATCTGCCAAAATTGAGGCCCGAAGAATATTATCAGGCAGGTTGTAAGCACGACGAACACCTTCATTGACCATGTCCGTTACGCCCATAGTACCTTGCCACTGGATATTCATACCGACAGTGAGGAATACCGTCACGATACCGGTATCTTGGCAAATAGGACGTTTACCCTCAGCACACATACGCGAATTAATCAGTATTTGTGCCATCGCATCTTTGGCTGCGGGATTCTGCTCGCGCTGATAGGCTTCATCCATGGCGCGAATAAAGTCAACCGGGTGGTAATAAGAAATATATTGCAGCGCGTCGGCCACACTCTGAATAAGGTCATCTTGACGAATTATGGTCACGGGAAGACTCCGGATAAATGGTTGGCAACAGCGCCCAGAATGGCGAAAGATTATACCTCAGCAGGAGGGCGGCAGCGCAGAGCCTAGGGCCGCACCACCGCCTACCCAAACAAATCAGCGCGGTGTCGAGTTACCCGCATGGTATTGCGTCATCGTTTGGCGCATAGATTCAATGTCTCGATTTACTTGCTTACGGAAGGCATTCACCGAGTCTAACCACTCTTCATTTCGAGTGATGCGGCGCTGGACATCTTTAACTCTGACATCCAGACTGCCGCCGGCAGCAACTTGTTTAGCCATAGTAAATAGCTCTTTACGATTCACTTCAGACTGCGCAATGACCCTGTCCAACTTACCTGACATTGACGTGAAAGATTCGAGATCACTGCTATATGAGGCAGCAATTTTACTTAGCTGCGCATCACTGCTCTCAAGTCTGGCCCCAAACGCCCCAATTAGTTTGGCCGCGTTATCTAGCCCAGTCTGCTGCTTGTCTAGAGCGACATCGTGCTGAGCTAATTGATCTTTTTGTTTCTTCCAGACATTGTCCCAGAGCTTGCGAACTTCTTCGTCCAACTCCTTGAGCTTCACAGATGTGCTAACGGAGCTTTCGCTAATGCTCTCATCAGCTGATGAAAGACGCTTTTCTAAGGTAACTATACGACCCTGACTCACCGACATTTGTACCTGCGTTGCCGCTAACTGCCAGTATAAATAATAAGAAACGCCACAGAGCAGTAATACCAACACCGTCAGCATAAACATGACGAAACCACCGCCACCTCTGGGCCCGCCCACTTCCGGCGCCTTCGGCTCGGCGGGCTTTTTCATTGCCGCACGCTGAACAATATCCTCGTCATCAATCGAGAGTGAAATTTTTGGTTCCTGTTTGTCCGTGCTCACGATTATCAACTCACTGTAATTGAAAGAGGTAAGAGAACCGGCATTATGACACTCGCATGCAGGGGGTTAAAGCACTCGCCGAGCGATTTGAGTCTTATTGACTACCCAAGCTCATCGGCTTTGCTATACTTTAGCGGCTTTAGTGCTGCTCATTATGCTCAAGCTGCGCCATGAGCAATATTAAACAGACTAATAACAATAGAAATCCAATAACACCAACACGTAAAATGAGGCTACTTTTAATGGATGCATTTATCTCACCAGACCTGTTACTACGCTGGTTACACGTCCTATTCGGCATTACTTGGATCGGCTTACTGTACTACTTCAACTTTGTGCAAACCGAATACTTTAAAGAAGCCGAAGTCTCAGCTAAAGCCGACGCCGTAAAAAAACTAGCTCCTAGAGCATTGTGGTGGTTCCGCTGGGGTGCAATGTTCACCTTTTTAACCGGCTTTGGTCTACTACACTTCACTATGTCGCGCGGTGGCCT
>JBKEFB010000031.1:0-29329 GCA_046712405.1 Zhongshania sp. | reverse complement strand
CGGCGCTGAAATGGACGGTATGTGGTTGCCGTCATTTGCGCCCTGGCTCACCCTTAGCGGTTCTGCGGCCTATTCCCACGCGCGGTATTTGGATTATACAAATGCGCCGGGTGGCGATTTGACTGGCAAAACGCTGGTTAACGCGCCAGCTTGGTCAGCAGTTTTCACTCCCGAAGCCAGCCTGCCGCTGCCGCAGTTGGGTGCTGATACGGCGATTACACTGGGCATCGACGCGCTTTATACCAGCAGCTACTTCACCGAAACCAGCCTGCCAGAGGAAAAGGAAATCGCGGAAAAGCTGCTATTCAATGCCCGGCTTACCCTGGCGCCGGAATCCGGCCCCTGGACACTGGCTTTCACGGTTAGCAATCTCAGCGATGAAAAATACTTCACCCGTGACGGCGGTGGTGACGGAGACCTAGTTTGGCCCAACTCAAGACTCGTTCGGGTGGGCGACCGACGCAATACTTCGCTGGATTTTAGTTGGAGTTGGTAGTTGATGAGGAACAGTTAGGTCTTGCATGGCGCCATTGGCAGAGCGCGGTATGCCTTACCGCCAAAAAAATGCTCAGCAAAATTTAGCTGTCAAAAGACAGGCTTTCGATACTGCATGGCGCGCTGTGCAGGAACAGCTCGCTTAATGTTCACATTCCACAAAGGCACATAATAATGAAAACTGTCATCGCAATATTTGCACTCTCACTGTTGTCGGCGCAAGTGCTGGCCCAACAACCCAACGCTGCTAACACCAAGTCAAAGAAGCGGGTAATTGAAGAGGTTATTGTCACGGCCAACAAAACTGAGCAGAGCGTGCAAGACATCCCTGGTTCCATACAGGCCCTTACCGGCGAGTTTTTGCAAAAGGCAAACGTCAACGATTTCTCCGAGTTTGCCGGGTACATGCCGAATGTCATGGTCACTGAAACGCCATATGCTCCTGAGATTGCCATTCGCGGCATGCAATCGACAGGCGCTGGTGATAACTCTGTTGGGTTGGTGATCGACGATCTCGTGTTGAGCCAGCGGGATTTTTTCAGTCTAGGGTTCTTTGATCTGGAGCGGATCGAAGTGTTGCGTGGCCCGCAAGGTACATTATTCGGAAAGAGCGTGACGGCGGGTGTGGTGAGCCTGGTAACCGCAGCGCCAACTGACGAGTTCAGCGGTAATATTATCGTGCGCCAGGGCCGAGAGGATAGGCAAGTTCAGGGAGCTATCAGCGGGCCGTTAACTGATTCCCTGAGTGCCCGAGTTGGCTTTATAGTGGATAGGCCGGGTTCAAGTTCCACCAATTCCTTCAATGGTGATCAAGTGGGGTTTGTCAACCGAACCGCTTACCGGCTCAAGCTTCTTTGGCGAGCCACTGACTCGACTGATGTCAATGTGTTTTTCAGCAACGTTGACGTGAAAAATCGAAATATTAACGCTTCGTTTGCAAAGCTGACCGAGGGTGACCGAGACTACTTAGTGCAGTTTGATCCCGCTATTGAAGACGATGCCTTTGACGGTCAGCAGTCCTTCGACTCTCTGAGGCAGGGGGATATAAATGATGCCCGGTTGTACGGTATCCGTGTGGACACCGATTGGGGTGCGCCCGGAATAATGGAATCACTGTCTTCCACGGTGGTTTTGGGTGCGCTGGAATATTTTAATAAAGCTGACGCGGATCCTGATTCAAGCCCCGCTGATGCATTCCGTACCCCCATCAGTGTCACCGCAGGCGATATGCAGCAACTGGAAATGCGGGTGCAGGGCACTGCGTCAGGTTTGTTCGGGCTGGGTAGTGGCAATACTGAACTCATAACCGGCATCTTTCTACAAGACGAACAACTCTTTACCGACTACATGTTAGTTGGCGGTGAAGACGCCGAATCGTACCTTGCTGGACCGGGTTTCGAAGCGGTAACCGGCATACCCGGACTCCCGTTTACCCTGCCAGTCGGGGGGCTGGGTGGCACCTTGGCTGGTGATGGATTCAGGATATCACCCGAATATGATGCGTCGGTGCGAGGCATATTCATGCAGATGACCTACCGCCCGATCGACCGCCTGGCCATTACCGCCGGTATTCGTTACGACCAAATCGATCGAGACGCGGTGATGCCAGTACGCAAGATACACTCCAGTGGCAATGGTGAGCTTTCGGTGCTCGGACCTGCAATGGGTGCAGAGGAAGATGTGACCTTCACGCCTGAAATTCGGGAGCGAGAAGATTCCGCCAAGGTGAGTGTCCAATACGAGTTTTTTGACGGCAACGTTGTCGGTTACCTGACTTGGGCGCGCGCGTTCAAAGGTGGGGCGTTCAATGATTTTGCCGTGAGTGAAGACGACGAAAAAACGGTGCGGCCCGAATTTGTGGAAGGTTGGGAGGCCGGTTTCAAAAATGTACTGTTTGATAATTCGCTGGTGTTGAATATCAGTGTCTACGACTCGGAATTCACCGACCTTCAGGTCGAAGTCTATTTCGACGATGGAATAGTTCCATTTGTCCGCCTGCAAAATGCCGCCAGCGCAAGAACGCGCGGCGCTGAAATGGACGGTATGTGGTTGCCGTCATTTGCGCCCTGGCTCACCCTTAGCGGTTCTGCGGCCTATTCCCACGCGCGGTATTTGGATTATACAAATGCGCCGGGTGGCGATTTGACTGGCAAAACGCTGGTTAACGCGCCAGCTTGGTCAGCAGTTTTCACTCCCGAAGCCAGCCTGCCGCTGCCGCAGTTGGGTGCTGATACGGCGATTACACTGGGCATCGACGCGCTTTATACCAGCAGCTACTTCACCGAAACCAGCCTGCCAGAGGAAAAGGAAATCGCGGAAAAGCTGCTATTCAATGCCCGGCTTACCCTGGCGCCGGAATCCGGCCCCTGGACACTGGCTTTCACGGTTAGCAATCTCAGCGATGAAAAATACATCACCCAGGACGGCGGTGAGGCCGGAGACCTAATTTGGCCCAACTCAAGACTCGTTCGGGTGGGCGACCGACGCAATACTTCGCTGGATTTTAGTTGGAGTTGGTAGTTGATGAGGAACAGTTAGGTCTTGTATGGCGCCATTGGCTGAGCGCGGTATGTCTTACCGCCAAAAAAAGGTTCAGAAAAATTTAGCTGTCAAAAGACAGACTATCAAAATTCATTCCATTACTTAAAAATCGTACGAAAGAGGTTTCAATGAGCAGTTCTACATTGCTGGATACACAAATTAAGAAAGCGACATTTTGGTCTGCTGTAGTCGGCTTGGGGTGTGGCGTGATGTCCGCTTTCTTCCCGTTGGATATTCCCGACGGTTATCTTGCAGAGAACCACTTGCGTATAGCGTGGTTGTTAGAAAATTCAGGAGCATTTGTTTCGGCATGGCTGATTCAGATTCTTGGGATGCTGACTCTCTCCGGAGTGTTCGCAGGGATTGCTTGGCAGGTCCGTGGACAATCTCCGCTGGGCGCTATCCTTTCTGCCTCTGCAGCAGCCATGGCCACAATGGCATTTTTCATTCCAAAGTTCATCGCGGTTTGGGCAATGCCAATGTTGGCCGAAGCAACCACTAAAACCGGTGCAGGTAGCGAACTGGCCACCCAACTCCTGCCGCTACTAAACGTTTCCATTCCTTACTCACTGTTCACATCAATGGATTATCTGGGTTTCTGGTTATACGCCTTGGCGGCGGTATTTCTTGTGCGGCCGCTTCTCCTACAATCGTTAAGCGCAAAAATTATTGGCATTGGCATGGGCTCTTTTTGTCTGCTTTATCATGCTGTGCTGATTGGCGTTTTCGTTGGCACTGTTCCAGCTGCTGATATCGGCGACTATTCAAATCTAGCGATTCGTACGCTACCCGTGATGATGATTGCAACGATCTTTTATTTTAAAGCCGAACTTAAGAATGCAGGCTAAATGTGGATCGTTTTGCGGAACGCGTTAGCTGGCAAAATATAACGTGATTTCGCCACTCCGCGTTTGTATTGAGCCTCGGAAGCTACTGATTGAATATGAAGTTTCACCTTATAAGCTTGGATAATCCAAGTCTCGATCATCCAAACATATAAGGTTTTTATGACGTTGCCGGGAGCAGCCTAGATTGCTCCGTTAGCGCAACGAGTGAGTTGGATAGAGTGGAGCCCTGTCTGCCGAGTCATTATCCGATGTTCCGGTGTCGGTGACCGCGTTGAGCGGTGCTCAGGACCGTCACTGCCCGGCGTGCCAGAGCTAAATTGCCGGCCTTTCTTGAGTTGATTGAACAACTGGAAACCAGTCCGCTCCGAGCGCTGGCGAAGCGGGACATTAGCCATGAATGTACGGCCTGTTCATTAGTCGATTCACGGCCAGTACCAAGAATAGCCACTAAATCATCGCTGTAGCACGTTGATAGGCTGTTGTTGATTACCTTTGCTAGTGAGCGTGCAGTCTCTTTCGTTAATGTATTCATAGTGCCTCCTGAGGGTGTTTAATACCGCCGTTGTTCTGTTTAAATTAGAGCTGTTATTACGTTGATATTCATTTTGGACCCCGGCGTTGCCAGCCTGCATTACCACTATCGTGCTAGCCCTTAGCGTAGATCTGAGGCGTACCGTTGGCGTCACCAGCCGCCGTTAAACACGTTATGCTCAAGGTATTTGCGGACTTTCAATGATTCGCCCTCTTGAATGGCTTGCCATGTTGTTCGGCCGTCGTAATGCTTATTGCTTGCTTGTATATATTTACTTGGCTCGTACTTGGGAAATAGCACCCGCAGCAACTGATGAATAACTAAGGTATTTCTTAAAGCCTCATCAGAGATGTCTGCCAGAAATGCCTCTAGGTCTCCCTGTGTTACTTCCCACTTGGTCAGCGTGCGTTGGGCGAGGATCAAGGCGGCATTGCGCGGCAGGCCCAGTACTGAGTCATCTGGATTATCTGCTAGATGTGCCGGTACCCTGATGTTGAGCGAGCGCATATCCCCTAAGGTAAGCAAAGCGATAAAACTGGTATCGTTCGTTTCATTGGCCATCAATATTTCTCCTTATTTCAGCTCTGTTATTGGGCGGTGTCTCGCTCATCCTGCACACCAAGCATCTGCTCAAATGCAGAGCCATCCTGTCGTGTCAGGTTGGGTATATACCGTGAATACACTTTAAACAGCATTTCGGTACTGACGTGACCGAGAAATCGGGCTACCCATTCAGGGTTTTCGCCGGAAGCCAACAACAGCGTCGCGGCGGTATGGCGGGTTTGGTAAGGCCGCCGCATCTTCAGGCCTAGATGGCGTAGTAGTGGGTACCAGACACGCTTAGTAATATTGTTGTGATCAAGGGGCTTTCCTTCTGTATTACAGAACACATAAGGGCTGAGCTTACCGGTTGCTTGATACTGCGCCTCTAGTGCTTCTTTAACTGGCCCCAGCATGGGGATATCCCGCTGGCTGCCGTCAGTTTTGGTGTACTCGGTTTTGCCTTGAGCCAAGGTTTCTCTGATAGTGATCAGGCCGCGCTTAAAATCAACGAACTCCCAGCGAAGCCCGTCGATTTCGCCTGTACGCATGCCAGAGTAAAAGCGCACCGTATAATAGTGACGATAATCTTCGCGAACAGATTCGATGATGCGATTAACCTCGATTAGGGAAAACGGCTCAACATGGCTTCGCTGGAGTTTGAGTGGCTTGATGTTCTTATAAAGATTCTCAAAGGAATAGCGATCCGACGCCTCTTCCAAAATCGCTTTTAATAGCGCCATATGTGTATTTATGGTTTTAGCACAAATCTGCTCCTTACCGCCACGACCAGGCTTTGTTGCAAGCGCAGAACGAAATTCAAGAATTTCGGCTTTAGTGATATCGGATAACGCCCGCTTCCCGAAAAACTTGATCAGTGAATTTGAAAGCACTGATTCAATATTGCGGGCATGAGATGCCCGCCACTCTATCTTCTTTTCGGTTTGCCATTGGCGCGCGAAGTTTTCGAATAGTGGTACCTTTACCCTATTTTTTCCTTGGCTGAAGGCGCTTTGGCTCCTTACATTTTGTGTTGGGAGTGCAGCATTCTGGCCGGGATCGATCTCCAGAAATTTTTGAATGTTTTTGCTTCCGGGGAAAAATTCCGAATACTTAAACTCGCCAAGCTTTATTCGGGCTTCTACTTTATCGAGAAGTGCCTGTACCTTTTTCCGGTTTTGGGCGCTTTCATGCAGTGCTGTTTGTTCCCGAAAGCGTGCTCCTTGATACGAAAAATCTAAAAGCAGCTTGCCTGTATCGGGGCGTACCCGAACCTTACCCATAACACACACCTCCGTTGGCCATAGGGATTTCAATGTCAGTGGGAGACTTCCGCGCCAGCATTTCTTTTTCAACGGCTTCCCAGATGTAGAGGATTTTTCGCCGACCAAATGGCTTTATGTAGTGTTTACCCTCTAGCAATACACTGTCATTGAGTTGTTGCCGAATGGTGCGTACGTCATATTTGATACGCTCAGATAGTTCTTCCGTTGTAAGGTATGTTGTAGTCATGTGATTCTCCTTGGCTCATATATGATTCATTAGTGGCTTAAGTGAATCATATTGCGCTAAAATGAATCAGTCAAGCGTTAAAATGCTCATTTATGATTAATTTGGTACACTGGGCGCATTACTGGGTGTGGCAGGGGTTAGCTTTAACGTGATTCGGATATTATTTAAACAGCTTCTAGACGAAAGATCGTTTCGCGAGAAAAGGCGGATAACGGTCGGGGAGGTATCTGAGGTCACTGGTATAAGTAGAGCTACACTGACCCGTGTTGCTAATGTTCCCGGTTATAACACCAACACCGATACCATAAATGCACTATGCGTTTATTTTGAGTGCGAACCAAAACATTTACTGCGTTATGTCGAAGAGGATTAAGCTACGAATTTGGTCAAGTCACGAATATTAGGCGGAAATCTATATGCTTACCGCTATTGTATTTATTGTGTCTGAGGTTGGTAATAAGCGGACGCTCAAAGGCTGAAAATCATGTCAACCTCACGAACGCTCAGCCATGCTAGATTGAGTCCAGAGACTACTGAGGGGCCATTAACGTCATCAACAGCCGCAGCTTTGTAGCGCCTCAGGCGGCACGAAAAAGCTGTCGGATTACTTGCCCCTGTTAAAATTTACTCAGACCTCTTTGAGTACAGATATTTCGCTAACTGCAATTTCTGGCGAAACTTCGCCGAATAACATTTTCCCAGTCTTGTAGGAAGCTCCGCTTGATACCACGACGCTGATATGAGTTTCTGCCAGCCACGACTTAAATGAATATAATTTTTGGTTCTTGGCTTCACTCTAATTGATACCTCTTGGCCAGCTCCCCATCGAAAGATACCGATGGTTTTTATTGTGTATTCTCCTGGGGACACTGTGCGGTATATATACCCAGAAACTTTGAGCGTTCCGACCTCTCCCGCGTTAATGCTGATTTTAGGCGCCGCAGCTGAACCAGCAGCCAACCAAAGGCGGTGAATAACAATTTGTGCTTTCGTGCTGAGAATACACAGCTTCTTCGTATAGCTGATTATTAGCTGTGCATCCGGCCACTAAAAACGGAAAACACGAAAATTAGCATGCCCTAAAAGTAGTGGAGTAATTACCTTGTAATTTTAACGCTCGCTTCAAGTGCGCGGCAAAGCCGCGTCATTTTGGAAGCGTTTGTAATATTTTATTTATCAAGTTATTACCTAGGACATTTATTCTTGCGATCATTGAAATTGTCTGATCAATATTGTCAACGAATGTGTCAAGCTCAGATACCATAAAAACTTTTTCTCGATTGAAGCTTTTCTCGATTGGAGGCAAAGCATTCATAGACTCTATAAGTGCCAAAAACCCTAGTTTTCCTGTTGATGCAGATTTGCTCGTCGCATTGAGAATTTCCAGAAAGTTCGAAATTTCATTTTTTTGATTGTCGTCATCAATTTCAAAATTATTATTTAGTAAGTATTCCAAACCGCTTTCTAGGCTTTTTAATGTTTCACGATATTTGAGATTTCTAGGTTTTACAAATGAACTATATTCTCGCATTTCATCTGATAACTCTTTAACAATATTTCTTTGTTGTTTGGAGGTCTTCTTTCCTGAATTTAACATTTCTGTTGAGCTTATTATCTTAGGGGTTAAATCATTGACTAGCTTGTCGCCCACATCAGAAATAACAGCAGCCAAGGCTCCAAAACCATCCTCTAAATTAATTTTGTGATCAATAATTCCTAACTCTTCATTTTCCTCTGTGGTCGCTGAAACTTGGTTGGCCGCAATAATTTGTGGAGTGTTTGCAAAATCTTTAACAGGATTTCCAAATAGCAGTTTTCCTTTAAAAGCTTCTGTGGCTAATTCAGTTAACTCTTCTTTAGCCAGATTCATTTTTGCAAAGTGAATGCTATAAGCAATGACCCTATAGGATCTCAGATCAAACGGAAGCTCTCCAATCTCCTGTGTAAGCAAAATAACATTTTTATTTAATGCGTGAGCAATTCCTAATTCATAATAAACATTTGGGTTTGATCCAGTTAGGTCTGCAACGATCAAATCACTTGTGGTGATTCCCACTATAATGTCGCGAATAATGTTATTTTGACTTTTGATGTCATCAGCTCGTTGTACTTTATAGCCAGCCGAAGTTAAGGATTCAGAAATAAAGTGCTGGAATACATCAGCAAATTCTTCTGCAAATGGCATAAGCACAAATGCGTTTTTTTCTTCCATCTAATTCATCCTTGTTCTATGCTTTACACATAACAGTAAATTCAAATGCGTTACGCTTTATAACTTGCGTGCATCGCGAGTCTAACTTTTGATGTGATTAAGCAGAATAATTCTATTTAAATCAGGGTGATAGTAAGTCTGGAATGATTTTCTCATTTGCGTGCATCCTGCATTTGATGTGGAATCCTTTTACCCTGAGCATAATTACTTCTCAATAAAAATCAATTTATTAAGTGAGCTCCACAAGAATTAGTGAGCGCAACGCTGCTGAATACGAGTTTGACGGCTTTAATTGGACTTACTCGAGTAATTTTGACAACTCAGCGCTATTCAGCGACTGACCGCTAATGTGACACAGGAGCCTTTCATACTAGCTTTTCATGCCGCATGTCCTAATCTGGTTGTGGGTTCAAAAATACGTATTTTGATGAAATTCGTATGCATATCTACGACCTTAACGCCCGCATTTGCGGCTGATATGGAGCGCAGCAGAAAATCAGTCCGACAACATCCGCTTGTTATGTGTACTTCGCATGAAGCCCTGCGTTAACTTAATAAGAATTTCCAGAAAATCTATCTAAATAAGTAACCTATCCGTTAATAGATTTGTCACTTCGCCACCACCCGTCCAGCGACAGTCGACGTGATGGAGAATATCCAGCGAGGACCAGTAACCCTGCCACTATTGCCAGATTTTTGACAAAATTCTGCATCTCACGAGCGGCTATACCCTCGCTCATGGTCCAAAAGTCGTGCAACATAAAATTGACGAGTAGCACATAGACTACAAATCCATAAGCTACAAGTTTAACGTGCCGACCGCACATCAACAAAATCCCACCAATAATGCTCACAGATCCGGCAAACCACAAGAGTTGTGTCGGGAACGTTATGTCATGAGATTGCATATAAACCGTCAGGTCGACTGACTCAGTGAATTTGCGTATTCCAGGAACAAGAAAATACAAGCCGAGCAGAAATTGACCAATAGCTATGCTAATTGTATTCATTTTTTTTCCTCTTTCTTTGTAGAGATTACGGAGTTATTTTTTCTACGGTCAGGTAGAGCACATAACGCCAGCCGCCACACGCGCCATGGTGCAAAGCACCGCTTATCGCGTCGTTGTGCGTGGCCTTCTTAGGTGATTGGATCATTTTCTTACTAAACCTCTGTGGCGATGGGATGTGGCGAAAGCCACGAACCAAAGTAAGAAACCTGATGAATCGAGGCGTCCACGTACAGGCTGCCGTTACGTGCGGTATTACCAGTAAAGGCCCATGGCGCAGCTCTAAAACACCGGGGATTAATCAGACATTATCCAATGCCTATTTAAAATCTTAGGGGCTCTAAGCGTTGCGCGATGGTTGAATCAAGCTTCACCATTCTCAGTGAAACGCCCAGTGCGAATACGCATGCAGGGTGTTGTGGGGGCTGAGTGTTAGATACCCTCGGCTACCCGATTAGACATTTACCACCTCTCCTATTCTTTCGACCAACTCAGTGAATACTACCACCACTTCTTGGTGGATATTGCGGGAACTTTATCCGCCGTTTTAATGTGGAGCTGGTTGCTAAGCATTTAGTCATATTCAGTTGACTTTGCTATAAGAATGCACCGAAATTCCATTTCACTCTTACACCAAAAGTCCTCGGAGGTGCCAGCGATACCGTACGACCAAAATCTTGCTGAGTAATGGATTGCGCATAAGTTTTATCTTTTGCATTGTTAACGAATGCTGTGACTTGCAGGCCGGCTGGATCGTAAAAATAGGCTACGCGGGCTGCCCAAGTTTCATAATGGTCTTGAACATAGAACGGTGACGCCTGAGGGGTAGTGTTGTAGCCTCCGTTGTAGTAATAATCGATCCCTACTTCTAACCTACCGAAATCTCCTATATTAATAACCTGATTAGCAGACAAATTAGAGCTAAATCTTGGTGTCCTAACTATACGATTGCCACTAAAATCACGTGCTGGACTACCTGGTACCAAGCTGTCGTCTCCAAAATATAAACCTGTATCATCATCGAAGCCTGATCCATTTATATATTCAGTATAAAATGCATCTAGGTAGGTGGCTCCGCCGCTTATGACTAAGCTTGGATTCAAGCTGGCCATTGGTCTCCATTGGAAATCAACTTCCGCGCCTTCTATTTCTGCCGTTCCCGCATTTCTGAAACTAAGAATTCCGCCAGAAGGAATTGCAATAATGGCAGTCAGTAATCCGTCTATTTTAGTTTTAAATAGCGCTCCGTTTAGGCGTAGATCGCCATCTAGAATGTCCGATTTAAAGCCAATCTCGAAGGCCGTTACTTCCTCTCTCTCTACAGCATCAGGATCGGCTAGGAAGTTTGCGATGTTGTAAGTAGGACTCTTGTACCCGCGCTGCGCAGAAGAAAATATCTGAAAACTATCAGCTATAAAGTACTGAAGAGCGATGCGAGGGGATAACGTCTTTTCTTCAATATCAGGAGCTGAGAAATTAAATATTCTAATATTCTGCGACTGATCTCCGCTTTTATAGTAGTCATTTGGAGGCCGGCCAGCGGTCGGCGACACCACATCAAGATAACTATTGTAGATACCTCGTGTTTCCTCTTGATATCGAAGCCCCATTGTTACATTAAAATTCTCTGTAGCAGACCATGTGGCCTGGGTGTAAATTGAGTCTGCTTCTGTTTCCAGAATACCGCCATTCCCAAGAACGATAGAAGGGGCGTTACTGACTAATGGGCCGAGTATTGGTGCTAGTAGGTCAGGGAGGCCTAATATCGAGGCTACAACGCCTGTTGGATTCAGTTCTAAGTATATGCTGCGAAATCCACCCTCCCCCTCTAAACGATAAAAACCTGCCACCCACTGTAGTTTTTCAGAAAACAAAGTATCTTCGTTAGATAGAATTTGAAACTCGTACGTTTTCTGAGTATTGAATTGATCCGCAGTATAGAAATAGGCTATGTCTTCTTCCGTTGAGTCTAGATCGAACTTGGCTTCATCAACGACCGCGTAATTTTCTGAATAAATAAACTTTATGTCTACTGGACCTGGTTGCCAATTAAAAACTCCACCGTAAAGCTCATTCAAGGTGGACGTACCACCGAGATCATTATTATGCCACTCGCGATCTAGTTCGTCAGCCTCGACTCCAGCGAGCAGTACAGGCGCTGGCCGCGTATTCTCCTGTGACAGCGAGCTGCTTGATAATTGATTAGAGTAGGTCCCAATCAACGTTGCCGAAAATGTATCAGTTGGGTCCCATCGCATTTTTACTCGTGCGCCTTCGGAAAACCCATTTTCTTCTGGACCTGGTCCACCAAATATTTCATTGCTACCATAGATATCCTGAGAGTTATCGAATAAAGCAACAGTAAAACCAAGGCTATTGCTAACGGGCATGCCAAAATACAGTTGCCTTGCTTTCGCGCGGTAGTTGCCTTTTTCAAGCTGGATATAGCCTTCAAATTCCTCAGGTGGATCTTCGGTAATAATACTAATCGCGCCGCCCGTAGCATTTCGACCAAACAGCGTACCTTGCGGGCCTTTTAGAACCTCCACTCTTCGTACCGGACCAAGAGTATCTTCCTTGCCGTGGCTCGGACCGATGTTAATACCATCGATATAAGTTGCTATACTTGGATCAACGTTTGGAAGGAATGCATCTGTCCCAACGCCACGTAAATAGATAACGGTGTAACCGTAGGAGTATGTAATTGTTAGTCCAGGTATGGCCTTTTGGAGATCCGCTGTTGATTCGATTCCCATAGCATCTAACTTTTCACCGCTAAAGACGCTTAACATAATGGGGATGTCTTGCGAATTTTCTTCTCGCTTCTGAGCAGTTACCAGAACTTCTTCAATAAGTCGGCTGCTGGATTTTGATTTAGCCGGTTGTACGCTACCAGGAGATTGAGGCGGCAGGGAATTCTGGGCGGTAGTTAAGCTGCTGCACACAAGTAATGTAATAACTGTTAGTGATTTTTTCATCCTATAATGCCTTTATATTTTTATTAGGAATATCGAATAAGAGCCTTACCTGTAAACGTTTCGGTGGAGTCAGTTTAATGTTGCCAATGAACTGGCTTCGAAGTCATTTAACTCTGATGTTTTTCCTTCGCTAATTTTGCTAACCTACTGCGCATCTGCGAGTAAAGCCCGGCCGACCGCTACTAAATCAAACTCAGTCGACGACTTTTTCCAACCTGCCAATGCATCTGTGCCGTAGTGTTACGAGGCACTTTCGTCATTTAGAGCGGACGGACGGTTAACGCCTACACCCTCGGTAATAATTAATCCGACGTCGGCTGCTGCGCGCCGCCTATAATATGAAACCAC
This sequence comes from Zhongshania sp., assembly GCA_046712405.1. Lineage (GTDB taxonomy): Bacteria > Pseudomonadota > Gammaproteobacteria > Pseudomonadales > Spongiibacteraceae > Spongiibacter. The sequence goes on along the minus strand of JBKEFB010000031.1, from coordinate 16,316 downwards.
ATCTTTTGTCACTACACCGTTTGGAGACTGAAAGCGAGTCATTGGTGCCGTAACCACACGGTTTTTGAGCGTGAGATTTTTGATTGTGTAGGGTTTAAATAGTTTGCTGCTCTTCATAAACAGGAATCCTTGTCAATTTCTGACTTTAACTAATTCGCCTAGATGAAAAGAGGGGACTAGAGAATCCTCGGACGCATATACTTGCGCGTCCCTGAGATAATACAGCCGCCTAACGGTAAATTTCCTTACGCTTTCTGGTAGCGCTCAAGCGGCGTCATCCCCAATGCCCTACGATATTCCTGATGGAAGTGTTGCAGCGTTGGCTCATTACGGCCGAATAGGAATTTATTCACCTTTCCACTGGAAGCACTTATTTGAGCCTGCGCGCCCATTAGATAGTCCTCATGCTCCACCGCCTTGTTAAATAGCTCGAGTGAAGCGGTGACATTGAGCTCCAAGCGTGTTGTAACGTCAGCTTCATACACGTTTTTATCAGTTATCGTGCTCGCTACTTCATCCTTCGAGAGTTGAGCTGTAATCTGTGGAATAGAGTAGTGGGAGATGCGACTGATTGATCTGCCTACATTTTTGGGATCTGGGTAGATTCTTACGAGAGTAACCATACCCGATACGAATACGACTTGAATGTTCGGAAACAAAAAGTATGACATGAACGCTCCGAATGGCAGGCTCCATTTTTCGTCGGGCAGATTCTTCATGGTGTCCAAATACTTAGTCGCAACACACAAGAGGTGGTTGCTCCCATAACTACGCGCAACAGCGAAATCTCCTTGCAATATTTTAGCTAACGTATTTTTATGAAGAACGCTAAAATGATATACCTCTCCGAATGTATCGTTAGCGAGTTTCCAATTTAGAGGCATATCTATTGATGAGTCCGCCTCAAAGACGCATTTATCGAACCCCCACCCGTCAACTTCTTTTGCTAGCTCCGCACCAAGTAGGTCGTCAAGGTCGATGGCCCCGTTTACTTTTGGATGTACCGCTAGAAAACCGTATTTCTCTTGTGCTGGAAGTTCTATGAGATTGAGTTCGTCTTTATTAATGTTGCCGAATTGTTCGTTGTGTCGAACACCAGTTAAACGTCCGTCGAGAGTGTATGTCCATGCATGAAATGGGCAAACAAGCCGAGCTTTTGTCCCGCGACATTCATCTGTAAGTTGTGCACCACGATGTCGGCAAGAGTTTATAAAAGCATGAAATTTTCCAGCACTGTCACGAGTACAAATTATCGGCATTCCGAGTTCATCGCTTGTGAAATAACTTCCTGATTCAGGTAAGTCTCCTGACATTCCTAGAATTTGAGGGTGCTCTTGGAAAAGTATTTCCCACTCGCGCGCTGCTACTGATTCATCCGCGTACGAGGACGCATCGATTGCCATTATATGGTCAGCGTCGGCTGTAGTTTTGCTATCAATTTTATGAATTAATGATTTCAATATCTCTACTTGCGTTGCGTGCTCCATACTTATGGCCTTTTTTATTGTTGGTAATGAGTTTTTCTAATTTTTCAGTGATCTGTAGATGCAGTTCTTCATCTGCGTCGGCGGCAAGCGTTGTGTACAGATCTACCAAAGCAAGGTGACTAAGTTCAGCTAAATCACAAATTCCGAATGCCCATTCACGACAGTTTGTTCGAAAGCAGCGCATCATGTGTGCGCCCATTACATCAATGGGTATCCGCCCACGTAACAGTCCTGCGCTACTACAAGCTAGGAAGCCTTCGGCAAAAACTTTGCTAGCCCAATTTAGGATCTCGACGGCTTGGGCATGATGGCGGGGGCGTTGGCTTAGCCATTCGACCGCTAGAAATGCTGAGCGATAGAGGTCTTCATCTTCCGCAAACAATTTCGTACTCTCGAGTACTGTGACGGTGGCAAGTGACAACGGATCATCTCTATAGACGGACTTAACTCGCGCCTCTACCTCTTTGAGTACGTCCGAGCCGAGCTCAAGCAATACCTCATCCTTGTTTCCGATAAGGTTATAAATTGTAGGAACGGTTAAACCAGCAGCTTTTGCCAACTCTCTAAGACTTAGTGCTTCATAGCCGCCACGAGCCAATAAAGTCCGCGCCTCCGCAAGAAGGCGTGTTCGCCTTTTCTGCATGTTTCGATCTCTAACGCTAAGCTGTTCGCTCATAAATAATTTTTACGCTGTTAAATTTATATTCCGAGATGCTCCCATAGAGCTTCCACTGATTCAAGTATTATTTTAACAGCGTGCAAATTTAATGTGCTCCCTGTTATCAGGGTATTCACTCGGCTCCGTGTAAATGAGTCATAGAAGAAAGTATGGATTATTGTTGAATAAACTATTGAAGGCTAAAAACTAAAAGCGACCACATAAGTAGTTCTGGGAATCACGCAATATATTGATATATGGACTTCCCCGAGTAATGTAGACAACTCACCGCTATTCTATGTCTAAGTATGCGTCCGCTAATGTGACTATCCAGCCGCTACCCCCGCAGGATTATTGCAATTGAGTGAAGACATCTGGCTGGTTGCTCAGTAATGCGTAATAACGCCACCGCAGGGCTTTGCTGCACGCTACGACCTTGCTACCAAACCTGCAGGCGCGCTTGCTAACTTCAGGCGTCCCAGCAAAAATTTAGCTGGGAGCGTATCAATTGCTGCGGTTATGGCTCTGAATCGCGGCTTTGTATCTGAAGTCACGAAAATTCACACCTCTGTCTGCTCCGCTATTTCCAGTGCATCGTCGAGTTCTATACCCAAATACCGCACTGTACTATCCAGTTTTGAGTGACCAAGTAGCAACTGCACTGCGCGAAGATTGCGCGTACGGCGATATATTAGAGTAGCCTTGGTACGCCTAATTGAATGAGTCCCGTATGCTGCACTATGAAGTCCAATCATGGAAACCCAGCGGTGTACTATTCTAGAGTACTGGCGAGTAGATAAATGCTCTGAAGAAGACATTCGCCCTTTAAACAAGTAATCGTTTTGATAGAGTTGTTTATCGCTGATCAATGCAGATAGCGCTTTACGTGTTTTTTCAGTTATCTCAAATCGCACCGGTTGCCCGGTTTTACGTTGTATTACTTGGCTTCTGATTAAAATCATCGACCCTTTTTTCACATCACTTACTCGTAAGCTTACGAGATCACAGCTTCGCAGTTTGCTGTCAATGGCTAGATTGAACATCGCGAGCTGATCCAGCTTATGCTTTTGTTCTAGGTGGTACCTAATTGCCCAAACCTCCTGCAGCTTAAGTGGCGGTTTTTGGCCGATTAGGCAGCCTTTGTTCCAGGGGACATAAGTTGTATCTAATACTGGGGAATTGAACATGGCGAAGCCCTCACATGCATGTATTGGTGGGCTTTTAATTATGGCACCAATAACGCGCATAGCTATTTTGCGCTATCCGGCCGCTATCGTGATGCTAGAGCCTTTTACATTGCGGGTTTCAGGCGGTATTTTCTGAACGGTGCCTATTCCAGCCCACTACTGGGATGGCGTGCTCACTGACAGGATTTTGAAATAGTTCTTAGTGGGGCTGTTTGCTACGCCCACTCTTCGTCTCCCTCTGGCCCAATGAGTCCGCCAATACCATCGTCTCGAATGATGCGTTGAACTTCATTTAATGCGTCAGAGTCGGTTTCAAATGTATCGTCCCAAACTGTCGAGTTATTGTATTCGTCAATTACCTCAAGGCACCATCGATGTTCTCCTTCGAGCTTGTATATTTCGACTCGAACGGCTTGGTTCCCGCTGGAGAGTTCTTGGGATAGAGGGGAGGTTACAACGATTGAGATATTCTGCATTTACATGGGCCTTTGGCGCGGTAGCCTTGAATGGTGTTATTGGCAGGCGACCGCCAGTTTCCTATTCTGTGTGTTTTAGTGCAAGTTGATCGGTGGGCTGGAGTCCTTCGTTGGTCTTCAGTCTTTGCTACTTCGGGCTATTTTTATCGCTGCTGTAATCGTGGCGAGGTGACCGAAGGTCATAGAGGCAGTTGCTCGGCGCGGGTCTGAATTCAAAAGTGTCACGGAAAACGTCACGGAGTGTCACGGGGAGTAAAAACCGACAGGCGAAAAAAAACGGCAAGTCAGTAAGTAACTGATTTGCCGTTCTTTAATATGGTAGCGGGGGCAGGATTCGAACCTACGACCTTCGGGTTATGAGCCCGACGAGCTACCAGACTGCTCCACCCCGCAACTGATCTTTTGCCTTTTCCTCCAAGACAGGGCGCGAAGTATAGAGATGGAAATTAAGTAATGCAACTGCTTCTTGAAGATAAAACAAAATAAGCACTTTTTACTGTTTTGTTTAAAAAAGCGCTGTCTTTGTTAGGGTTTACGTTAGCTGTTTAATGTATTGCACGTTTAGGGGTGATGTTTTTTTCGAATTGAAAAAGGAATCGCTACTTCAGCGCGTCTTCTTCGCTTACTACGGGGCGGTCCGCTTTACTGCCGCGCATGGTTTCGCTGTCTGGCGTTGGGGTGCCGTTGTAGTGTGCAAGCATCACGTGATCGTCGTGGACCTCTACTAACACGCCAACAAAGGGCATATCCATCATTGAGCCGGCCACTCGGTAGCTCACAAGGTCGCCTGCCTTAAAGGTCTGGGGGTCAAAGTTTAGGTCGAAGGGGCACTTTTCGCCGTCTGCGTCGCTCATATCCATCATGGTATATTGCCTCTATTATTATGCTGTTCTTATTAGTAATTGAGCGCGAGTGTAGCAATTTTCTAATTTCTAAGCAGTAGTCCTGTCAGCGGCATTGGTATTTTAGGCGACCTTAGGTGCTTGGCTATTGAGTTGTTGACGTTGTAAATCTTGCCTTTATCAGGATAATCCATATTCTTGAATCAAACTAATGGATGCAACTTAACAATGAAAATCCTGCGCGCCATTATCTATGTGTTGATTGTGTTGACAGCAATACCGCTTTTGTTGGTGAATTACGGTCCACCAGGGGTGGCCACAACATCGAAGGTGGCTCTTAACGCCGTGTTTGGGTATGGCGGAGATGAGCCTAGTGCGATGACAGTTCGTCAACAGCTAAAAGCGGCGGACGGCTTTCGATTGGACTTGTACGCAACGGGCCTGGGCAAAATTAGATTCATGTATGCGACTCAGGTCGGTGATATTTTGGTCAGCCGTCCGGCTAGTGGCGAGGTACTAATACTAACAGCCGATGGCAATGGTGATGGATCGCCGGATGAGATAGGCGTGCTGTTAAGTGATCTTACGCGTCCACACGGCATAGATTATCTTGATGGCTGGCTGTACGTAGCCGAGTCCAATGCGGTGGGTAGAATTGCTTTTGATGCGGTGTCTGGCACGGTTAGTGGCGTTTATACGAGGGTGGTGACTGGGCTGGGTGATAAAGGCAATCACTGGACTAAGACCTTGCGGGCCGGTTCTGATGGCTGGCTATATTTGAGTTCAGGATCAACATGCAATGTATGCGAGGAGGAGGACCCGCAGCGCGCAAGCGTCATGCGTTTCAAGCCTGATGGCAGCGAGTTAGCCATTTATGCCACCGGTTTGCGAAATAGCGTCGGTCTAGATTGGGCGCCCTGGAGCAACGAGTTGTTTGGCACAGATAATGGCCGCGATTTACTGGGTGACGACTTTCCACCCTGTGAGTTGAATAATATTGTAGCGGACGGGTTTTACGGCTGGCCCTATATCAATACATCGACACTTGACCCTGATTACGGTGCTAAGTTGCCCGCCGATGCACCAGAGAACCGCTTACCGGCGCACGAATTTAAAGCCCATAACGCGCCCCTGGGTATTCGGTTTTTACGACACAGCACACTTGCCGGTTTTGAACGCAGTGCCTTGGTGGCTTTGCATGGCTCGTGGAATAGGAGTGTGCCAGAAGGCTATAAAGTGGTGGTGCTTAAGTGGCAGTCCGACGGGACCATTGTAGAGAGCGATTTTGTTAGCGGATTTTTGCAAGATGGTAACTTACTGGGCCGGCCTGTTGACGTGACTGAGACGAGAGATGGCAGTATTTATATCTCAGATGACTACTCGGGCTCAATTTACCGCGTTCTTCCTGATGATGGGCTTGAGTCATCGTTTACTTTGCTCGCCGGGGTCCAGCAGATGAATGCCGGTGTGGGCGTTCTCGATGCCTACAATGCACAAGCGCGCGCCAGCTTGGCTGATCAGGGCGCGCAGCTGTATCAGCAATTTAATTGTGCAGCTTGCCACCAGCCGGCTTCGCATATGCAGCTTAAGGCCCTAAGTGAGCGCTATAATACAGTGAGTCTAGCGGATTTCTTCAGCGCGCCGACACCGCCGATGCCGGTTTTTCCGCTGACTGCAGAGCAGCGTGAAGCGCTGGCAGTGTATTTGTTTGACCAAGAGTTAAAGGCCGCGCATTGACTGACCGAATGCGAGTCACTCTTTGCTTACGTCAGCTTCGGCGCGCCTAACCAGTTGTTGTAAGTCGATGCGTTTGTCGAACATGCGGTCGGTGTATATATTTAACCAGCCGCGCAGCGCTGAGATTGGCGCCCAGCGACGGGGAACGATGACCCGCGGTGCCCGGGTTGATAAACCCTGTATGACGGCAGCGGCGACGGTTTCTGGGGTGATTAAACGTCGCAATGAACGTGGAAATACCTTCTCGATTAATGCTGAGGCTGTGGCATTGATACCAAAGGCAATGCGGGTCATGGGCGTTTTTATCCACCCTGGGTACAGCACGCTGGCGGTGGCGCCGGTGCCGGCCAGTTCGGCGCGCAGACTGCGACCAAAGCTTTCTACGCCGGCTTTAGACATGGCGTAAGGGGCGTTAATGACGCCATTGCCAAAGGCGTAGATAGAGGAGGTCACTAAGACCTGGCCATTGGCTTTGATGATCTCTGGCAGTGCGGCGCGAACAGTGCGCCAAACGCCGAGCAAGTTAATTTCGATAATGCGTTCAAATTCGGCTTCATCGGCAGTGGCAATGGTTTTAGGTGTTTGCCAGGCCACCCCAGCATTGGCAAACACAATGTCGAGGCGACCAAATTTTTCTATGCTATTGGTCACCACTATTTTTGTTGCGCTCATATCTGTGACGTCTAGCGTTTGGCTTAGTACTCTTGCCGGATCGAAATCCTTAGCTATCTCTTCAATTGCTTCGGCATCGAGGTCGGTCAGCACTAAGTTTGTGCCGTGGCGGTAAAATTCCCGTGCACAGGCTGCGCCAATGCCGCCTGCCGCGCCGGTAATAAAAACCACTTTTCCGGTAAGATCGAAGTGCGCCATGATAGTGTCCAATCGCTATTTTTTATTGGTATGTTGTCGTTATTTATTATTCGCGAAGCTCATGGCCTTGCGCACGTTTTTGTCTTTAAAGCCGATACGTTCGATAAACTTACGAAATAGTCCCGGGGAACTTGCGATGATACCGTTCATGCGTGGCACGGTGACAATCTCGGCGCGGTTTTCTATAGCCGCGATGGCGGCGTTAACAACGTCATTAATAGCCACAGTTTTGAATGGAAATTCTTTATGTGCTCCCCACAGTGCGTTGCCAGCGTCGTTTTCTGAAATATTCTTTAGCAAGGGTGTTTTGAAAAAAGTCGGGTGCAGGGTGCCAACGCTAACACCGTATTGACGAAGCTCAAGACGTACGCTGTTGCAAAGCGCCCAAACCCCAGCCTTGCTGGCGGTGTAAGAGGCTTGCAGCGGTGAGTGGACAAAGGCAGATATTGATGACATGGCCAACAGGTGGCCGCTACTCGCTTTGACGTGTGGCAGTGCCGCGCGAAAGGTGCGCCATACGCCATTTAAATTTATATCTATAACTCGGTCGAAATTGTCGTCGCCGTCAGCTGTGAGTGGCTCTATTAAGTCGATACCTGCGTTGGCTATTACTACGTCGATGCCGCCAAAATATTCGGCCGCGGCGTTCATCGCGTCTCGCAAGCTGTCAGTATCACAGACATCAGCGTGCCAGCTTTTTGCTCTGTATACGGCGGGGTATTGTTCAAGCTGTGCAGCCAGGGCGGCGTCGTCTACATCGAGTAATGCTAGTTTTGCGCCGCGCTGATAAAGAGCGGTGCACAGCGCTGTCCCAAAGCCGCCACTGGCACCGGTAATAACAATGACTTTGTCTTTTAAGGGATAGTTGCTCATAGTTTTAGTGCTCGCGAATTTTGCAGGGAGGTGGCATAGAAATCTAATTGGTCTGCAATACCAGTATCGAAGTCCTTGCCGGTATAAATGTCAAAATGACCAATATCGTATTGCTTAAGCGTGGCGGTGTTGGGCATGCGCGCAGCCATTTTAATAGCCGCCTTAGCCGGTGCCACGGTGTCTTTTCTGCAGACTTGGAGTAAGACTGGACAGCGTATTTTTTTGGCGTTGCTGGTGGGTCGATACAGCGACAAAACCAGCACGGTGCGCGCGCTTATTTCATTCCGCCAGCCGGGGTTGGTAATAGCTTTATAGCCACTGAATGCGCCGTTGCTACTCATGGCGGCAAGTTCGCCTGGTTTGGCAATAAGGGGAATATAAAGTGGGCTCATTCCCAGCGTGCCGCGTACTTGATCGATAAGACCGCAGCTACTGAGTTTGGCCAAGTGAACGGGACCGCCGTAATTCAAAATTGCTAGGCTGGCGGCGCGACCGTCAACTATAGGGCCCTGTGCTGAAACCGCTACCAAGCGGGTATCTTTGGTGGCAATACTAAGAACGTGACCGCCTGAAAATGACGTTCCCCATAAAATAATTTGCTCGGGATTTACGCCGTCTAGTTGGCGCGCAAACGCAATGGCTGCACGCCAATCAGCCAGTTGATAATCAACTTTTAATAGTTGGCGGGGCTGGCCGTCACTGTCGCCAAAGTGGCGATAATCAAAGACTAAGACATGGTAGCCTTCTGCAGAAAATCGTTCAGCGTATGGGCTAAGACCGCACTCGCGGGTGCCACCCAAGCCGTGGGCCATTACGATACAGGCGCTTGTAGCTTGCTCATATTGACTGCGATAGTGCCATGCGCTGCAGCGTGTGCCATCACTATCAAAGGCGACATCAAGCCTCGTGGGTGTCGTCATAGTGCCTCCATACCTTATTGTTTTTAGTGTTCGTATGCTGTTATTTCATTATGGCTTGGCGCGGCAATACGGCGCAATAATCATTCTAGAGCTGTCTGCTGGTCTGCTTATATCGTTGGTGTTGCCCAGAGTATCCCTCAGCACGCGCGGCTTTAATACAGTTTTGCGCTTTAATACTTTAAACCGTGCTGATTTTGGTCACTGCTTTTTCAGCCTTGTGCCACGCCATTCAGGCCTGTATATGATGCACAAGGTTTAAAAAATATCTCAGTGATGTCGAAGATACGCCAAACGATAGTCGAATAATATTTTACTAAACTGCCGGTTGCACGTTTTTGTTTTTTTGCACTAAATACTCAAAGCCGACACGTCAAGCCCGATACTTATGCCGATAAGCGCTTATCGCGCTTTTATGTTGAATAAGGCGTCTTTGCTTACAAAGAGATCTACATGAAGTGATGCTGCGTAACGGCATTGCCGACAATTTATAACAATGGAATATAACAATGGGTTACACAATTGAAACATCCCTAGCACAAACCGAAACTAGCCTAGCCCTGCTAAAGGTACTTGCAGAGAATAGCTTTGATTCAATCTTGGTTACTGACGCAACGGCTAAGGGGAAAATTATCTATGCGAACAAAGCTTTTAAAAAGCTAACGGGTCATGATTCATCAGAAGTTATTGGCGAAACACCGCGTATTCTTCAAGGTGAAGCTACTGATAAAAAAGTGATTGATCGCCTTACCAGCGCGTTAAAGTCTGGTAAGAAATTTGAAGGAAAAGCGATCAATTATAAAAAAGATGGCACGCCATTCATCATGTATTGGCGAGTACTCCCCATTAAAGTGGGTAAAAAGATCGAAGCCTGGATCGCTATCCAACGCGAAGGTTCAGTTATTTAATGTTTTAGTTAAAAAGCTCAGTGCGGCCTTCGCACTGAGCTCGCTATTTTTTAGCTACCGAGCTGGCTAGCTAGAAAATATATGATTGCTTCTATTTTTAAATCGTATTTATAACATTTAAGTGTTGTCAGGCTTCTACCGAGTTACCCGATAAATCGCAGTATTAGTGTTGCGATAGCGCTAACACGAGCGTGGTTCTACCCCCCATCGCTACACTGCATTGTTACAACAGAGTGTCGCCGCAATATAGACTCATCTGTCCGTATAACGGATAGTTGTCTGATTGATCTAGTATTTGCACGTACCCGGAAAAATCTATTGTGTATTCGAAGGTTTTTAGTTTCGCGAAGCAAAATTATATCGTGATAGCGCGCAATGGTAATGGTGCGCCCTATGGTTTGGGCGTGACAATGAGCATTTTAGTAAAAATAATTAGGCGATTTTGATGAAGATCCACCAAGTCAAAACGCGGCTGTCTAATAGTTACGTTATTGAAGACACTCGCGACGGCGAACCGCTGCTGTTAGTGATTGATGTGGCGGTAGCCTGTCATCGCTACGTTCTGGGTTTTATTGAGTCGGATTTAAAATACCCCATTCATCTCGTTAAAGCCGTTACCTTTACCCACGACGATCCAGATCATTACGGCGGCGTGTTGGCGCTAGCTGGCCTTTGTGATGCGCCTGTTTATGCACCTTATGGATCGAGTCGAAGTGTACATAAGTTTCTTAATGATCCCACCGGCGGATTGATCCGCATAGCCACGAGTATTCGTGAGCTTTTTCGCCGGCGCTCATGGTCAATGTACTTTAGTGGTTCTCGCAATCACGCGGCTCGCCTGGAGCCAAAGTTTATTGGCGGGGTAGAAGCGGTAAGGGACGGCGCTGAAAAAATCCTAAGATTAAAAAGCGGCGACAGTATTTTTGGCTTTGCCGACTGGGAACTACTGCATACGCCGGGTCATTCTTGGGATTCCTGCTGTTTTTATCATTCGGCCAGCAAAAGTCTTATTACCGGTGATACTTTGCTGGGCAGCGGTCCACAGCAGCGTGTGGTGGCGCCAGCTATTTACTCTAACCGTAAACAAATGCGTCACACTCTGGCGCGTTTAGCGACGCTTAACATTGAAACGATATATCCCGGCCATGGCAGTGTGATTTGCGATGCCACTGCGATTGCTAGCGAGGCCCGCGCCTTCTCCGCAAAGCGCTAGTCGTCGGCTATCTCCTTTTTAGCAGCTTTGCGCGATTCATTGCCATTCTTCTTTCAGTAATCATATGTTTGAGCATGACTCCCAACACAGCAGTATGGGTATTGGGTTTTCTGCCCTCTGCTAAATCAATAATCTGCCGGTAATACCACTGAGTAGCTGCTGCGAAGTTAAGCGTGCGGATTTTTTGATTACTACTTTGTGGGCCAAGCCAGCCAGGCCCCAGTCTCAGTTCCTTTTCCCAGTTTGGCAGGCTAGTTTGCTTGCCGTTGAGTAGGGGGCGAATGTTGGCTTGCGAACACAGTGGCCGGCCCAGGCCAACAACATCCATCGCGCCGCTATCCAGCGCGTGTTGCATGGCGGCCATACTGCGAAAGCCGCCGGTAATGGCGAGGGGGATTTTAGTGACTTTGCGAATGCCTTCCGCATATTTCAGAAAATACGCTTCTCTATGCTGGCTGGACTCGGCGCTATCGTCGTCGCTATTATCGCCCATAAGCGCGAGTTTTTCGTAGGTGCCACCCGATATTTCTAGTAAATCGATGCCGGCGTCAGAGAGCCATTGAGCAACCTGTAAGCTGTCTTCATGACTAAACCCACCTTTGGAAAAGTCGGCGGAGTTGAGTTTAACTGAAATAGCGAAACGGTCGCCGACGGCCTCGCGGACGGCCGCGACGATGTCAAGCAGGAAGCGCGCACGATTTTCAAGCGAGCCACCCCATTGATCGCTGCGGATATTTGCCAGCGGAGATAAGAATTGGCTGATAAGGTAGCCGTGTGCGGCGTGTATTTGAACGCCGGTAAAGCCTGCCGCTTTGGCGGTAGCTGCGACTTTTGCGTAACGGTGAATGGTGTGACGGATGTCAATCTCGGTCATTGGCATGGGTCTGCCAAACATCCCAATAAAATCTATGCCGACCTCAGAGGGCGCCAGCGGTCTTGCAGACACTTGTCGCTGACATTGACGTCCGGGGTGATTGATTTGCATCCACAGCTGATTATTCGCGGAGGTACCGGCTTTTGCCCAGTCTTGTAGAGCCGATTCGCCGCCATTGCCATCTATAACAACATTGCCGGGGCGCTCAAGAAAACGGCGGTCAACCATAACATTACCGGTAATGAGTGTGCCCGTGCCGCCCTCAGCCCAGCGTTTATATAACGTCGATAAGCGAGATGTGGCCTGATCGTTATTATTCGCCAAGCCTTCAGTCATGGCCGACTTTAAAAGGCGATTTGGCAGTACTACGCCGCAGGGCAGTTCTAAAGAATCATTGAGCTTAGGCATAGTCTGGGTTGGTCCTAGGGTAGCTGGGAATAAACGCGACGTGATAGTAGCCATAATCCTCGGCTTATAATAGGGGTTCACAAATCAACTACATCGATACCGTAGCGAGTATCGCAAATTAATATTGCCCTACCGCGCCATATTTTGCGTATGCTGCCGCCATGTAAATATTTTTTTCAAGCGGAGAGACTACAGCGGTGTTTGATTTAATCAGTTCAGTGGTGGCCAGCTCGGTTCGAGGTTGGCGCGGTACAATGGCATTTGGTGGTGCTAAAACTAGGCAGCCTGAGCAAATGCTTATGCTCTATGAGTATGAAGCCTGCCCATACTGCCGTTTGGTTAGGGAAGTGTTGTGCGAATTAGATCTAGATGCCCTAATTTACCCCTGCCCAGTGGGCGGCATGCGCTTTCGTCCAGAGGCGCTGGATGTTAGTGGTGCCAGTCAATTCCCCTTGTTGATAGATCCTAATACCGGCGATAAGCTTTTGGAATCGGCTGATATTATTGATCACCTCTATAAAAATTACGGCGATGCGCGTAGGCAGTCACCACGTGGTCTGCGTCGTCAACTCGCGCTCTCGGGGTCAATGGTGGCCACTGCAGCGCGTGCAATAGGCGGTGTTCGCGGCATGAACGCAATGCCGTCGATGGCGCCTAAAAAGCCCTTAGAATTGTATAGCTTTGAATCTAGTCCCTATTCCCGGCCAGTACGCGAGCTGCTTACTGAGTTGGAGCTGTCCTACCTGCTGCGTAATTTTGCCAAGTCGCGTTGGCAGGAGATGGGGCCGCCACTAGTGCGCTCGCGCTGGTTTGCTGAGGCGCCGATTACCAGCCCCAATCGGCTTCGTTTGCGGGAGCTGACCGACCGTTCGCAAGTACCATATCTCATTGATCCAAATACCGGCGTTGCCATGTTTGAGTCGGAAGACATCATGAATTATTTAAAGGACACCTACGCTTCTTAAGTTTTCTGGCCTCGGGGAATGCGCTGGGGCCTAGTGCTGGGAATCGTTATCTGACGGCTAGTCCTTGAAGTTGGCGGTAAAATAGTGATAATTAGTCGCCAAAAGTAGCTGTGCTGCGGCGGTTTGATTAGCCCTACTCAGTTCCGCTAATTAGATTTTCCTGTCTGGCAGTGCCAAATGTCACGTTGATCTACTCTCGTGCTGTGTTGACGAGGCGATTTTGTCCTCATTAAGGATGTTATGAATTCAGTTTCGCTAACAAGCTCCCGTCTTCAGCGTGTCTTGCTTGATCTGGCGGTAGTGGACGGTGAATATAATAATACCCAGTTTGCCGACAAGCTCGGCGAATTGATCAGCTTATCAGACGCTATTGTATTGGCTGAGTCGCTGCGGGGATTAAAGAAGAAGCCGTTTACTGCAGTGCGCAGTGACAGCAACGCGAATGACGTATTTATGCAGACACGGGCAGCGATGCTGGCCTTTATTCTCAATAGCTTTGTGCTGGATGGTGAAGACAGTTCTGAAATAAGTACATCGCCCTTTATTCTGCCGCGCCCCAATCGCGACACCCTCGAGGACCCCAATGCCGGCTTTGTGGCTTACCAGCGGTTTTACTCGCTGCATCAAAGCGAAATGGATCATCAGGTAGTGACGCTGCGGGGGCAATTGCAGCAGATTATGTTGGGTCGTTCGCATGAGCTTGCCCAGCTGGCGACACTAGACAGCAGTATGGCAGATACGATGGCCGATTTTAGTCGGCGGGCTTTTGCCGGTATTCCACATTTACTGGCTAAACGGTTTTATTTTTTAAATCAGCAGTACCGTGATATGCCTTCTGAGCGTATTGATTTAGAGCCCGCGTCGGCGAACTCAGCACAGAGCGAAACTGCCCGCTGGTTGCAAAAAGGCGAGTGGTTGGATTGTTTTATTCGCGAAATGCAGGCGGTGTTGTTGGCCGAACTAGAATTGCGATTGCTGCCGGTGATCGGCTTAGTAGAAGCGCTAGAATTTGAGGTAGAGAAAACACAATGATAAGAATGATATCGGTGATAGCGTTTGTGCTAGGCGCAATTGTAGTGGTGTGGATGGCGTCGGCATTTGTGGGCAGCAATGCGCTCGCCTTGGGCGTTACCTTGCTGATCGCTGCAGCGTACATGGTAGGCTTTGCAGAATTAGTGCGCTATCAACAAGCGAGTTTGGTGCTGAGCAAGGCCTTGTCAGGCGTTGACGATTCCTTGCAAGACTTAGAGTCCTGGCTGGCGGGTATTCCTACTACCCTGCGGAATGCGGTTCGTCAGCGTATTCAGGGCGAGTATGTAGGTTTGCCTGGCCCCATTTTAAGTCCTTACATCATCGGTTTACTGGTTATGCTCGGTCTTTTGGGCACTTTTATTGGCATGGTTGTTACGCTAAAGGGCGCCGTAGTGGCGCTAGAGGGTACCAACGAGCTAGAGGCAGTTCGCGCGGGTTTGGCAGCGCCGATTAAAGGGCTTGGTATGGCCTTTGCCACGTCCGTGGCGGGAGTTTCGGCATCGGCCATGCTGGGCTTGATCTCAACTGTAAGCCGTCGTGAGCGCCTCCAGATATCGCGTCAATTAGATACCAGTATGAGTACGGTGTTTAAACCATTTTCATTGAATCAGCAGCGCCGCCAAAGTTATCAGGCGATGCAATTACAAGCCGAGGCGTTGCCCGCCGTGGCAGAGCAGTTGGCGGTGTTGGCTGATCGACTCGGTCAAATGGGTGATGATTTGGCTAGCACCTTAACGCGCAGCCAAGAGCAGTTTCACGTGGCGACGCAGAAGCAATATACCGAACTTGCCAGTTCGGTAGACGGCTCTCTGAAGCAAAGCCTGGCCGACAGTGGCCGCCTTGCCGGCGAGAATATAGCGCCGGTAGTCTCTGCGTTTGTCAGTGATATTCGCGATGATTTAAAGAGTAGTCAGCAGCATTTACAGGCTACTGCCGAGGCACATTTACAGCGTTTAGACGCCCGCTACGTGAACACCTCAGATGATTTTAATCGAGCTTGGCAGCAGGCTGTGAATGCGCAGCAAGCGGGCAGTGAGTCCTTGCTGGCCACCATGGATCAACGTTTTGCTCAGCTCGCTGACCAATTTGAAAATAGTTCGCAATCCTTGGTTCACAGTTTTAATTCAGTGAGTGAAGATTGGGTGGCTACGCAGCAGTCAGCCGAGCAAGAGCGCCTGGCAAACTGGTCGATGGTGTTTGATCAAAGTGCAGATTTACTGCGCAGTAGTGCTGAGACTCTCACCGTCAATGCCCGCGCTGGCTCGCAAGCGCTGACCACAGAGTTTACTAAATTACTGTCGGCATCCGAAGAATTGGTAGCGGCGCGGACTCTCAGCGAGAGTCATTGGCTTGATAGCTATCAGCAGCGCATGGGCGATATGACAGCTACTATAAAATCAGAGATGCAAACCTTGGTTCACAGTTTTAATTCAGTGAGTGAAAATTGGGTGGCGACTCAGCAGTCAGCCGAGCAAGAGCGCCTGGCAAACTGGTCCATGGCGTTTGATCAAAGTGCAGACTTGCTGCGCAGTAGCGCTGAGACTCTCACCACTAATGCCCTCGATGGTTCGCAAGCGCTGACGATAGAGTTTACTAAATTACTATCGGCATCCGAAGAATTAGTGGCGGCGCGTACTCTTAGTGAGAGTCATTGGCTTGATAGCTATCAGCAGCGCATGGGCGATATGACAGCCACCATAAAATCAGAATTGCAAAGCCTGCAGGTGTTGGAAGAACAGCGTGGCGACGCAGCGGTCAATCGCTTAACAGATTTACAGGCTGCCGTTGCCGAGCATCTAGCAAGTTTGGCTCATGTCATTGAAGAGCCAATGGGGCGTTTGATTGAGTCAGCCTCTGAAACACCGCGTA
>JBKEFB010000030.1:0-29440 GCA_046712405.1 Zhongshania sp. | reverse complement strand
GCAAGGGGAAACTTTCAACAACCAGTACCCGCAGACCGGCGCGGCTGAAGCAATCAAGGCACAATGCCAAGCTGGCACCAACCATGCCGCCACCAGCAATGACCACATCGTAATCAGTGTGCGGCAAGGCGCGCCTCCGCCATCAGGGCTTCAATTTCATCAGCTTCTTTGGGCACCGCGCTAGTCAGTACTTCACAGGCGGTTTTAGTGACCGCCACATCATCTTCAATACGAATACCAATACCGCGCCACTTGGCGTCCACATCAGTATTGTCCAGCGCCACATAAATACCGGGCTCAACGGTCAGCACCATGCCCTCTTCGAGCACCCGCCACTCCCCACCTACTTTATAGTCGCCAACATCGTGGACATCCATGCCCAACCAGTGGCCGGCTCGGTGCATATAAAACGGGCGGTAAGCTTCATCAGCAATCAGTGTTGCGACATCGCCGCTAAGCAAGCCTAGAGCGACTAAGCCCTCGGTAATCACCCTAACGGTTTCGTCGTGGGGTTGATTCCAGTGATTGCCGGGTTTGACCACGGCTATTGCCGCTTTTTGGGCATCCAGAACCACCTCATACAATGCGCGCTGCTCAACGCTAAAACGGCCGTTGACAGGGAATGTGCGAGTGATATCAGCGGCGTAGTAATGCAGCTCACAACCAGCGTCAATCAGCACTAAATCGCCATCGCGGGTTTCGCAGCTATTCTCAATATAGTGCAAAATACAGCCGTTCTTACCGGCACCTACAATTGTGCTGTACGCGGGGAAGCGCGCACCATTGCTGGCAAATTCATGCAGAATTTCGGCCTCGAGCTGGTACTCATAGACCCCAGGCCGGCTCAGGCACATGGCGCGAACATGAGCGTGCGCAGAAATCTCGCCGGCACGGCGCATGACTTTTAACTCAGCCGCCGATTTATATAGCCGCAGATCGTGCAGATGGTGATTTAAATCTAAAAATTCGCCCGGAGGCTGGGCACCGGTGCGAATCTTAGAGCGGATCACGTTAACCCACTGCATCACCTGCTGGTCAAATTCAGGGTGACGGCCCATGGCGTAATACACACGCTGGCGCCCCTCTAACAAACCCGGCAGAATATCGTCAATATCACTGATCGGAAATGCATCGTCGGCACCGTAAACTGAAACTGCGCCCTCTGGGCCAGCCCGATAGCCATTCCACAATTCCATAGCCGGGTCGCGCTCTCGACAAAACAGCACGCACTCACCTGCCGCGCGGCCCGGCAAGAGGACTAGCACCGCATCGGGCTCATCAAAACCGGTCAGGTAATAAAAATCGCTGTCTTGACGAAAGGCGTACTCGGAATCCCGATTTCGGGTGACCATTTTGGCAGAAGGAACCACGGCAATACTGTCTGGCTCCATCAGCGCCATTAAGTTTTTGCGGCGACGGACATATTCCTGCTTACTAATCGTCATGCTATTTTCACTACCTTATGTGGAGTGGCGCGTTCGCCAAGCTTGCTACAAAATTTTATCACAGCCACGCCTAGACTGAGCTCTCACCGAGCCCTTGTCTTAAAGCAAATCTCTGCAGATATATGTTTTAAGGCTTTCGTGCAATAACGGATCAACTCAACAAGATATATGACCTGCATTAATGCACGCGCGGCGTCTTGGCATCATCGGCCGTCGCTTCACCACCATTACATTCTACAAAAATAGTCATCGCCGCAACCCGCACATACTCACACACCGCGAAATAGTCTTGCTCACCCTCTTCATCGGTTTGCTCATCCGCCGACACTTGGGCGATGGCGGCAATATCGCTAATCGCTTCGGTCAGATCTGGCGAATAAGTTTTCTGCTGATCAATGCTCTGCTGCTTGCCAGCCATAGCAAAACCGGTCAAATAGCCCTGGCACCACTGCCCAAGACTCGATATCCGCTGATCTAAGTCAAACTCATCATCGGGTAAGAGCAAATCCAAACTCATTTCGCCAGATTCCATATTATCTAGCGCCGAGGTGTAAACCGTATAAAAAACTTGATTTTGCTCTGGATCCGGGGTGTCGCAATCGAGTAAATCGATACAGTGTTTGACCCAGCCATCTGCCGTGATACGCCCACCCACCGAGACGAAGCCCGCTGCATAACCATGTAACTCAGAAGGCGGCTGCAAAGCCCCTAAACTCAAAAATAAATTAGCGAGATCGTCGTGCTCTAAACTGGCTGTCATATATACAGATCCATAAATACGTCGTTAGCCGGCAATGGTAGCGCCGAAGGCCCAAAAAATCGAATCTCAATGCATTAACGAAACACCTAGCATTTAATTACATTGACCCACCCGTAAGGCCCGCTCTACTATCATCAAACACATTTCTATGAACGGATGCAATTTCAAGATGGATCAGCAACAGTTGCAACTTTTGGAAAGCAAAGTAAACGAAATTGTCCAGTTGTGTGAGCAACTAGACAAGGAAAATCGCAGCTTAAAAGCCAACGCCCTTCGCTGGCGCACTGAGCGAGAACAGCTGATTGAAAAAACGGATACTGCCCGCGCCAAAGTTGAATCTATGATTCAGCGCCTGCGCGCACTGGAGAAAGAGTCGTGAGCATAAACACCATCACCCTCAAGATATTAGATAAAGAGTATCAGGTGGCATGCCCGCCGGAGGAGCAAACTGCCTTAATGCAGGCAGCGCAATTCCTCGATCAAAAGATGCGCGGCATTCGCACCTCTGGCAAAGTTGTTGGTCTTGAGCGTATCGCCGTTATGGCAGCTTTGAATATCAGCTATGAAATGCTGCAAGCCAAGCAAGACACTAGGCCAACAGCAGCAGAAACCCAAACTGTAAATAATATCAGCAGCAAAGTTGAGCAGACTTTACAGCGTTGCAAACAGCTGGATATTAGTTAATTCCCTTATAGGATCACCCTGTTATTAGGCAGAGGCAAGCGGTATACTGAAAAACACCCTGGGATATTAGCTAGGCTGCTTAGACCCCTGAGCCGATGCTTTTTACCCCGGAGGGCTCCAGCCGAGATTGGTGTGCATGTCCGCTTGTCGGAACGCCTAATAATCTCGCGGAGAACTCCACCTTGAACCGCTGGGTTCAAGGGCCACGTAGCCGGCGGTATCTTGGGGCCTTTTTTAAATTTCAGCGCAATCATACCCAGTATTTAGCTATCACAATTTTATAAAGCCAACGCTATACTACTAGTATGAACTCTGCCATTAAAGCAAAACTCCGCCTCGAACTTCGCGCTAAACGCCAAAATCTAAGTCGGCAACAACAGGCCTTAGCGGCATCGCAGCTAATGCGGCGACTAATGCAACTGCCCGCATTTCGCAGTGCTCGTCACCTTGCAGCCTATATCGCCAGCGATGGCGAAATATCCCCAGCCCCTTTATTACGCTATGCGGGACTCGTCAAAAAACACTGCTATCTACCCAGAATATCTAAAGCGGCGGCAACCAATAACATGGGATTTTATTGCTATCGCCACCATCAAACACTGCGTCAAAATCGATATGATATTGGCGAGCCGAGCGGCCTTCATCGCCAAGCACAAGCCGCGCACAAGCTCGACATTGTACTGTTGCCGTTAACGGGATTCGATAAAGCAGGGCGACGCCTAGGTATGGGTGGCGGATATTACGATAGGGCCTTTGCGTTTAAACGACCGATTACCCGCCGCAAACCCATTATGATTGGCATTGCCCACCACTGCCAAGAGGTGAACTCGCTGCCCAGTGATAACTGGGATATTCCCCTAGATTATATTGTGACGGATCGGCAAGTTATAAAGGTGAAAAAACGATGAGCCGTCATATCCGACTCCGATAGGCTGTTCACGTGAGTGAAGCAAAGGCCTCAGCCTCTACTCCTCTGTGATTTATACGGCTTTAAACCGCGGTTCAAAAACGCAGCTTTGGTATCGAACTACCGTAACTTGCCATATTTATTTATGGCTGCCATCACACATTGGTTGCGACGCTGTACTTTTACAGCCACAAAAGAAAACTTTTTTAGATTCTTTAGCATCATACTTTTCTGGGGTGAAATCTGTACCTTTATGAGAGCCATCGCAAAACGGCTGTGATTTACTTTCACCACATGCGCACCAAAAATATGATTTCCCTGCCTCTACTTCAACGACGTAAGGCGTATCAGATGCTCTTTTTGGAATACTCATTTCTATACCTCTTTAAATAATTTTTAAATATCACGCCAGCAGCACGAGCGTAAAATTATAAAGCGAGGAACTAACGTAGCAGTTTTACGTCCAGTGCCTGCACTTGTTAGCCAAAAGACTACTTGATAATGCCGCAGGAAACCCGCGCACCGCCGCCGCCCAATGCCGCTGGGTGATCTGAATGATTGTCACCACCAGCGTGAACTATAACTGCACGGCCCTGAAGATCGTTGAGCTTCAAGCGAGGCGCCAAAACGGCTTGATTAGCTAAACCATTCGCCTCTGCATAAAGTGGCGGAAGATCACCACGATGTCCTTCACCCCAAGGTGCGCCATGTGAATTTGCAGACGCTGGGTCGTAGTGTCCCCCAGCCGAACCAGCCGCAACCATTTTTCCTTTTTTCTCTATTGGGTCACAGCTCGCGTTTTGGTGCAGGTGAAAACCATGCACACCAGGTGCTAAACCTTGCAGAGACGGCGTGAATATAAGGCCATATTTTGATTCAGCGACAGTAATCTGCCCCGCACTAGCACCGACACCTTTCTCATTTACAAGATTCATTGGAATAACAAAATCTGCGAAGGCACTTGCCGCTGAAAATAAAATTAAAAGTAACGCAAACTTTTTCATAGTTTTCTCCGTGGTGAGTTTTACATCGTATCGAGCTAAGGCCTAGCAAAACGACGGCGAAAGCGCGCAGCGGTTTTGACGTCTGGCGTGGCTGGGAGCGCATTGTCGCGGCTTGTTATGAGTGACGGCATATTAGAAAACCCATAGTTAACGCACCGACTAACATGAGTAAAATTGAACCTCAGCACAAATAGTAAAGTGCGAATAGGGTCATTCTTGTTTCTTGTTTCTAAATTCATAAGCGGAACAAAAATTTTATATCACGTACTAATGCGCCAATTGTAGCGCTGCCAAAACCAAATAATGCAGTAATAGCTATAAACAAATTAATTGAAAAAGATAAGGCAAATTGAATACTTGGTAAGCCCGAATTTGAGAAATAATAAGTAACGATTACACCTGTAACCAAAAAGTGAAACGCCTTGTTCTTCGGAGAGACACTGAAGTACTACTAATATAAATCAATAGACAATATATATCTTTCCCACCACCCATTTTGATCTTTTTCATTTTCAGTCATAGAATCTGCAACCCTTTGGAACTCATAACAGCTTCGTAAGAACTCAGGCGACATATCACTTTGCCTCCTTTATCAAAAAGTGACCTTCAACGTTAATTAAAAAATCATGGGAATTCAATGAGATAACTGCATAGCTATTAACGCGCGCCGGTCAAACGAAGGCTCATTCCCTTTACTTCTGCCAAACGTCTCTGACTTGATCATATCGCGTTTTTTATAAATTTCAAGACCTTGAACAACTCGCCAAGGTGTTAATGAGAAGCACTCTTTTGTTCATATGCTTTTACGGTTCGACAGCAATGCATAAACCCCTAAAATCTCAGCGCTTTAGGCAGAGCATCGCCACCTATCTCCTTGAATCCGGATATGACTTTCATACACTCCAAGCGTTGTCGGCGCATTCAGATATAAGCACATCAGAAACATATACCCACGCGGTAAATTGCGGATAGAAAGGCGCTTCAAATCCGGCTGATAGCCTCTTCACTTAACGAGTTAAGTCGGTGTTCAGGATTTCAGCGATTGACTGCTTATATGACACAGCCGTCTTAGCTATTACGCCATCAAAAAAAATGGCTCTCACTTGGAGAGCCATTTTAATCAACACCAATAAGGCTTTAAATAAACCATTAGCTGCGAACAACTTCCTAAACCAAACTCGCCCTAGCTCAGGAAAAGCTTATACGCTGGATTATCAGTTTCTTCGTGGAAGGGGTAGGCCAAGTTATTAAGAAAGGACTTTATTTCAGCCCGCTCTTTTTTATCCGCCTGCAAACCGACCAAAACCCGACCATAGGCAGCGCCGTGATTGCGATAATGAAATAAAGAAATATTCCAGCGATTGCCCAGCTTGGTTAAAAAGTTCATCAAAGCGCCGGGACGCTCGGGAAACTCAAACCGATACAGCAACTCATTGATAACTGCCGATGGCCGATGCCCCCCCACCATGTGCCGAAGATGCAATTTCGCCATTTCATTGTCGGTAAAATCTGCCACCAGATAATCCATTTCCTGCAGGTTCTCTACCAATTCCTCACGATCGCCGCCGCCGGCTGACACCGAAACACCCACAAAAATTTGGGCGTCGCGGTCATCACCATAGCGATAATTAAACTCGGTGATATTGCGACGCCCCAAGGCCCCACAGAATTTCTTAAAGCTGCCGGGACGCTCGGGAATAGTAACGCTCAAGATTGCTTCACGTTTCTCGCCAATTTCAGTGCGCTCGGCAATGTAACGCAAACGATCAAAGTTAGTATTGGCACCACTGTCTATCGCCAGCAGTGTCTGGCCTTTACAGTTGTTCTGTTCAACGTATTTCTTCAAGCCCGCGAGGGCGAGCGCACCCGCAGGTTCGGCAATTGAGCGGGTATCATCAAAAATATCTTTGATCGCCGCGCACATTTCATCAGTACTTGCCGTGATAACACCGTCAATCGTTTTGCGTAACACCCGAAAAGTTTCTTTACCAATCTGGGCAACCGCAACACCGTCAGCAAACAAACCTACTTCCGGCAATATGGCTCGGCGACCTTTTTCCAATGCCAACTTCAGACACGCCGCATCTTCTGGCTCGACCGCGATAACCTTCACTTCTGGACGAACATATTTAATGTATGCAGCAACACCCGCTGCTAGACCACCACCGCCAACCGGCACAAAAACAGCGTCCAGTGGCCCTGTCACCTGACGAAGAATTTCCATACCGACAGTGCCCTGACCGGCAATAATTTCTGGGTCATCGTAAGGGTGAACATAAACCATGCCCTTCTCATCAACCAGTTTTTTGGCAAAGATCGAGGCCTCGTCATAGGTATCGCCATGCAATATAACTTTGCCACTACGGGCCCGCACCGCATCCACTTTAATTTGCGGCGTCGTTCTAGGCATCACAATGGTCGCCTTAACACCAAGTTTTAAAGCAGCCAGCGCCAAACCTTGGGCGTGATTACCGGCCGAGGCCGCAACCACACCTCGGCTTAGCTCTTCGGCACTAAGGCTCATCATTTTGTTATAGGCGCCGCGCAGCTTAAAAGAAAATACCGGCTGCAAATCCTCGCGCTTCAACAAAACCTCGTTAGCCAGTCGCTTGCTCATTAAATTCATGCGATCAACGGGCGATTCTATAGCGACATCATAGACACGAGCTTTCAGGATTTTTTTAACATAACTCTCGGGCATGGCTCTGTGCGGTCTCCATTACTGCGCAAAAAATACGCAAAAATTCAGCTAGCGAGTCTACCGCGTCTAAAGACAAAGCGCAGCAAACCCGCAGCATACAAAGCGAAACAAGTACCGGCGCCAGCCGCCTCGTTTACGCCCCTCTTACTACTTAACTACAGCGGTAAATCGCAGAACCCCAAACCGAGGCCCGCGGACCGCAGATATTTGCACCTCGCAATTGACCGCTAGCGATTTTATACTTGTTCACAATCTACCCCCAGCGCAACAAACAGCAAAGGTCGACAATGACACAAGATGAGCTAAAACTTGCGGTAGCACAGGCCGCAATTGATCACATCACGCCGGCCATACTCGATGGCGAAATTATCGGCATTGGCACCGGCTCCACCGCCAACTTTTTCATCGACTTACTGGCAAAATTTAAAGGTGACATCAAGGGCACCGTTGCCAGTTCAGAAGCATCTGCGCAGCGCCTGCGCAGACACGGCATAGAAGTCTTTGAGCTAAATACCACCGGCACCATTGCGGTATACGTTGATGGCGCAGATGAGGCCAACGAGCGACTGGAATTAATTAAGGGCGGCGGCGCAGCCCTAACCCGAGAAAAAATTGTCGCCGCAGCCAGCAAAGAATTTGTTTGTATCGCCGATGGCAGCAAGCTGGTCGGCCAACTGGGCGCCTTCCCGCTCCCCGTAGAAGTCATTCCAATGGCGCGCAGCTACGTGGCACGGGAGCTCGTCAAATTGGGCGGCAATCCGGTCTATCGCGAGGGCGTAACAACAGATAATGGCAATATCATTATTGACGTCTACGACTTCATGATTAGCACGCCGCGTAAGACCGAAGAAGAACTCAACAACATTACTGGCGTAGTCACCAATGGACTTTTCGCCTGCCGGCCAGCCGATGTACTGCTGCTAGGCACGCCGACTGGGGTGAGAATTCTCAAAGCCTAACTTTGTGCCACTAGGGGCGATTTACAGCCCCTAGTAATTTACTACCCTGTCAATAGCCCCGCTTTTTAGCGACTCACTATTACCTTTCATCGCACCACAGTTTCAACTCTCAAAAAATCACCTAATTCAGCAAGCAAGTGATCACCGGAACTTAGCGGCCCAACACCCGCCGGCGTACCCGTTAACACCACATCACCGGGCATTAAGCTAAAACTGTGGCTAATTTCACTCAATAAATTTTCAACACTAAATAGCATATCGCCACAGCTGCCCTGCTGCTGCACGATGCCATTGCGGCTGAGGCGTAAAGTCAGCGATGAAAAATCTAAGGCCTGATCGAAAACAACAAACTCCGCCAGCGGGCAAGCGCCATCAAATGCTTTGGCGCGCTCCCAGGGCTGCCCCTTTTTCTTGAGTTCATCTTGCAACTCCCGCAAGGTCAAATCTAATGCCAGTCCAATACCGGCAATGGCAGCGCGACTTTCTTTTGGCGCAGCCCTACTCAGCGGCTGCCCAATCAACAAGGCCATTTCTAATTCGTGGTGACAGGCGCCCAAACCCTCAGGCAGCGCCAATGGCTCAGCCATTGCCACCATTGCAGTTCCGGGCTTTATAAACAACAGCGGCGATGTCGGGATCTCATTACCAAGCTCTTTGGCGTGATCTGCGTAGTTGCGACCTACGCAAACCGCCTTGCCCGCCGCATGCGGGAATTCAATATGATCGACAAAGCGATGGCTATACCTCGGCATAGTGACAAACCCTATCTAAAACTCGTCGCTCAATCAAAAATCTTGCCTGGATTCATAACCCCTTTAGGATCAAAAATCTGCTTAATTTGCCGCATTAAGCCTATTTCTATCTTTGAACGCGAATAAGGTAAGTAGGCCTTTTTAAGCAGCCCCACGCCATGTTCCGCCGACACGCTGCCACCAAACTTGGCAACAATTTCAAATACGCCCACACTCACCGTGCTGCATTTATCAAAGAACTCGTCTTTATCCATGTCATCAGGCTTAAGAATATTGAGGTGTAAATTGCCGTCACCAATATGACCGAACCAAATAATTTCAAAATCTGGATACTGAGCGCTGACCAAGGTTTCGACCGATTCCAGAAAGTCCGGCACACGAGAAATAATTGTAGAAATGTCATTTTTGTACGGCGTCCACTTGGAAATGGTTTCCGAAATATCTTCACGCAGGCGCCATAAATTTTTAAGCTGTTCCAGACTCTGGCTCATCACGCCGTCAGTAACCCAGCCCTCTTCCATACAAGCCTCAAACAAAGCCATCGCCTGCGCCTCAACCTCGTCATTTAGGCACTCAAATTCTAGTAGGGCATAGTAAGGGCAAGTCGATTCAAAGGGACGCGGCACACCGCTATGGACAACGACCTTCTGCAGGGCCTGCTCTGAGAAAAACTCAAACGCCGTCAGATCCATCTCCGCCTGAAAGCGATTAAACAAATTCATAATGCCGCTAAAGTCTTCAACCCCCAGCACAAAGGCAGTGAGATTCTTGGGCGGTCGCGTGAGCTGCATGGTGGCTTCCACAATCAATCCCAAGGTACCTTCAGCGCCAATAAAGAGCTGACGCAGATCGTAGCCGGCATTATTTTTCAGCAAACCGCGATTTAGCTCCAATATATCGCCATTACCTGTCACCACCTTTAAACCAGCAACCCAGTCGCGGGTCATACCATAGCGAATCACTTTGATACCACCGGCGTTGGTGGCGATATTACCGCCAATTTGCGACGAACCCGCCGATGCAAAATCGACGGGATAGAATAAGGTGTGCTCCTCGGCAAAATTCTGCAGCTGTTCAGTAATCACCCCGGCCTGGCACACCACCGTGCGATCTATCTGATCGAAGTCACTGATATGGCTCATATAATCAAAAGACACCACCACTTCGCCATTCGCCGCTACCGCGCCGCCACTCAAACCGGTGCGCCCACCCGACGGCACTATGGCAAATTCTAATTGATTTGCCAGTTTCACCACCGCTTGCACCTCTAATGTCGTGCGGGGGAATACCACCGCCAAAGGCGCCGGGGTATGGACTCTAGTCCAATCTTGGCCATGATTTAACAGGATTTCAGCATCACTGCGTACTTTGTCGTTACCGACTATCGCCTGTAACTCACTAATAATGGTTTCGGAAGACAGTAAGGGGCTTGTCGACATGGTAAAAATGCCTCTCTGAATAGCACTTGGGAAAGACGCTTATGATACCATATTGCGCTTTCACTGTACCTCAGAGTGGGGCGAGCATACTCATGGCAAAAACATCCCTCGACAAAGCCAAAATCAAATTCCTTTTATTGGAAGGACTTCACCAGTCGGCTGTCGATGCGCTGCATACAGCAGGTTACACCAATATTGACTACTACCAGAAAGCCCTGCCCGACGATGAGCTCAAGAAAAAGATCGCCGACGCCCATTTTGTCGGCATCCGCTCGCGCACCCAGCTCACCGCAGAAGTGCTCGACGAAGCGAAAAAACTGATTGCAGTCGGCTGTTTTTGTATTGGAACCAATCAAGTTAACCTACAGGCTGCCACCGAGCACGGTATTGCGGTATTCAACGCGCCGTTCTCAAACACCCGCTCGGTCGCCGAACTGGTTATTGCCGAGGCCATCTTATTGATGCGCGGTCTGGCTGAAAAAAATGCCGCAGCTCACCGTGGTGAATGGCTCAAAACGGCTGTTGGCTCCTATGAGATTCGCGGCAAACGCCTCGGCATCATTGGCTATGGCTCAATTGGTATGCAGCTATCTGTTATTGCCGAAAGCTTGGGCATGGATGTGTGCTTTACCGATGTAGTCAATAAATTGCCGCTGGGTAATGCCAGCCAAGTCAGCATGGGCGAGTTACTGGCCACTTCTGACATTATCACCCTGCATGTGCCCGAGACGGCATCGACTCAGATGATGATTGGCGCCAATGAATTCACCCAAATGAAGACTGGCGCGATTCTAATCAATGCGGCGCGCGGCACCGTCGTTGATATTGACGCCCTGGTGAATGCTTTGCGCGACAATAAATTAGCTGGCGCGGCAATCGATGTTTTCCCGGAAGAGCCGCGCAGCAATAGCGACGAATTTATTTCACCGCTGCGCGACTTCGACAATGTATTTCTAACCCCCCACGTTGGCGGATCAACCGTCGAAGCCCAGCTTAATATCGGCATGGAAGTCGCAGATAAACTGGTCAAATATTCAGACAACGGCACCAGTACCTCATCGGTTAATTTCCCGGAAGTGGCGCTGCCAGCTCACCCCGGCAAACACCGTATTCTGCATATCCACCATAATGTTCCGGGAATACTCAGCGCGATTAACCTGATTTTTTCTGACAACAACATCAACGTTTGCAGCCAATATCTGCAAACCAGTGAGCAAGTCGGTTACGTAGTAATGGATATTGACGAAGGCTCTAGTGAGTTTGCAGTTGAGAAATTATTGCATGTGAAGGGCACTATTCGCTGCCGCGTTTTGTTCTAAACTCACTACTTACAGGAAGCATCGTCGAAAATGGCTGACATTCTCTCCCCCGAACTCGCCGCCTTGCTAGACAAACGGGCGCTGGTAGGAATCAGTTATTTTGATATCACCGGCAATGCCCTGCAACAGAGAATGCTGGCCGGCACTGTGGTCAGAGTCACAATAAAAGAAGGCATCACCCTGCGCCAAACTGACGAGGAAGAGTTCACTCTGCCCTCATCAATGGCACCATGGTTTGTCGCCCCAGCGGGAGATTACAAAACCGGCAACGGGGAAGCCATTAACAATCCAGACTACTTAGTAACCTGGGACGTGCATCGCTGCCAAGACAAGAGCAAGCCAGAGGGTGAGCACCAGTGGTGGGAATGGGTGGCGAATACTACGCCACCGTCGGTGGGTTAACCCTCTGACAATTAAACAGGCCTAAAGATAATCATCGCAGGCCTGCCATAACTGATCCCTAAACGCCTCACCCTCTTTCGCCAAATGATGTCTAGCGCCTGGCACATGAATGATTTTGGCATAGGGGAATTTGCGCTGAATGCACGGCAAGTTATATTGCCAATCAACCGTGTCGTCCTCATCACCCTGTAAAATCAACATCGAGCTGGCCACTGGCGCTTGGCGAAGAAACCATGACTGCCATTTTTTTAATGCCCCCACCCAACTCACCGGCAATATTCTCGCTTGCAGGGGATCTCTCGCGCGCAAAAATTCCAGAAAAGCCTGATCGTCAGAATTATCGGCAAATTTACGCGGCAGACTATGAATAAAGTATTTTAACAGCGCATGCGCTGGTCTACCCCAACCCCACTTCGTAGGCCGCAATAGCGGCGCCAACAGCACCACCCGATCAAAATCGCCCTCACCGCCGCTCAATAGATGCGACATTAACACCGCACAACCGGTGCTTTGTGCCAAGCCAACTCGCCGCGCCGGCAAGCCAAAGTCAGCAACAACTCTAAAGGCATCGTTCAAGACTTGCCGATAACTCATAAAGTCATCAATGGCCGCACGCTCTCCGGTCGACAAACCGTGGCCGGGCAAGTCATAAGCAACAACAGAGTAACCATGCTTTAAAAAATAATTAATGACGTTATTAAACAAACCAACGTGGTCGTAGTAACCGTGATACACAAACGCAGTGCTATGGGCGTCCGACAAATTAAACACCTGCATTGCAATGCGTTCGCCAGCGCTGTCAAAGCCACCAAATAAATGCCTAAGCCCCGCATAAGTCGCTTCGAAATTAGTGTCAAAATAGCGGCTGTAGTCGAGCGCCCAATCGAGATCGGCAATCACACTGTTTACCGATATATCTGGCAGCGATGGCAAGTTGAGCGGGTCAAAATCTGCAGACCAAGTAGTCAATGGAATTGCTCCAAAAATAGCTTATTCAATAAAGTCGCTTACCAACATGCCGCCTCAGTCATGACCGAAATAAGCAGAGGGGCATCTATCCAACCGCTAGGAAAATTCAGCAGCCCGAGCCGACAAGGCCTGCTGCACAAGTTGACGACTGGATTCGTCAGGTAAACAAACCACACCGCCAGACTCACCTTCAATTTGAGCAAGGCTAACCGCAACAATGTCTTCCGCCGCCCACCACAGTTCATCTGGCACCCTACTGGCATCGGCCTTAGCCATAGGCACCCGGTCACCAAAGTCACTGCGAGTATAGCCGGGACACAAACACTGAACCCGAATACCGTCTGCCTGTACTTCCAGCTGAAGCGCCTGTGAAAACATGGTTAAAAACGTCTTGCTCGCGCCATACACTGCAGAATATTTCAATGGAAAAAAGCTGCCGAGCGATGATACGTTTATCACCACGCCACGCCCCTCCTGCTTCATATACGGTAAAGCGGCGCGGCACAATGCCAAACTAGCATTGCAGTGCAAGTTCACCATGGCCATCTCTAAATCTAAATCAGATTCGGCAAATTTCCCAAAGCTAGCAAAGCCGGCATTATTAATGAGTATAGTAACCGGGCCTTTCTGGCGAATCGCCTCCATAACCCGAGTAACACCCTCAGTAACTGTCAAATCTACGGCAAAGCTAGTAATAGTTAAGCCAGGGCTCTCTAACTCGGCTACCACTTTAGCTAGCTTCGCTGGATCACGGCCAACCAAAATCATGTCCTTGCAACGGGGTGCAAGTTGCAAGGCAAATGCCCGCCCAATGCCTGCCGAGGCACCGGTGATCAATGCAATTTCTGTCCGCGAAGGCGTGCTCATTCCCTATCCTTTTTTTTATTTACCATTTAATCAATCCGACCAATCACGACAACACTCATTATTGCGACCCCAATCGGTGCATTATAATACCTTGGGTGATATTGCTGACAAACCACTACGCAGACACCCCATACCATGCCAGCAAAGCCCATAAGCTAAGCTTGTTTTAAGCAACAAAGGCAATACGCTAGCGAAATACCACAACAGCGGCGAAAAAGGCGTGTACAAAGGCTGCAAAAATAGCACACCGCTGTCATTCCTTAAGACTTAGCCGACATAAGCTGCGGTTGGCGCAGCAGGGCTGATTTAGCCTACTTAGTCGCGGCCAGTTTTTGCCAAGCTTCTTTGCCTAGCTGCGCAATCAAGGTCTTTTTATTTACGCTCAGTACTTCTTTTCTAGCTACCGTGATCAACTCATCGCGGACATTTGGCTCGACCCCGGCCAGAACATATAAATGGCGCCGCGGGCTTGTCGTTTTCTCTAAAACTGTCACCCCTTTGAATTTGGCAACCCGCGACCAATCATCCGCAGCCGGAGATACCAGTGGCGTTTCTGGGGGTAACTCGGCGGCAAGCCCAGCCTTAGCATAGTCGAGCAACTTGCTCACTACAGCGACCATCGCAACCTTTGCGGCAAGTCGACTTTGAAGTGAAATGGATGGCAGGCGGCTTTTATCACCATAAGCGAGGAAATCGGCGCCCTCATAAACATCGAGATTACACATCCAAGCTGGGGCGTCGCCCCGGTCGCTATCCGGGTAAGCACATTCAGCCCATACCGGCGCCGCAAATAAGCAACAAAATACGATACTCAGCGGCAAAAGTTGTCGCATATTTACACTCCCATTACGATTATCCAGCAGAAGCCTACAAGGAAAATTCTGATTCAGCCACCACTAGCGCCAGCGCAGACTAATAAAGTGCGGCGTTTGTAGTGCCTGACAAGTCTAGCAAGAGCATAGTGCTTCGGGATTTCTATTAGAATGACGATCCCGCTTCCTGCAAAAATGCCTGCTCTTCAGCTGACGACGGCCGCCCCAAAATCTCATTGCGGTGTGGGTAGCGACCAAAGCGAGAAATAATCTGTTGGTGGGCGAGCGCAAAGCGGTAATTTTTTTCTATGCCCTGCGCCTCGAAAAGCCGCAGGGATGCGTTTTGAACGGCAGACGACTCACTGTGCATATAGGGCATGTATAAAAAGATGCGCTGCTCCGGTGTCAATTCAGCTTCGGCGTGAACGCGAATCGCTTCCTGTGCCAACACCAACGCCTGACCGTCAGCCGCAAAGGCACTAGGGGTATCGCGAAAAATATTACGAGAAAACTGGTCCAATACAATGATTTCCGCTAGTCGACCCAGTGGCTTATGGCGCCAGGAATATAGCTCTCCGGCTAGGGCCGCCCGATGAATATCATTAAAGCGCCTAGCGATAGTGCTATCCAGTTCAGCGCTACTGCAAAACCACGCTGAAGGCGGTAGCTCAGTGAACCAGAATTCTATTATTGAGCGGTAATGCATAGCTGGTGGCTATTCCCTATTTCTTAAAAACACGGCCTATTATCATCATAAATTCATCAACTTAAAGCGCAGAATTACCCTGATTCCGTCAGACACTGTTAGAATATGCCACGGCAACAAGCCCACACACTATTCAGGATAGGCCGATGCCCAAAGCAAAAACAGTTAATTTCGAAACTTCTCTGACTGATCTAGAAAAGCTAGTGCAGAGCATGGAGTCTGGTGAATTGAGCTTAGAAGACTCACTAAAAGCCTTCGAAAACGGCATGCAGTTAAGCCGTGACTGTCAGCGTGCACTCGCTGACGCCGAGCAAAAAGTACAGTTACTAATGGAAAAAGACGGCGACATCGTTAGTAAAACTTTAGATACGGATAACTAATTGATGAATAGGGAGTTTTCGGACTTTCTCGCTAGCTGTCAGCAACGGGTACAAGGCGCACTACCAGAGCGAATGCAAAATATCGGCAGCGAATTTGCCGATATTGATGCCTCTACCCGCCTACACACCCTAAGCGAAGCCAGCCTTTACAGCCTTCTAAACGGCGGCAAACGGGTGCGCGCCGCCTTGGTTTACGGTGTGGCACAAGCCTTGGGCAGCGACGTCGCAGGACTAGACGACATTGCCTGCGCCATTGAAATGGTGCACGCCTACTCTCTGGTTCACGACGATTTACCCGCCATGGACAACGACAATCTGCGCCGAGGCAAGCCCACCTGCCATATCGCCTACGACGAAGCGACCGCCATTCTGGTCGGCGATGCCCTGCAGGCGCGCGCCTTTGAAATAATTGCTAATCTGCCGGGTAAGCAAGACCGCATCAAGCTCACATTAATCCGTCAGCTTAGCGCCGCTGCCGGTCCTCGCGGCATGGTCGGCGGTCAAGCCATTGATCTCGCGGCAATAAATCAACAACTCGACCTAAGCGCGCTACAAACCATGCATCAGCTTAAAACCGGCGCGCTAATCCGAGTCGCTCTGAGCATGACCGCCAGCTGGTGCCAAGCTCGCCCAGATCAGATCGCCAAGCTGGATGAATACGGCAAAGCAATAGGCCTGTCGTTTCAGGTCCAAGACGATATTATCGACATTGAGAGCAACACCGAAACGCTGGGCAAAACCCAAGGCGCCGACCAAGCACTAAACAAACCCACCTTCCCCGCCCTCTTGGGTCTCGTTGGCGCTAAAACGCTGGCCGCGGAATTACATAAGCGCGCATTGACCGCCCTTAGTGACTTTGACGATCGAGCCGAGCCACTGCGCGCCCTGTCACAATACATTATTGACCGCCAATATTAGGGTGTAGACGCGGCGCGACTGTTTGAGGTTTTTTCGATTGCTTGATACGCGCATGCTGAAATAGCCATAATGCTATATACCGACAGGCAAAATAGTACAAATTCGTTTACAATCTTGCTCCCTTTCGTAGGTTCTGAGTTAACGTTAGATGTTTCAGGAAATCCCCATTACAAGGCCAGCCACACCATTGCTGGACACGATCGACTCCACGGCCGATCTGCGACGCCTAGACGAAAACGAATTAGGCGCGCTGGCCCTGCAACTAAGGGAATACCTGCTGTACACAGTGGGCCAAACCGGCGGCCACTTTGGCGCAGGACTCGGCGTTGTAGAGCTCACCATTGCCCTGCACTATACTTACAACACCCCAGAAGACCGTTTGGTATGGGATGTTGGTCATCAGTGTTATCCCCACAAAATTTTGACTGGCCGTCGCGATCGTATGGACGGCATGCGCAAAGCGGGCGGGCTTGCCGGTTTCCCCAAGCGCGAAGAAAGCCCTTACGACACTTTTGGTGTGGGCCACTCTAGCACCAGTATCAGCGCCGCGTTAGGCATGGCGATTGCCTCCCGCCAGCAAGAACTAGACCGCCATACCGTGGCGGTGATTGGCGACGGTGCGATGACCGCGGGCATGGCCTTTGAAGCCATAACCCATGCCAGTCACACCGGCGCCAATATGCTAGTAGTGCTCAATGACAATCAAATGTCGATTTCCAAAAATACCGGCGGCCTGAACACTTACTTCTCCAAAATGTGGGCGTCTAAAACCTATAACCAAATACGCAGCAGCGGTAAATCCGTACTCTCAAAATTCCCGCGCTCAGCCACCGATATTGCCGCTAGACTCGAAGAATATATGAAAGGTATGGT
Source organism: Zhongshania sp. (assembly GCA_046712405.1). GTDB lineage: Bacteria > Pseudomonadota > Gammaproteobacteria > Pseudomonadales > Spongiibacteraceae > Spongiibacter. The sequence continues at coordinate 11,543 of JBKEFB010000030.1, read as the reverse complement.
GTCACCGGCAACTCTGTTTGAAGAGCTGGGCTTTAATTATATTGGCCCCATAGACGGCCACGACCTCAATGTTTTGGTGCCCACACTGCGCAACTTGCGCGAACTTCCCGGCCCGCAAATGCTGCACATCATGACCCGCAAGGGCAAAGGCTTCACGCCAGCAGAAGAGGACCCAGTGGGTTTTCACGCCATCTCTAAAATTGAGCCCAAATCCAAAAACGGCCAGATTCCCGCAACTAAAGCCAAGCTACCTAAATACCAAGATATTTTTGGCCGCTGGCTTTGTGATCAAGCCGAATTAAGCCCAGAGTTAGTCGCTATTACCCCCGCCATGTGCGAAGGCTCTGGCATGCTCGAATATTCTGAACGCTTTGCCGATCGCTTCTATGATGTCGCCATTGCCGAGCAACACGCCCTGACGTTTGCAGCTGGCATGGCCTGCGACGGCCTAAAGCCCGTTATCGCTATTTATTCGACCTTCTTACAGCGCGCCTACGACCAATTAATCCACGATATTGCCCTGCAAAACTTGGATGTCACCTTTGGTATTGATCGCGCTGGACTGGTAGGTGAAGACGGCCCAACCCATGCCGGCGCCTTTGACCTCAGCTTTCTGCGCTGCATCCCAAATATGATCGTGATGGCACCCGCCGATGAAAACGAAACGCGGCAAATGCTTCACACCGCTTATCACTACCCCGGCCCAGCCGCTGTTCGCTACCCACGCGGCACCGGTCCTGGGGCAGAAATTCAAACGGCAATGGCGCCGCTGGAAATAGGCAAAGGTCGTATTGTTCGCGAAGGCACAAAAATCGCGATTCTAAGCTTTGGCACCTTATTGAGCGCGGCGCTGAGCGCCGCAGATGAAATAGGTGCCACGGTAGCCGATATGCGCTTTGTAAAACCACTAGATACCGAACTGATAGATGCCCTAGCCGACGATCACACCCTGCTGGTCACCCTAGAAGAAAACGTTATTGCCGGTGGCGCCGGTAGCGCCGTGTGCGAATACCTGAACCAGCAAGGCCGCTGGCTACCGGTTCTGCAATTAGGTCTACCAGATCAATTTATTGACCACGGCAAACATACGCAGCTACTGAGTGACATCGGCTTAGACAGCAAAGGCATCATCGACAGTATTCATCGCCGCGCTGCGGCCATCCCTGAACTTCAAGCCAAGCTAGCGGCAGCTGCGCAACACTAAATTGGCGACCCGGGCATTGGGTACGGAGAGTTTACGCAGCGCTTAGTGCCCTGCAAAAAGAGCCGGCGACTAGCTTCAGTGACCGCCGTTGATAACCTCATCTTAAACAACTGCAATTTAATGACGCGTTTAGCAACTCCGCTTTATTAAATTAAGTATCGTGAGCCTAAAACAAATGTCCCAGCTTGCCCGACTTGGTTGCCAGATATTTTGCATTGTGGGGGTTTTGTCCGGTTTGCAGGGGAAGGCGTTCAACCACCTCTACACCTTGATCAATAAGCGCACTCACCTTGCGCGGGTTATTGGTCATTAATCGTACTTTACTGATGTGCAGGTGTTCGCACATTACCACCAACAAGCTGTAATCGCGCATGTCTGCACCAAAGCCCAACTGCTCGTTAGCTTCGACGGTGTCTGCCCCGGCATCTTGGAGTTTATAAGCGCGGATTTTATTTAGCAGGCCAATGCCACGGCCTTCTTGTCGCAAATAAAAGAGTGCGCCGGTACCCTGCTCTGCAATTTTTTCTAGCGCGGCCCGCAATTGTGAGCCGCAATCGCAGCGCATGCTAAATAAAGCATCGCCCGTCAGGCACTCTGAATGCACCCGCGCCAGCACAGGTTCACCGTTGCCGACGTCGCCAAGGGTAAGAACAACGTGCTCTTTACCGTTATCGGTGTCTTCAAAACCATGAATATCAAACACCCCCCATGGGGTGGGAAGTTTAGATGCTTCTATAAAACTAACTGCCACAGGTATCTCCAGGAGCAAATCCGGTGGCGTATTTTATCAGCACCGCGGCCGCGAGGCGACTATTGGACCAACAATCGTTGCTAGCAATATTAATAACGTGGTCTCAGAACTAAAATATCATCGCGCTCCTGCAGAACAACATGCTCTAGAAAGCTCATTTTCAGCACAATCACATGGCGCTAACCGCCGGCAATCAACACTGCGACGACCTCTTAGGCCTTAATACATGACCTGCACCCGGCCAATATCTACCGGCAGCTTTTTTTACGCCGCCGTCTCGTGCATCGCCATCAACTCCGCCACCACCGCTTCAGGGTTGTCGGCTTGGGTAATCGCACTAACCAGCGCCACACTCCCCACCCCCGTCGCCAATACATCTTTAGCGCGCTTAAAATCAATACCGCCAATCGCGATTAAGGGATAATCTGCCGACAACATCGCCACCCAACGACGCAACTGCGGCACACCCTGGGGTGTCCAGGGTAGGTTTTTATTGGCAGGAGCATATATAGGCCCAATCGCAATATAGCTGGGTCGTAATCCGTGAGCCCGCGCAACTTCATTATAAGTGTGAGTAGTGATACCCAGACGCAGCCCAGCATCAGCTATCGCCACAATATCAGCAATATCTAAATCTGCTTGCCCCAGGTGAACGCCGTAAGCCCCTTCGCTAATAGCCAGCTGCCAGTGGTCATTGATCAAAACTCGGGCATTAAACTGCTTACCCAGAGCGACAGCTTCGCGCACCTCTTGCTGCAGCGCTTCGCCGCTTAAATGTTTCACTCGCAACTGAATGGTCTGCACCCCACAGGCTAACAACCGCGAGATCCACGCGGCACTGTCCACTATTGGATATAAACCTAAGCCACCATCGCAGGACGCAAAGGTGAGACGGCAGCCGTGATCCGGCAAGTAACGGCTCAAGCTAGGTAGATCAGCCAGCTGCTGCGGCCAACCAACATGACCAACCGAGCCGGGGCCGCCACCAAGCTGCACCGACATCCTCAAGCCTTGGCTTACATAGGCTTTCGCGATCACCATGGCATCACGCAAGGCGTAACCGCGAGCGACTGCCGCCGCAATCGCCGACGATAAAGTACAGCCTGTACCACGCGTATTGAGGGTGTCTATATTTGGGCCACTAAGCCAAAACCCATGCTCGCCGTCGGTCCAATAATCGTGACGTTCATTGTTGCGCGCAGTTGAATGACCGCCGGTGAGCAAGACTGAGCGCGCGCCCAACGCGACAATATCGGCCGCCGCCCGCTCCACGTCGTCGAGGCTGTCAATAGATCGATTCAAAAGGGTCTCTGCCTCATGCAGATTCGGGGTGAGCAAATCGGCGCGAGGCAGTATTTTTTCTATCAACATATTGCAAATACCGTCGGGCATTAGCTCACCATCAGTGCTAAACGCCATCACCGGATCGCACACTACAAAGCCCGGAAAAGTCTCTAGATACTTGCTCATCATCACCACGACCTCTTCCGAGGCCAACATCCCGAGCTTAATAACATCGGCCTGAAGGTCACTATCTAGGGCATTAATTTGCGCCGCAAGGGTACGCCGTGGCGTGATAGACACATGACCGACGGCAAAACTGTTTTGCGCAGCAATTGCGGTAATAACAGTGCAGCCATGCACACCAAAATCATGAAAGGTTGCCAGATCGGCCTGAATACCTGCGCCACCGCCTGAATCCGAGCCGGCGATACTCCAGGCGATAGGTTTTCTACGACTTGCCATAAATTCTCAATTCTTTAGATGTTCTTATCGTGAGTATAGCGGAGGGTTGGGAAGGCAGCAGAGCGCAGACGAAATATATAAGCAGAAAACCCCTTCAGCAAACCCAGTTTCAACCCTCGGCGAGCAGCCCAGCTGGTCAACACCCTAGCGTTTATAGAAGATAAGCGCGGTCAATTAAGCCCACTGCGGAATCAAATTTAGGAACTCTCGCATTGTCCCCCCCTAGTTATGCAATACACTAACCACAACAACAGCGAGAATTATTAATGACTAAACTAACCGCAATTTGTGATTTCCTATCCCAAGAATTTCCACAAAGCCCCTGCTTGGTAGAGGCGATTGGCCCGCAATCGGCCACGGTGCGCTACCAAGTTGACATTCAATCATTGCGTCCGGGTGGCACGGTGTCTGGTCCGGTATTAATGACCACCGCGGATGTTGGCTTGTACGCGGCTATTCTCGGCGAGATAGGTATTGTCGCGCTAGCGGTAACCACCAATCTGAATATTAATTTTTTACGCAAACCCAGTGCCGGCAAAGACATTATCGGTGAGTGCAAACTCATCAAGGTGGGACGGCGATTAATCATTGGAGAAGTGGCATTATATTCTGAGGGCGATGATCGTATGGTTGCTCACGCAGTGGGTACTTACGCTATTCCCAGCGAGTAATAGCTGGCCTTCGCGCTATACGAAAGCGCCCACGCAGCCGTCGAATAACAGCTTAACGCCCACCACAAACAAAAAGAAATAGCAGATGCGGTAAATAGTCTGCTCACTCACCTTGTGCAATAAGTAAAACCCCAGACGCACACCCACTGGCGCCAAGGGCATTAACACCGCCGCGGTGACTAAATTGGTGTGATCAAAGCTACCCTGCAAGCTATAGGGCACCAGCTTAATAACATTTACCACGGCAAAAAATATCGCCATGGTGCCCATCAGTAAAGACTTTTCCATGCGCTGCGGCAGTAAATACATATTCACTGGCGGCCCACCGGCATGAATACCAAAACTGGTGAAACCGGCGACTGCACCCCAAAACCCACCGCGAATAACGCTGGGCCCCTGCGCTATTACCGACGGCTTTGTAAGCCAGTAATTCAAACAAAAAATGACTGCAATTAGGCCGATTAAAATACGGATCATATCTTCAGATAAATAATGAAATCCCAGACTGCCAAGCACAATGCCGATCACCGCACCCGGCAATAATATTTTTATATTGGTTTTGTCCCATTGGCCGCGAAAACTCCACAGCGCTACCACGTCCATCACCAAGAGTATCGGCAGCAGTATTGCCGCTGCCTGTATCGGCGAAATAGCCAAGCTCATCAGCGGCACCGACACCACCGCAATACCACCACCAAACCCCCCTTTCGCCATACCGAAAATCAGTATTGCTGGCACGGCACAAAAGTAAAAAAAGGGGTCTACAATCACCAGAACACAAACCTTATTTAATAAAACCTAAGCCACACTCGAGAGGGCAGCTTTCACATTAGCGCCCAGCCTAACACCAACGGCGCCAAACTATTTGCGGTCGCCGCCAGAGGCTTTCGCCTTTTTCGGGGCGAAAGTACTGGGAACTTAAAATGCCTTTCTCTTCAATCATATCCGCACTGATCCCAAGCTAATAAAGAATCCACTAATGAGGAACACGCCCAATGGTAGACCTTAAAAGATTCTATCTGCGACTGTAATTCACCACGACAAGCGGCGCTGGCCCGCAGTAAGCCCGTCAACATTCGCAGTACCGTCGGCGTTGCCGCAGTATCCGCGCCCATGCTGGCGCTATAACCACAGCGCGGCAAAAACCGCATTCACAATACCGATCTCTAGCGCCTTATCACCGCAGCTAGATAGCACTCTATGCGCAGTTCAGGGCACTTACTTGGGCTGCTTTCGCAACGCGTCCTGATGGTGAGAGAAGTCATCACCCTTGGCGAGGCGGTCATAGAGTACAACATTTACAGTGGCCGCCAAATTCATACAGCCATTTGTGGGGATATAGACAATATCATCGCAAAAATCGGTAATCGCTTTTTTCAGGGTGCCATCCTCTGGACCAAAAATATAGAAGGCGCGGGCGGGATGCTTGTAAGTGGTCAGCGACTTGGCCCCATCTATTAATTCAACCGCCACCGGCACGCAGCCAAAGGGGATAGTGTCTTTTAAATCTGTAACGCAAATAAGCGGCAATGTTTCATAGCTTTTTTGGGTGTCGGTGTAAAAGGGCTTGGCGTGGTCGTAACGCGTTCCGGTATAAAACACCGAATTGACACCATAGCAGCCGGCAGCGCGCATAACTGCGCCAACGTTATCAGGAGACTTAGGATTGAATAAGCCAATGCAGGCATAGTTATTTTTCATAGGGACTACAGATTATGATTCAGGCATTAATTGTTTATGGATTAAGCCTAGAAAGCAAATCCTTCTCTTGGCCTTGCTCTTGACCTCGCACCTCCCTTGCCAAGTGAAGATGTGAGCCTACTATCTAATCGGTTTTTAGGGTGCTAATGCGGCGCTCGCCACATTCGCCACAGCGGCGGTGCGTCAGCACCAAAGCTGAATTCCTCAGTAACCACAAAGCCGTGGCGCTCATATAGTCGCCGATTGGTGGGGGATGATGCCTCCAAATATGCCGCAATACCCTCTCGATCGCAGCGTTCAAGCACCGGTGCCAGTAGCGCTGTACCAATCCCCTTGCCCTGCCAGTCGGGTATAACCCCCGCAAAGGGCAAATAAAAATGCGCCTCCTTGGGATGATTCGCTTCCAGCGCTGACATTGCCAAAATCACTCTGGCAGTTGCGCGGCCAAATACCAGGGCGACCCTAGGAAGCAGCAGCCACTGCCGCTGCGGGCTAATCTCCCAGCCACCCGGAGGTATCCACGCGGCGGCACCAACCACATTTGCGGTCGTCAGACACTCGCCCAGCGGAAACCACAACTGGCGAGCCCAAAGATGCAAACCCTTGACCAGCAATGCTTGGCGGCGATTATCGTCTGGCAGTAGCCACCGAGTAGGCGGGTCATCATTGAAAGCCAACGCCAGCACCTCAGCAAACTGCCGAAGCTCGGTCGCCTTGAGCTTGCGGACGGACCCCACTTCCAAATTTCGCCGCTCTTCAGTCAAGGGAAGCGCTGCCGCTATTATGCTACTGGTCATATTACTTTCCTATAAAGCGTACACGGTAAACACAAGAAAATACTGCCATATTATTAGATCGAGCACCTGAACAGATATTCTTTTGCGTTGGTTAAACCAAGATGAGGCCACAAGACCTTTGCATCGACTAGCTATAATTATTATAGCCAAATCGTGCGCTGAATAGCGCCGCTGCTTTACCAAATAAAATAATTTAGAATTAGTGTTTCCGAATTATATTTTGGTAACTTCTGATGCCTTATTTTTTAAAGATAAAATTAATATTATAATAAATATATATCGCTCTGATATATCAGAGAAATTTAGAGCAAAGTAGCACTCGATAAAACGCGCACCCTAACCGGGATATTAAAGCAGTCATTTTTATTACTCATAATGTAAAGCACTTTAATTTATAAATTAAAATAATACATTTACTTTATGCGCAGTGCACGTCAAAAAAAAGAGTAGCTGTTATCACGGATACTATCCAGTATTGCGTAGCGACAAACCTCGCATCGTCTTCGATAGAAGACCACTCATAGCGAGAGACCTCCGCATTTCAGTCCTTAAGACTTACAACGCCTACAAGAACTCCAAATAGCATTGGCTTTGCCACTATGGTCTCGGGGACGCAGATCTGCCAGCACGCAATCAAATAAAAGAAACCGACACCATGGCAGCACCACCGGCAGCATAGATCCCCGGATCAAAATATGGCTCATGATCGAGCCCTTCGGTTCCCAGATAATGTGCAGTGAAAACAGCAATGGGTGCCCACATTGTTTTTTCCGCAAGCTGCGACAACCACCGTTAGAAAGCGTCGCGCAGTGTTTATTTTTAAGTATCGTCTAGTTAAAAAAGCACCCTAAGGTTTACTGAATGATTACGTCTGAGACGATTGATATGAGTAGGCTTTTCAGCGTGTAAGTATGGATGGACGCGACCCAATCAGTGAATTGAAGAGTATTAGCTCGACCACATTATGATGGTTACAAACGGTAACTGCCCTGCGTGAGATTTACGTATTTGACGCTGCATTATAGGAGCGCCGCTGTAAAAACACCGACGCTATCACCATAGCGCCCGCGGCCAACAAACAGTAGCAGCCAAGAAAAATCATTTGCACCGGAAGACTCATGCCACGATCGATAAGAGTGCCCGTTACGCCGGGGCCTATGGCCGTTGCCAGAACCGCAGCCGAGACGGTAATTGAGCGCACAGCTCCGAGATTCGCAAGCCCATAGATCTCTGGCCAGAGCGCCCCAAAAAGTGTGGACGCCATGCCGTAACTGATTCCGAGCAGCACCATCAGGATGAACAGCGTTATTTCAGTCCCGCTGTAGGCTAAAACAAAACAGGCAGCCGCAAGCGGCAGCAGGAAATAGGGCAGAACCGAGGTCGCACTAAGGCGGTCGATCACAGCACCAGTAATCAAAGCGCAGCAAATCGTGGTCAGCGCCATTATCAGCAATGACATAGCGAACAACTGGGGTGGCCAGCTATGCAAGGCCGTCAAATAATTCTGATGATAAAAGATTGTGGTGCCGATAAATGCTGGTGCCAGCACGCCCGCGAGAAGGGTCCAGAATATGGGATCACTCAGAACTTCCCCCCGAGTCCAGCTGCGCTCTTCCGGCAAGGTCGCTGTTTGCACTGGTGGCTGCGTATGAGGTGGGCGAGGTCGTTCCGTGAGTTCAGCTGAAGCTGCTAGAGGCAGTGGTCTTGGGGTACGGTAGCACCAATAAGCGAGCGGCAGACCGACGACCACTAAGGCGATGGCGGCTGCAAGCCAACCGAGACTGTATCCATAGGCAATGGTAAGCGCTGCAAATGCCAGTGGTATTGTTGCTTCGCCGCCCTGGTGGCCGAGCACAACAAGCGATACTGCCCTGCCCCTCTCGGCAACAAACCATCGCCCCGTCGCTGTCAGCGCGATGTTCGTCATCATGCCCTGACCGAACAGCCGCAGTAGAAAAATGGCGAAGATGAGCATGGGCAGTGAGGATGCATAAGCGGCAAGCAATGTCGCCCCGGCCAGAATAGGCATCACCAGAGCTACCATGAGATGGGCCTGCACAACGTCTATAAGGCGCCCAATAAATGGAATACAAAGCGCACTTGCCAGCGTGGCAAACATATAAAGTCGCCCGAACTCCCCATGCGTCAGCCCAAACATGGCCCGCCATTCCGAAACAGAGGCGGAGATGAAGTACGTTTGTCCAAAGCTGGAAAAGTACGTGAGTATAAATCCTCCGGCGATCCAGCGAAAGTTGCGCCTTATGAACTCAAACACTGCGATATTTTAGCATTCACGCGGAAAACAGACGGGGTTGTAGCGGCTGCGTATTGGCTCGCCGGCTTCGACGCCGGGCATGAACTTACGCCAATCGCCCGAGATCATCGTCGGAGCGGGAATGACACAGGCACCGTCTCCGAAATAGGTCGTTGCGAGAACCATCCGAGACTCCGTGGTGTTGTTGGGGCCGGCAGTGTGAAAGGACTGCGAGTGGTGAAAGCTGATCTCACCCAAGCCGAACGGACCGTCATCGACATCCACGCCGCGCTCCGCGAACACATTGCTAACAGTGCGGTCATAACTCATGTCAAACCTGCTGCTCTCCACCGATTCGACCAGCCGGTAGGTCTCCATTCCGACCGCGAACGCGAGTGGCCCCATATTTTGAGGTATGGCCTGGAGCGGAATCCATGCAGTACAGACATTTTTACTGTCTATAGGAAAATGCTCTGCGTCATAGTGCCAGGGCGTGCGGCCACAGCCGGGCTCCTTGGCCAGCGCATTATCATGGTAAAGCCTAACGCGGTCGACACCCATCAGCGCTGCAGCAATCTCTGCTATGCGCGGACTGAGAACGAAGCGCCGAAATATCTCATTCGTCAGCCACATCATTTCACTACTGCGAAAATCTAGGTTTGGGTTCTCGCCAAGGTCATTACGCAGTGTCGCGTCCATCTCCTGGCGCAACAGGGCAAGCGCGCCGGGGGAGAGAACTCGCTTCAGCTTCACATAGCCATCGCGATTAAATTGCATGATCGCAAGCGGGTCGAGTTCATAGGAGGTGTTAAGCTCAGCCTGGAGATCAGACATTGTTGGCAGTGGCCCGATATGTTCCGGCGCCTCAGTTTTTTCAACGACAGACCCGGGTGCGAAGACAATCTCATTGTCTGCACTGGCCATATACTGATTCCACCACTGCTGGTTGTCATGCTGCCATTCACCCGACATCTCTTCTTCGCGATCTTGGGGCTTCAATCTAGACTCATCTGTCATTTAATCGACTCCTGACACCTTGGCATCGGGCAAGGTAAGGCCGGCCTGGCGGTGAGAAAAAAGCGTCATGCCAACGCGCTGTGGAAATCGATACTCACCCGAATCTAGGTCGTGGCAGGACGCAAGATAGCCTGCCAGTGGCTCACGCAGCAGCATTTCTTCAAGGCTGAAAGTATCATCAAACGCACAGCGCTGCAGGTAAGACTCGAGGAGTTCCGGCCGGCCTGCAGGCACTACCGTAGTGTAATCAAGCACGCGGGTTTGCACCTGCATGCCAAGGTTTTTCAGCGCTGTTTCGACCTGAGCGCCATCACTGTATGGGGTGCCATCGCCATCCGCCATACTTGCGAGATATTGATCATAAAAACCGACGTAATGACCATCGCGCATTCCCTGCGCGATAAAACCGAAACCGTCATGCGAAAGTGAGCTGCACATCCGCGCCAGCCCCTGCTCGAGCTCCTCGGCTGGCACGCAGTAGAGTGCGTGCGTGGCCCATGCGATATCGTAGAGCCCTGCATCTCCATCCCAATCTTGGAGCGTGCAGCAGAACTCGGACCCTGCAGTGAAAGGAGGGGCGAGTGCTTGTTTGGCCTCACGCAAGGAAAATGCGCTCGGGTCGAGCAAGTCGTAGTCGAGCTTAAAGTTAGCGGCATTAGAAAGATCGGCCACGCCGGGGCAGGCCAGTAACGCTTGCGGAAACTTGCCACTGCCGCAGGCAACATCGATCAAGCGGACTCGGCTTTTTCGGTTTGCCAGAGATTGGAATGCTGCCCCCCAATCATAGGCCTCAGCCAAATATCGGTAGTCAACGCGCGCCAACTCGTAAAAGGCCTCCATCTCATCGCGCCCCGCGTCACTCCAATGTTCGCAGCTGCGCTCAAAAGTATCAGTTCGCACCGTCATCCCTAATCCTTAGTCTCTGGGGTCAGGCCCGCGTGGATACGCGCAGCCCGCGCGGGACAATCGCCCGCTCTGTCCATTCGAACAGCAACTGCACCACAATAGCAAGGCCCGCAGCAGGCACAGCACCCTCCAGAATGAGGCCAACGTCGTCAAGGCGTATGCCGGCAAGAATAGGTTGGCCATACCCGCCGGCACCGATCAGAGCACCGAGAGTGGCCGCGCCGATATTAATGACGGCTGCCGTTTTAATTCCGCCAAGTATAGATACTGCGGCCAGCGGCGCTTCCACCAGGCGCAGGCGAGCGCCGGCGGGCAGACCCAGCGCCTCTGCGGATTCAAGCAGCTGCACCGGAATGGTAGTCAAGCCAGTGTAAGTGTTCCGCACAATGGGTAGCAGGCTGTAAATAAATAGTGCGATGACTGCCGGGCCGGCGCCTATCCCGAAAAGCGGAATCATAAAGACCAGCAGTGCCAGCGCAGGGATAGTTTGGGCGAT
>JBKEFB010000029.1:0-29514 GCA_046712405.1 Zhongshania sp. | reverse complement strand
TCCCATCCCGAACTCAGAAGTGAAACGTGTCATCGCCGATGGTAGTTTGGGGTTTCCCCATGCGAGAGTAGGTCATCGCCAGGCTTTAATTTAGAACCCGAGATTCAATTGAGTCTCGGGTTTTTTTTATGGGTAAAGGGAAGTGATGTCACGACGAACAGCACTTTACTCAATAAGAACAATAGGCCTGCTTCATTTAAATCTTTAGTAGGCCGTAGATTCCCCCAACCAGCTTGACGTTAGACGAAGGCTGCAAAAAAAACAGCAGCTCCCAGAGTTCCCGCCTATAATTACTTTAAGTCCCAAATATGAAAAGCCCCAGTAGGTAAACCTGCCGGGGGTTAGATCAATGAGCGGAAACCATTTTATTACAGTCTCCCGTCAAACATCTCCCGCAATCATAAATACTGCGCTTTCAATACCACTTCACCTGATGCCCAGTTCAACACGCCAAAGGTGCTAAATTCTTCTTGCTGAGAGTCGTAAAACTGCCACTTTAGTCATTAACAGCGCTCATTTATAATTCAATATCCCGGGGGTTAGTGGGCTAATTGATATTGACTAGAATTTTTCCGTGCACAAAGGGGGGGTTAAAGGCGGTAAAAAAACGTGCTGAATTTGGACTGTTTTTTTTCAACCTCCACAAGTTAAATGGAAGCACTAGATATCAAGCCGGCTAATGTCGACACTAGCGATCTCCTGATTTATGCCTATCTAAAAAAATAGTTGCTGATTCGTAAATGTTAATTTTCGAGCCCCGTCAACGATGTAAATATTCTGATATGATCCAGTCCATTCAAATTTAGATAGGCGCGCGGGTAGAGTGGAGATATTAAGGATGTTGGCGGATGGTGAGTATCATTCTGGGGAAGAGATTGGCGGTCATCTGGGCGTAAGTCGGACAGCAGTGTGGAAGCAGCTGCAGAAACTAGAAAGTTTTGAATTGCAAATTGAGTCGGTAAAGGGCCGAGGGTACCGTTTAGTCGGCGGTTTAGATCTCCTTGATGGTGATCGCATCCGCGGCCTCCTATCGGTTGAAGCTGAGAGTGCTCTTGGGGAATTTGCGATATTTCCACTAATAGATTCAACAAATAATGCCGCCGCTGCAGCTATAACTGAAGGGCGGGCTACAGGCTATTGCTGCCTCGCCGAGCAGCAGAGTGCCGGGCGCGGGCGCCGAGGTCGGGAATGGCGGAGTCCGTTTGGTCGTAATATATACTTGTCGCAGGTTTGGGAGTTTCACGCGGGTACTTCAGCGCTAGAGGGGCTTAGTTTGTCCGTTGGTCTAGCGGTTGTACGTGCCCTAACAAAATTTGGTATTAGTGGTCTCGGCTTAAAATGGCCAAACGATATCTTGCACAAAGATCAGAAGATGGCCGGGATTCTATTGGAAATGCAGGGTGATCCCGCTGGCGTTTGCCAAGTCATTGTCGGTGTGGGGCTAAACGTAGATATGAGTGGCGCCAATACCGTTGATATCTCGCAGCCTTGGACCGATTTGGCGAAAGTAATAGGTGTTGTTGATCGAAACGCGCTAGTAGCTGAATTAATGTCAGCTCTCTATCTAGTATTTCAGGAATTTTCAGTTGGTGGTTTTTCAGTTCATAAAGATGAGTGGTGTGGTTATGACGTATTTGCTGGTCGGGCGGTTAAGGTGCAGCTTGGCGAAACATATATTGAAGGAGTCGTGACTGGTTTAGAGAGCAGTGGCGGTTTGATTTTAATGACGGCCGAGGGCGAGCGGGTTTTTAATGGTGGCGAAGTCAGTTTGCGGGGCGCATAAATTGACCTTGATATTAGAGTTGGATGTGGGTAATACAGCCATTAAATGGCGGCGATTAAAGGCGGGCGGTGTTCTTGACTCGGGACGCTTCGCTGGCGGCATAGAGGGCTTGCGTGACTTGTTGCTTGGAAATGTTGTTATGGTTCGTATTGGGTCGGTTGCTAATAGTGACCGGGAAGCGCAATTAAGGGCTTTGCTTGTAGGGTCGGGAGTGAAATATCAATTTGTTGTATCACAGGTTGAGTGCGCTGGTGTGGTCAACGCGTATCAAGACATCCATAAGATGGGTGTAGATCGTTGGCTGGCGATGGTCGCCGCTTTTCAGGTGAATCGCAGAGCTTGTGTGGTAATTGATGCGGGCACGGCGTTAACAATAGATGTATTAAATAATAAAGGTCTTCATCAGGGTGGATATATCCTGCCCGGCGCTAGCTTGATGTTGAAGATCCTCAGGGAGGGGACTGGCCAAGTTCGCTTCAGTTCCGATGATGTGAAGATTACCGCGCCGGGTATGAATACCGATAGTTGTGTCCATAATGGTAAGTGGTTAGGTTTGATTGGCGCAATAAATGCCGCAATAAATGAAGCAGAATTACTCATTGGTCATCAGTACGATGTTTTCATTACTGGGGGCGATGGGGTAACCCTAAGACGCTTGGCGGGGAAAGTAGCGACTTCGTGGTACTACCATGAAGATCTGGTTCTAGATGGCTTGGCGCCGGTGCTGGCTAAAGTATAGGTTGGGAGAGTTGGGTGCGTTGGTTTTTTATTTTATTGCTAGCTGTCAATTTCGTGATTTACATCAGTGACCAAGAGGTGGATCTTTTGCTAGATTCGCCGGCCTCAGCTGTCGGTGATGGTATAAATAGAATTTTGCTGCTTTCAGAAGCGGCTTCGGGTGACGGCGAGTCTGTCCGATGAGTGGTTTCTTTAAAAGGAGGTGTTCCCAAAGTCGCTGCACCTGGAATTACTGCCGACGTAAGTGACGTGGGGTGTTTATTGCTCGGCCCTTACAGGAGCCGCGACGAGCTCCATGGTGACGCGAAACTAGTCGGTGGTGCCACGATGTTGGCTGAAAGCTACGAGCGAAGCGCTGAATTTTGGGTCTATCTCGGCCCCTACCCCTCTTTTGGCGCTGCGGCGAAGATCAGTGCAGAATTACGAGCTAAGCGCATCGATAGTTTTATTGTTTGCCGCGGTGTCCTGAAAAATGCCATCTCCCTCGGAGTATTTACCACCGATAAGATGGCGGAAGTCCATGCTAAAAGACTGAAGAGTAAGAGTTATGACGTAGCCGTAAAGCGGATGGCAAAAAAAGATGAACGTTATTGGATGAGTTATATGGCGGCGGAACTTGCGATGAAGAAAAATATAGATAATAACAAAAGCCTAGGGAAAAAAAGCTGCAATCTGATTGCGTCTCGCCGTGAGTTAGACTAGTATACCGGCCTCGTTTGGAAGCGACGTGGTAGTTAGGCTGGCGTAGCTCAGTTGGTAGAGCAGCTGACTTGTAATCAGCCGGTCGGGGGTTCGACTCCTCTCGCCAGCTCCACACAAATTCCTTGCAAGCTATGCAGTGTTAATGAGCCAGCATAAGTTGGGTTGTTAAGTGTTTGGCTTAAAAAGAATATTCCGTTTTCTTGGGGTGGGGTTCCCGAGTGGCCAAAGGGATCAGACTGTAAATCTGACGCGCAAGCTTCGGTGGTTCGAATCCACCCCCCACCACCATTAATTGTAAGACTTGCCAGCAGATAACAGTTTCAGCGGGTATGGTTCAATGGTAGAACCTCAGCCTTCCAAGCTGATGGTGCGGGTTCGATTCCCGCTACCCGCTCCAGTTTGGGCAGGGGTGTAATAGATATTTTCGGTGCTCATGTAGCTCAGTCGGTAGAGCACTTCCTTGGTAAGGAAGAGGTCACCGGTTCAAATCCGGTCATGAGCTCCATTAAATTTGGCGACAAAAGCTGATTTCCTTGGCTTTTGTCTTTTTGTAGTGGCTTGACGAAAATAGTGACTTAACGAAAAAGTCCACTAGGAGACTGTCGCAATGGCTAAAGAGAAGTTTGAACGTAATAAGCCCCATTTGAATGTGGGCACCATTGGTCACGTTGACCATGGTAAAACCACGCTGACCGCAGCACTGACGCGCGTATGTGCAGAGGTGTTTGGTGGTAAAGCAGTGGCGTTTGATGGTATCGATAACGCACCCGAAGAGCGTGAGCGCGGTATTACAATTGCGACGTCGCACGTTGAGTATGACTCAAGCAAGCGTCACTACGCACACGTAGACTGCCCAGGTCACGCTGACTACGTTAAGAATATGATTACCGGTGCTGCACAGATGGATGGCGCTATTTTGGTATGTGGCGCGACTGACGGTCCTATGCCTCAGACTCGTGAGCACATCCTGCTGTCACGTCAGGTTGGCGTACCTTATATTATTGTATTCCTGAACAAAGCAGACTTGCTTGCAGAAGATTGCGGCGGCGTAGGCAGTGAAGAATACAATGAAATGCTTGAGTTGGTAGAAATGGAGCTGCGCGAGCTGCTCGATATGTACGATTTCCCAGGCGACGACACCCCAATCATTGCAGGTTCTGCGCTTATGGCGTTGAACGGTCAAGATGACAACGAGCTTGGTACAACTGCGGTAGCGAAATTGATAGAGGCCTTGGATACTTACATTCCACAGCCTGAGCGTGCGGTAGATCTGCCGTTCTTGATGCCAATAGAAGACGTATTCTCAATCTCTGGTCGCGGTACAGTGGTAACCGGCCGTATTGAGCGTGGCATTCTGCGTACTGGTGACGAGATTGCTATTATCGGTATCCGCGACACCACCAAGTCTACTTGTACTGGTGTTGAGATGTTCCGCAAGCTGCTTGACGAAGGTCGCGCTGGCGAGAACGTTGGTGTGTTGCTGCGCGGTACTAAGCGCGACGACGTAGAGCGTGGTCAAGTGCTGGCTAAGCCGGGCTCAATTACGCCGCACACTCGTTTTGAAGCAGAAGTGTATGTGTTGTCGAAAGAAGAGGGTGGCCGTCACACGCCGTTCTTTAAGGGCTACCGTCCACAGTTCTACTTCCGTACCACGGATGTCACGGGCGCTTGTGAGTTGCCTGAAGGCACTGAGATGGTTATGCCTGGTGATAACGTTAAAATGGACGTGACACTGATTGCACCCATTGCGATGGAAGAAGGTTTGCGTTTTGCAATTCGTGAGGGTGGCCGTACTGTTGGCGCCGGCGTTGTTGCTAAAATCGTAGAATAGGCCATCGCGCCATAGGCGCGATTTGGGTCGTGAGGGGGGAGGCCTAGGTCTCCCCTTTCTTAATTGCAGAATATGTTTTTGGTTTTTGTTGGTGGTTGTGGTCTAAGTAGTGAAATATCCGAGATATATGATTGACAACGTCTCAGGATATCATTAATATTCCGCTTCCTTTTTTCGGGTTACTTCACGCGGATTCGTCGCGCTGGGCTCGGATTTATTTGGGATG
Source organism: Zhongshania sp. (assembly GCA_046712405.1). GTDB lineage: Bacteria > Pseudomonadota > Gammaproteobacteria > Pseudomonadales > Spongiibacteraceae > Spongiibacter. The sequence continues at coordinate 24,234 of JBKEFB010000029.1, read as the reverse complement.
GGAGTTTGATCAGGTGCAAAATCAACGGATTCGAATTCGTTTAAAGGCTTTTGATCACCGTCTGATTGATGCGTCTACGCAAGAGATTGTGGATACTGCAAAGCGTACTGGTGCGCAGGTAAGAGGTCCGATTCCTCTTCCTACTCGCAAAGAGCGTTTTACAATACTGGTCTCTCCGCATGTAAATAAGGATGCGCGTGATCAGTACGAGATCCGCACCCATAAGCGCATGCTGGACATCGTAGAGCCTACAGAAAAAACTGTAGACGCATTGATGAAGCTAGATTTGGCGGCTGGTGTAGAAGTTCAAATTAGTCTTGGCTAATTAAAACATTTTTTAATACTGAATTTTATTCAGACCCGCTCGGGGGCTGGCCCTGGGTTGTGTAACGCGCTTTACCGCGCGGCCATAGAGGGTGTTAGCCCCGTACACTGAGAGGTTGGAGCAATGACTATTGGTTTAGTCGGTCGTAAAAGCGGCATGACGCGCGTTTTTACAGAAGACGGCATATCTATTCCGGTGACGGTGATTGAGGTTAATCCCAATCGCGTCACTCGTGTCAAAGCAGATGATGTTGATGGCTACAGTGCGATCCAAGTAACAGCTGGTGCGCGCAAGGCTTCACGTATCTCAAAAGCAGAAGCAGGACACTTCGCTAAAGCTGGTGTAGAAGCTGGTCGTGGTCTGTGGGAATTTCGTTTGGAGCAAGGTGAGGCTAGCCCGGAAATCGGCGCTGAGCTAACTGTTGCTATATTCGTAGCTGGTCAGAAAGTTGACGTGACTGGACAGTCTAAGGGTAAGGGTTTTCAGGGCGGTATTAAGCGCTGGAATTTCCATATGCAAGACGCTACTCACGGTAACTCCTTGTCGCATCGTGTACTGGGTTCTATCGGCCAATGTCAAACGCCAGGTCGCGTTTGGAAAGGCAAAAAGATGGCCGGTCACATGGGTGCAGAACAGGTTACTGTTCAGACTCTTGAAGTTGTTCGTGTGGACGCTGAACGCAACTTGATCTTGGTCAAGGGTGCTGTTCCAGGTGCTCCAGGTGGTGACGTGTTTGTGCGTCCCGCTGTAAAAGCTAAAAAATCCTAGGGGGCGATGCAGTGGAATTAAGTATTGCGAAACCCGGCAACGGGGCTGCGGCGGGAACGGTTCAGGTATCTGACGTTACTTTTGCTCGTGAGTTTAACGAAGATCTGGTGCACCAAGTCGTTGTAGCCTATATGGCTGGTGCTCGTCAGGGAACTCGTGCTCAGAAAACGCGTTCTGATGTTCGTGGTGGTGGTAAAAAGCCATGGCGTCAGAAGGGTACTGGTCGTGCTCGTGCAGGTACTATTCGTTCGCCAATATGGCGTGGCGGTGGTGTTACCTTTGCAGCAAGACCACAGGATCATAGTCAAAAAGTTAACCGCAAAATGTATCGTGCAGCAATTTGCACGATTCTTTCAGAGCTGGCTCGGCAAGAGCGCCTGATTGTGGTTGAAGAGTTTACTTTGGAAGAGCCAAAAACCAAGTTGCTAATAAAGTCACTCGGCGATTACGGTCTTAAGGGCGCTCTTGTAGTGACCGAAGAAGTAAACGGTAATTTGTATCTGGCGGCACGCAACCTCCATGATGTCGACGTTCGCGATGTAAGCGGCGTAGACCCCGTCAGCCTGATTGGCTACGAGAAAGTGGTTGTGACTGTGGCTGCATTGAAAAAGTTTGAGGAGCTGTTGGGATGAATACAGAGCGCATCTATAAGGTACTGCTCGGCCCGCACGTTTCTGAAAAAAGTGCAGCCAGTGCTGAGCAGAGTAACCAGGTAGTATTTAAAGTATTACCGACTGCCAGCAAGCTTGAAATCAAAAAAGCGGTTGAAAAACTTTTTAAGGTTGATGTGCTGAACGTTCGCACTGTGAACGTTAAGGGTAAAGTAAAGCGTAATCGTTTTGGTTTGAGCAAAAAATCGAACTGGAAAAAGGCGTATGTTAGCCTTGCGCAGGGTCAAGATATCGACTTTGCGGTCGCTGAATAAGTCTGGAGTTTAGTCAAATGGCAATTGTTAAAAGTAAACCGACTTCTCCCGGCCGTCGCTTTGTCGTCAGGGTTGTCAATCCTGATTTGCACAAAGGTGCGCCGCACAAGCCGCTGCTTGAGAGTCAGTCGCGCAATGGTGGCCGTAATAACAACGGTCGCATCACTACCCGTCATATTGGTGGTGGTCATAAGCAGCATTACCGTTTAATCGATTTTAAACGAAATAAAGATGGTATTCCTGCGCGTGTAGAGCGTTTAGAGTATGATCCAAACCGCACCGCGTTCATCGCCTTGGTGATGTATGCAGACGGTGAGCGCCGTTATGTAATCGCGCCAAAGGGTGTGTCTGCAGGTGACGAGATTGTTTCCGGTGATGCGTCGCCTATTAAGCCAGGCAATGCTCTTCCACTGCGCAACATTCCGGTGGGTAGTACTATTCACTGTGTTGAAATGAAGCCTGGCAAAGGCGCGCAGTTGGCGCGTAGTGCAGGTACTTCGGCCCAGTTGGTTGCGCGTGATGGTCAATACGTAACAATTCGTTTGCGTAGCGGTGAGACCCGTAAGGTGTTGTCTGAGTGCAAGGCAACATTGGGTGAAGTGTCTAACAGTGAGCATAGCTTACGTAAGTTGGGTAAAGCTGGTGCATCGCGCTGGCGTGGTGTTCGTCCTACCGTTCGCGGTGTGGCAATGAACCCGGTTGATCACCCTCATGGTGGTGGTGAAGGTCGTACTTCTGGTGGTCGTCATCCCGTATCTCCTTGGGGTATGCCGACTAAAGGGTATAAGACTCGTAAAAATAAGCGTACAGACAAACTAATCGTTCGTCGTCGTGGCAAATAAGCTACTTAGATGATCATTAGTGTAAAGAGGATAAGCTTGTGCCACGTTCATTAAAGAAAGGTCCGTTTGTCGATCTTCATTTGTTGAAGAAGGTTGAAGTAGCGGTAGAAAAAAACGATCGTCGCCCCATTAAAACGTGGTCGCGTCGCTCCATGATTCTGCCTGAAATGGTAGCTCTGACCATCGCTGTTCATAACGGTCGTCAACATGTTCCAGTTATTATTTCTGAGGATATGGTAGGGCACAAATTGGGTGAGTTTGCCGCGACAAGGACCTACAAGGGTCACGTGGCCGATAAAAAGGCCAAGCGTTAAGCTTGCGCCGGGAGAGGCTTTGAAGATGGAAGTAGCGGCACGTTTAAAAGGCGCAAGAATTTCTGCCCAGAAAGTTCGTTTGGTTGCTGACCAGATTCGCGGAAAGGGTGTTGAGGAATCGCTGGATCTGTTGACGTTCAGCTCTAAGAAAGCGGCGAGCATCATTAAGAAGGTGCTTAACTCCGCAATCGCCAACGCTGAGCACAATGAAGGCGCGGATGTTGATGAGTTAAAGGTTGCAACGATTTTTGTAGATGAGGGCTCAACTATGAAGCGCCTTCGTCCACGTGCAAAAGGTCGTGCGGATAGGATTCTGAAAAGATCTTGTCATATTACGATTAAAGTTGCTGACAGCGAAGGCTAGCTAGGAGAGACCACATGGGTCAGAAAGTACACCCGACCGGCATCCGGCTGGGGATCGTTAAAGAACATAATTCCGTTTGGTATGCTAGTGGTAAGAATTACGCTGCAAACTTGATTACGGATCTAGAGGTTCGCGAGTTGCTTGAAAAGAAACTCGCGCATGCATCGGTAAGCCGAATTGTTATTGAGCGTCCGGCGCAAACCGCACGCATCACGATTCACACCGCGCGTCCTGGTATCGTTATCGGTAAAAAGGGCGAAGATGTCGACAAGCTTCGTAAAGAGTTGTCTGTCAAAATGGGTGTGCCGGTTCATATCAACATCGAGGAAATCCGCAAGCCGGATCTTGAGGCGAAGTTGGTAGCCATGAATGTCGCTCAGCAGTTAGAGCGTCGCGTTATGTTCCGTCGTGCGATGAAGCGTGTTGTTCAAAACGCAATTCGTCAGGGCGCGGAAGGTATCAAAGTACAGGTAAGCGGTCGTGTCGGCGGGGCTGAGATAGCTCGTACCGAGTGGTATCGCGAAGGACGTGTGCCTTTACACACACTACGTGCTGATATTGATTATGCAGCGCACGAAGCAGCTACGACTTACGGCATCATTGGTGTCAAGGTCTGGATCTTCAAGGGTGAAATCTTGGGAACCAGAAAAGAGGCGGTCGAAGCTAAGGCTAAGAAAGGTTCAGAGTAAGGGTTACGCAAATGTTACAGCCGAAGCGCACAAAGTTTCGCAAGCAACACAAAGGTCGCAACCGTGGTCTGGCAGAGCGCGGTAGCCGGGTCAGCTTTGGTGATTTCGGCCTGAAGGCAGTTGGTCGCGGACGTATTACAGCTCGTCAGATAGAGGCGGCACGTCGTGCTATGACTCGCCATATCAAACGGGGTGGTAAGATCTGGATTCGAGTTTTCCCAGACAAGCCTATTACTGAGAAACCTCTGGAAGTTCGTCAGGGTAAAGGTAAGGGTAATGTTGAGTATTGGGTTGCGCAGATTCAGCCTGGTAAAGTCCTGTACGAAGTAGAGGGCGTTACCGAAGAGTTGGCGCGTGAAGCATTCGCCTTGGCGGCAGCAAAGATTCCTCTGGCAACCACATTTGTTAAGAGGGTGGTGATGTAATGAATGCTATAGAATTACGCGAAAAGTCAGTTGACGATTTGAATGCCCAACTGTTGCAGCTACTTGAAGAGCAATTCAAGTTGCGTATGCAAAAGAGTACGGGCCAGTTATCGCAGACGCATTTGCTGAAGAACACCCGTCAGGAAATTGCACGCGTTAAAACTGTGCTCCAGGAAAAGGCAGGTAATTAAAATGTCAGAAGTTGCAAAAAGTGCTCGTACAGCCACTGGTAAGGTCGTCAGTGACAAAATGGATAAAACCATTACTGTACTGATTGAGCGTCGGGTTAAGCACCCGATTTACGGTAAGTACATTACTCGCTCATCGAAAGTTCACGCTCATGATGAAAAAAATGAGTGCAAAATTGGTGACCTAGTGACAGTTTGCGAAACACGTCCAGTATCCAAGTTAAAAACTTGGGCATTGATTAGTGTCGATGTAACGGCTACCCAGGTTTAATTTCACCGGCGGCCCTTGTGCAATCGCTTGATGCACTGTTGACTGGTTTGGAGTAAGAAATGATTCAAACAGAAAGCTATTTAGAAGTTGCAGATAATAGTGGCGCGCGTCGCGTTATGTGCATCAAGGTGCTTGGCGGCTCACATCGTCGCTATGCACGAGTCGGCGATCTGATCAAAGTCACTGTCAAAGAGGCTATTCCTCGTGGCAAAGTGAAAAAAGGTCAGGTGATGACAGCTGTTGTAGTTCGTACTAGGAAAGGCGTTCGTCGCGGTGACGGTTCGCTGATCAAGTTTGACGATAACGCTGCAGTGTTGCTAAACAATAACAACGCACCCATCGGCACCCGTATTTTTGGTCCGGTAACGCGTGAATTGCGTGGCGAGAAGTTCATGAAGATTATCTCTTTGGCACCGGAAGTTCTTTAGTAACTGGGTGTAAAGAGAGGGCTGAGGTTAAGGTTATGCGTAAAATTAAGCGTGAAGACGAAATTATCGTCTTAACCGGTAAAGATAAAGGCAAGCGAGGCGTTGTCCAAAAAGTAATGGATAACAATAAGCTGATGGTTGCTGGCATTAATATGATTAAGAAACACCAGCGTCCAAACCCGCAGTTGGGAGTGGCCGGTGGTATCGTCGAGAAAGAAGCGCCGATTCAAGTTTCAAATGTAGCGATTTATAACCCGACCAGTAAAAAGGCGGATCGCGTGGGCTTTAAGGTGGCCGAAGACGGCAGCAAGACCCGCATTTTTAAATCTAGCGGCGAAGCGGTTGACGCGTAGAGGTTAGTGTAAAATGGCACGATTAGGTGAGCTATACCAAAACGAGTTGCGGGCTAAGCTGATAGAAGAGCTTTCTTTAGCTAACCCTATGGAAGTTCCGCGCATCACCAAGATTACTCTTAATATGGGTGTTGGTGAGGCAGCTGGCGACAAAAAAGTCCTGGAAGCAGCGCTTACAGACTTGTCAAAAATTGCAGGCCAAAAGCCAGTAGTTACGTTGGCGCGCAAATCAATTGCGGGCTTTAAGATTCGTGACGGTTGGCCGATTGGTTGCAAGGTGACCCTTCGTGGCGCCCAGATGTACGAATTTTTGGATCGTTTGGTCAGTGTTGCGATTCCGCGTGTTCGAGATTTTCGCGGTGTAAGCCCGAAGTCTTTCGACGGTCGTGGTAATTTTGCAATGGGTGTGACCGAGCAGATCATATTTCCAGAAATTGATTACGACAAAGTTGATACACTGCGCGGTCTGGATATCACCATAACCACTACCGCTCGCAACGACGATGAAGGTCGTGCGCTGTTAAAAGCGTTTAACTTTCCGTTTAAAGGTTAAGGGGTAGGGGAATATGGCAAAGCAGTCTATGAAGGCGCGTGAATTAAAACGCACCCAAACTGTAAAAAAATTCGCTGTAAAGCGCACTGAGCTAAAAGCTATTATTGTCAGTGTGTCTGCTAGCGATGAAGAAAAGTGGGATGCGCAGGTTAAACTGCAAAAGCTACCACGTGACGCGAGTCCTTCTCGCCAACGTCGTCGCTGCCAGATTACTGGTCGTCCACACGGTGTTTACCGCAAGTTTGGTCTTTGCCGTAACCAGCTCCGTCAAGCCGCAATGCGCGGTGATGTCCCCGGCTTAGTTAAGGCTAGCTGGTAAAATTGAGAATTTTGCTGTCGCTGGCATTAGCCGCGGCGCTTAACGGGAGCAAAACATGAGCATGCAAGACCCTTTAGCGGATATGCTGACACGCATCCGCAACGCTCAGATGGCAGGTAAAACTGCTGTTAAAATGCCGTCATCGAAGTTAAAAGTATCTGTTGCTAAGGTGCTTGAAGATGAAGGTTATGTCGCCGGTTCACGGGTTGAAGAGCAAGGTGGCAAGGCAGAGCTGACGGTAGATTTAAAATACCATCAGGGTAAGCCAGTTATCGCTGAAATCAGTCGCGTAAGTCGCCCTGGTCTCCGCGCTTACGCAAGTAAAGATGAATTGCCATCAGTACGTGCAGGGCTGGGTATCGCTATTGTGTCAACCAGTCATGGTGTAATGACTGATCGTGCAGCAAGAGCTGCCGGTGTTGGCGGCGAAGTGCTTTGCACTGTTTTCTAAAGCGACAGTTTAAAGAGTTTTTAACATGTCAAGAGTAGCGAAAAGTCCGGTGACTATCCCCTCAGGGGTTGAAGTCAAGCTCGACGCCAGTAACATCTCTATAAAGGGCAAGAACGGCACGTTGGTTATGCCGTTGCACAAGTCTGTAGAGATCAAGCAGGAAGGCGAGTTGTTAATGTTTTCTGCGCGTGAAGGCGCGAAAGATGGTTGGGCAATGGCGGGTACCACCCGTTCACTCACTAACAATATGGTTGTTGGTGTGAGCCAAGGCTTCCAGCGTAAGTTGGTCCTTAACGGTGTTGGTTACCGTGCTAAGTCAAATGGTAAGTCTATAAATTTGGTGCTGGGTTTTTCGCATCCGATCGACTATGAGTTGCCAGAAGGTGTTACCGTCGAAACCCCAACGCAGACTGAAATTGTGTTGAACGGTACAGACAAACAGATTTTGGGTAAGGTAGCGGCCGAAATCCGCGCGTTCCGTCCGCCAGAGCCTTATAAAGGCAAGGGTGTTCGTTACGCGGAAGAAAACGTCCGTCGTAAAGAAGCGAAGAAGAAGTAAAGGCAAGGTTATGAGCGATAAAAAAGTTTCAAGATTACGTCGTGCTCGCCGCGCTCGCTTTAAAATGCGTGAGCTACGCGCCGTACGTTTGAGCATTCACCGCACACCACGCCACATGTATGCGCAGCTTATTGCGGCATCCGGTGACGTCGTGTTGGCGAGTGCATCTACACTAGATAAAGATTTGCGTGCTGGAGCGACCGGTAATGTCGCGGCAGCCGCTAGTGTGGGCAAGTTGATCGCTGACCGTGCGAAAGCCGCAGGCGTGACAAAGGTCGCTTTTGACCGCAGTGGATTTAAATTCCACGGGCGTGTCAAGGCGCTGGCAGATGCTGCCCGTGAAGGTGGTTTGGAATTCTAAGGTTTTAGGCGATGGCGTATAACGATCAGAAAGACAAAGCAAACACTGAAGGCCTGCAAGAGAAACTTGTTCAGGTAAACCGTGTTGCAAAAGTAGTCAAAGGTGGCCGCATTTTCAGCTTCACTGCTCTTACAGTAGTGGGTGACGGTAGTGGTAAAGTTGGCTTCGGTCGCGGTAAAGCGCGCGAAGTACCTGTAGCTATCCAGAAAGCAATGGAAGCAGCTCGCCGCAACATGGTTCAAGTAGACATCAAGGGCGACACCATTCAGTACGCTGTAAAAGGGCGTCACGGTGCTTCTAAGGTCTACATGCAGCCAGCATCTGAAGGTACTGGCGTAATCGCCGGTGGTGCGATGCGCTCGGTGCTAGAAATTGCTGGTATTCATAACGTATTAGCTAAGTGCTACGGTTCTACAAACCCGGTAAACGTGGTTCGTGCAACTATCAAAGCACTAGAAAGTGTTTCCTCTCCAGAAGAAGTCGCAACAAAGCGCGGCAAAACTGTTGAAGAGATCTTGGGCTAAGACACAGGCAGGATTTGCTATGAACAAGATTAAAGTCACATTAGTTCGTTCTGTTGCAGGACGACTAAAGTCGCACAAGGCCTGTGTTGCTGGTCTTGGCTTGCGCCGTATCCGTCACACTGTTGAAGTAGAAGATACTCCTTCGGTCCGCGGTATGATCAATAAAGTCAACTATTTAGTACGTGTTGAGGGATAAGTGATGAGCGATATGCGTTTAAACACGCTGAGCCCGGCGCCCGGCCGAGTTAAAGATGGCAAACGGGTAGGTCGTGGTATCGGTAGTGGCTTGGGTAAAACCGCAGGTCGTGGTCACAAAGGTCTGAAGTCTCGTTCAGGTGGCAGCGTGCGTCCAGGTTTTGAAGGCGGCCAGATGCCGTTACAAAAGCGTCTGCCTAAGTATGGCTTCAGCTCGCGCTTGTCTCGCGTTACTGCTCAAATCCGCACCGCGGAATTGATGGCAGTTGCCGATGGCGTGATCGATTTAGATGCGCTTAAGCGTGCTGATTTAATTAACAGCAATATTGAGCGTGCCAAGATCTTTTTGTCAGGTGATCTGAATAAAGCAGTTACTGTGAAAGGTTTGTCAGTAACCAAAGGCGCTCGCGAAGCTATTGAAAAAGCTGGCGGCAAAGTCGAGGAATAAGGCGAACTTAAATGGCGAAGCCCAATCCACAATCAGCTGGTAAACAATCCGGAGTGGGCGAGCTTATGGCTCGCCTCCGTTTTTTACTGCTAGCTATAATTGTTTATCGTATTGGTACTCACATACCGGTACCAGGTATTAATCCGGATCAGCTCGCCGCATTGTTCAACCAAAATCAAGGGACGGTCCTTGGTTTGTTTAATATGTTCTCGGGCGGTGCCTTAGAGCGTATGAGCATTCTTGCGCTTGGTATCATGCCTTATATCTCTGCGTCGATTATTATGCAGTTGATGTCGGCAGTGAGCCCAACATTAGAAGCTTTGAAAAAAGAAGGTGAGGGTGGTAGGCGTCAAATTAGTCAATACACGCGTTACTTGACCGTAGTGCTTGCGTTGCTTCAGGGAACCGGGATGACGGTAGGCTTGGCAAACCAAGGCTTAGCTTACAGCCCAGATTTTACGTTTTATTTTGTATCGGTAGTGTCATTGGTCACCGGCGCCATCTTTATGATGTGGTTGGGTGAGCAGCTCACTGAGCGCGGTGTAGGCAATGGTATATCAATGCTGATATTTGCCGGCATTGTTGCTGGGCTGCCGTCGGCAGTTGGTCAATCCTTAGAGCAGGCGCGTCAGGGTGAATTAAATATTTTAGTTCTGCTGGCAGTGTTGGTTCTGGCGATAGCGGTTGTGTATTTGGTGGTTTTCATCGAGCGTGGTCAGCGGCGTATTACAGTTAATTACGCTAAACAGCAGCGCGGAAACAAGATGTACCAGGCGCAGTCTAGTCATTTGCCAATGAAAGTGAATATGGCAGGGGTTATTCCCGCGATATTTGCTAGTTCTATTTTGCTGTTTCCCGCGTCAATTGCGCAGTGGGTTGGGCAGAGTGGGGAAGGTACAGAGTGGTTGCAAGATGTTGCTTTGGCGATTGGGCCCGGTCAGCCTCTTAATATATTACTGTTTACCGCTTTGATCGTATTTTTCTGTTTCTTCTATACCGCGTTGATGTTTAATCCGGACGAAGTTGCAGATAATTTAAAGCGTTCAGGTGCATTTTTACCAGGGATTCGTCCCGGTAAGCAAACTGCGAACTATATAGACGGTGTTTTAACTCGTTTGACCATGTTTGGCTCTTTGTATATTGCCGGCGTGTGTTTGTTACCGCAGTTTTTGGTTGTTATGTGGAATGTGCCGTTTTATCTCGGTGGCACCTCATTACTGATCGTTGTGGTTGTAGTGATGGATTTTATGGCTCAGGTTCAATCTCACCTGATGTCCCAGCAATACGACTCGGTCTTGAAAAAGGCGAATTTGAAGAATTACGGCGGTGGTGCGCGTTAAAGCTCACTAACCTGATGGCTTGTTTGGAGTATCACAATGAAAGTACGTGCATCGGTAAAGACAATTTGCCGCAACTGTAAAATCGTTCGTCGTAAAGGTGTGGTTCGGGTTATTTGTAGCGTTGAACCACGTCATAAACAGCGACAGGGCTAAGCAATTCGGTATCGGGGTTGTTTTTCAATCCCGGTGCGGGTAGACTACTGCGCCTTTCGTGCAGCCGCTAACCGCTTCCCGGTCATTGCTAAGCGTTAAAAGAATTGGGCTTAATTGGAGTAACCTGAATGGCTCGTATTGCAGGTGTCAACATACCAGATAACAAGCATGCTGTTATTTCGTTGACCTATATATATGGCGTTGGTCTCACACGTGCTAAAGCACTGTGCGCTAAAACAACAATAGCTGAAGATGCGAAAATCAGTTCTTTGTCTGAAGAGCAGCTCGATGCACTTCGTGGCGAAGTCGCAAAACTGTCCGTAGAAGGCGACTTGCGTCGCACAGTTTCTATGAACATAAAGCGTTTACTAGATTTAGGCTGCTACCGCGGCATGCGTCATCGTAAAGGTCTGCCGCTTCGCGGTCAGCGTACCAAGACTAATGCGCGTACGCGTAAAGGTCCGCGTAAGCCGATTCGTAAGTAATTTAAAGGCAGAATTCCTTTAGTGTAGCTACACCACTTGTGTAGTGTTGATATTAGAGTTGGATATAGAATATGGCCAAACCAGGCAAGCAAGCTCCACGAAAAAAGGTCAAAAAGACCGTCGTGGACGGTGTTGCGCATGTACATGCGTCGTTTAACAACACCATTATCACTATTACAGATCGTCAAGGAAACACGCTGAGCTGGGCAACAGCCGGTGGCAGTGGCTTCCGCGGCTCTCGTAAAAGTACTCCTTTCGCCGCACAGGTTGCTGCAGAGCGCGCCGGTAACGCTGCAAAGGATTACGGTCTAAAAAATCTAGATGTCCAAGTTAAAGGCCCCGGTCCAGGACGTGAGTCTGCGGTACGTGCTTTAAATAATTGTGGCTACAAGATTACAAACATCACTGACGTGACGCCTATTCCACATAATGGTTGCCGTCCTCCTAAGAAACGTCGCGTTTAATTAACAGTTGAGGAATACTGAAAATGGCTAGATATTTGGGCCCAAGCTGTAAATTATCCAGACGGGAAGGTACCGACCTTTTCTTGAAGAGTGGTGTTCGTCCGCTGGATTCTAAGTGTAAAGCTGAAACTGCACCCGGTATGCATGGTGCACGTCGTGGTCGTCTTTCCGACTACGGTGTTCAGTTGCGCGAAAAACAAAAAGTTCGTCGTATGTACGGCGTACTGGAAAAGCAATTCCGTGCTTACTATACAAAAGCTGCTCGTCGTAAAGGCGCGACAGGTGAAAATCTGCTTCAGCTCTTGGAAGGCCGTTTAGACAACGTGGTTTACCGCATTGGTTTTGGCTCTACACGTGCAGAGTCGCGTCAGTTAGTGTCACATAAATCAGTATTGGTAAATGGCAAGACAGTTAACGTACCGTCTTACCAAGTGCAGGCTGGTGATGTTGTTAGTGTCCGTGATAAATCAAAAGTTCAGTTGCGGATTCAATCTGCAATTGCGCTTGCTGCGCAGCGTGGCGATGTTTCTTGGATTGATATAAACGCGACCAAAATGGAAGGCGTCTTCAAGAATGCTCCAGATCGTAGCGACTTGTCTTCTGAGATCAACGAGCAACTGATCGTTGAGCTTTACTCGAAGTAAGTTAAACTCCGGACAAATCACTATAGGTGACCTATGCAAAGTGCTGTCAATGAATTTCTAACTCCGCGCGTTATCCAAGTTGAAGAATTTGGACAAACTCGTGCGAAGGTGACCCTTGAGCCACTAGAGCGTGGATTTGGTCACACCTTGGGTAATGCTTTGCGCCGTATTTTGCTTTCTTCTATGCCGGGTTGTGCGGTAACTGAAGTAGAGATTGACGGCGTGTTGCATGAATATAGTGCTATGGAAGGTGTCCAGGAAGACGTTATCGAAATCCTGCTCAACCTAAAAGAAGTAGCTGTGATCATGCACGGTAAAGATCAAGCAACTCTAGTTCTTACCAAGAAGGGCCCTGGTGTAGTCACTGCTGGCGATATTCAAACTGACCATGAGATTGAAATCGTTAACACTGATCACGTTATTGCGAATTTGAACGATGATGGCGAGATCAATATGCGCCTTACCATCGCTCGTGGTCGCGGTTATGTACCAGCTGATGCTCGAGATAATGCTGAAGAAGAGTCTCGTTCAATTGGTCGTCTGCAGCTAGATGCCAGTTACAGCCCAATCAGCCGTGTTAGCTATGTAGTAGAGAGCGCACGTGTCGAGCAGCGTACCGACCTTGATAAATTGGTTTTAGATCTTGAGACCAATGGTACTATCGATCCTGAAGAAGCAATTCGTCGCGCGGCAACAATTCTCCAGCAGCAGCTCGCAGTATTTGTTGATCTGGAAAGCGAAGGTGAAAACGAGCCTTCACGGGAAGAGAACGAAGTAGATCCAATTCTGTTGCGTCCGGTTGATGATCTTGAATTGACTGTACGTTCAGCTAACTGCCTGAAAGCAGAAAATATCTACTACATCGGTGACTTGGTGCAGCGTACAGAAGTTGAGCTTCTGAAGACGCCAAACCTAGGTAAAAAATCACTGACAGAAATTAAAGATGTATTGGCGTCACGTGGGTTGTCTTTGGGTTTGCGCCTAGATAACTGGCCGCCAGCAAGTCTTAGAAACGACGACCGAGTTCTTGCGTAATTTCGCTAGATCTTCTGAATATTTTTGCTGAGATAGCAACGTTTATTAAAGGAAAAAGCCATGCGTCATCGTCATAGTGGCCGTCAATTAAACCGTAATAGCTCTCATCGTAAAGCGATGTTCCGCAATATGACGGCGTCGTTGGTTGAGCACGAAATGATTAAAACAACCCTTCCAAAAGCAAAGGAACTGCGTGGTTATGCAGAACCTTTGATTACACTTTCTAAGGTAGACAGTGTAGCTAATCGTCGTCTTGCGTTTGCGCGTTTGCGTTGCGATGCTGCGGTAGGTAAATTATTTACTAATCTTGGTCCGCGTTACGAAGGTCGCCCCGGTGGCTACATTCGGATTATGAAATGCGGTCTTCGTACTGGCGACAAGGCACCAATGGCTTACGTAGAGTTGGTTGATCGTCCAGTGGTGGAAGAAGCTGACGACGAGTAATTAGATGAGTTCAAAATAGCCGGCTGAAAAGCCGGCTTTTTTTTGTCTGCATTTTCATCGGAAAGGGGGGGAGCGGGGCGATTAACTCCCCGCTGCGGCCTTTCGTGCGGCTGCAAGGTTAAGGACGTCTGCAAGAAAATGGCCAGTGTGTGACTGTGGCATTGATGCGACATCTTCCGGCGTACCTTCGGCAATAATTAAACCTCCACCGCTGCCACCTTCGGGGCCCAAATCTACGATCCAGTCGGCAGTTTTAATGACATCAAGATTGTGCTCTATAACGACGACCGTATTGCCGTGGTCTCGCAAGCGGTGCAGCACCGTGAGGAGTAATTGAATGTCTGCAAAGTGCAAACCAGTAGTGGGCTCGTCAAGAATGTAGAGGGTTTTGCCAGTATCGCGTTTGGAGAGTTCGCGGGCGAGTTTGACACGCTGCGCTTCACCGCCGGATAAGGTCGTTGCAGCCTGCCCTAAGCGTATATAACTTAAGCCAACGTCCATAAGGGTCTGAAGCTTTTTACTGATCGAGGGCACGTTCTCGAAGAAGCCGTTGGCGTCCTCGACGGTCATATCTAACACTTCATGAATGTTCTTGGCTTTGTATAATATTTCCAGTGTTTCACGATTATAGCGTTGGCTGCTGCATACCTCGCATGCGACATAAATATCAGGTAGGAAGTGCATTTCTACTTTGGTAACACCGTCGCCTTGGCATGCTTCACAGCGGCCACCTTTTACGTTAAAGCTAAAGCGACCGACTTTATATCCGCGTGAGCGGGCTTCCTGGGTGCCGGCAAATAACTCGCGAATAGGTGTGAAAATACCAGTATAGGTGGCGGGATTTGATCTTGGTGTGCGACCGATCGGGCTCTGGTCGATGTCGATACATTTGTCGACGTTGTTAAGGCCAGTCACAGATTCGTGCGCAGCTGCCGTTAATGTGGTTGCGCCGTTCAGCTCGGTGGCAGCAACAGGGTATAAGGTGTGATTGATCAGTGTCGACTTCCCTGATCCGGAGACGCCGGTGATACAGGTCATTAGTCCAAGTGGCAGTGTAAGGTCGACATTTTGAAGGTTATTTCCGGTGGCACCTTTAATGTGCAGGGTTTTTTCTGGATTAAACGGGTTGCGTTTTTCTGGAATGGCAATAGCTTTTTTACCAGATAGGTATTGGCCGGTTAGCGACTCAGGGCTATTTAAAATGTCGTCAATTTTACCCTGCGCTATTATTCTACCCCCATGTACACCCGCTCCGGGACCGATATCGATAATGTGGTCGGCGGTGCGGATTGCGTCTTCGTCATGCTCAACCACAATAACGGTATTGCCTATATCCCGAAGATGTCGCAGGGTTTTCAGCAACCTTTCGTTGTCGCGTTGATGCAGGCCTATTGATGGTTCGTCGAGGATATACATTACGCCCACAAGCCCCGCACCAATTTGACTGGCGAGTCTAATTCTTTGGGCCTCGCCGCCAGAGAGGGTATCGGCACTGCGGTCTAGGGTGAGATAGTTCAAGCCCACGTCGACCAAGAAGCGCAGACGGTCGTTAATTTCTTTTAGTATTTTTTCGGCAATTTGAGCTTGTCGACCCTCTAGGGTAAGAGTGGTGAAATACTCGCGGGCTGCGCCGACAGGCATAGCAGCTATTTCAGGAAGGGTATTGTTGAGAATAAATACGTTACGTGCTTCTTTTCTTAAGCGCGTGCCGGAGCAGTCTGGGCAAGACTGGGTGTTTAGAAATTTACTTAGTTCCTCGCGCACAGTTTGCGATTCGGTATCTTTGTAGCGTCTATCCATATTGGGGATGACGCCCTCAAACGGGTGTTTGCGTTGGAAGTTATCGCCACGGTCGTTGATATAGGTAAAGCTAATTTCTTCGGTGTCGCTGCCAAAAAGAATTCGGCTGCGGTGTTCTTCGCTTAGTGACTCAAAGGGGGCGTCGACGTCAAAGCCGTAGTGATCTGCGAGCGATGTTAGCATGTGGAAATAGTAAACGCTGCGACGATCCCAGCCGCGAATCGCGCCGGTGGATAGACTGGCCTCCGGGTGTTGGATGATTCTACTAGAGTCAAAAAACTGCTTGACGCCCAGACCGTCGCAGCTGCTACATGCGCCAAGAGGGCTGTTAAACGAAAATAGTCGTGGTTCTAATTCTGCCAAGCTATAGCCACATTGCGGGCAGGCGAATTTAGAGGAGAAAACCAATTCCGGGGCGCTGGCGTCGTCCATATAGGCAACGCGTGCGACGCCATCGGTGAGCTCTAGTGCGGTTTCAAACGACTCAGCTAGACGTTGGCCGATATCATCGCGTACTTTAAATCGGTCTACTACCACTTCAACGGAGTGCTTCTTATTTTTGTCTAAGCTTGGTAGGTCGTCCAAGTCTGTGACGATGCCATTAATGCGCGCTCGAACAAAGCCTTGGCTTCGCAGTTTTTCAAAGGTATGTAAATGCTCACCCTTGCGATTTTGCACAACGGGCGCGAGTAGCATCATCTTGCTGCCTTCCGGCAGGGCCAGCACCGTATCGACCATTTGGCTAACGGTTTGCGCCGACAGTGCGGCGTTATGATCTGGGCAGCGTGGCTCGCCCGCGCGGGCAAACAATAAGCGTAGGTAGTCGTATATTTCGGTGATTGTACCGACAGTAGAGCGCGGATTATGCGACGTCGATTTTTGTTCAATCGATATCGCCGGTGATAACCCTTCAATATGATCTACGTCGGGTTTTTCCATCATCGACAAAAATTGCCGCGCATAAGTAGATAGCGACTCTACATAGCGCCGCTGACCTTCCGCGTAAAGAGTGTCGAAGGCGAGGGATGATTTCCCCGACCCGGACAAGCCGGTAATGACCACCAGTTTGTCGCGGGGAATATCGATATCAATATTTTTTAGATTGTGGGTGCGGGCACCGCGAACGATAATCCGATCCATAGAATTTCCCAGCGTGGTAAACCAGATATTATACTGCGGGGGTGGAGTAAGGCGCAAAATAAGCTGGTGATATTTTATAGCGGTTTTTCATGCGCAGTTTAGCTGCTAGAATCAAGGGGTATTTATTCTTGTTGTAGGATCCGTCCATTGAATCATCACACGATGAGCGCAGCTGAGCGTCGTTCTGTCGCTTCTCTGGCGACATTGTATGCGTTTCGAATGCTAGGCTTATTTATGCTTTTGCCGGTATTGAGCTTGTATGCAGGTGAATATGACTACAGTACGCCGGTACTCGTCGGCTTGGCACTGGGGATTTATGGCCTGGGGCAAGCTGCACTGCAAGTTCCCCTGGGCATGCTGTCGGACCGGATTGGTCGTAAGCCGGTCATTATTGCCGGCCTCTTACTTTTTGCCGCCGGTGGTATTGTGGCCGCGAGCGCCGATAATATTATTACCGTTATCGTTGGCCGGTTGCTGCAGGGCACTGGGGCAATTGCTAGTACCTTGACGGCATTGCTTGCCGATTTAACCCGCGAGCAACATCGTACCAAGGCAATGGCGGCTATTGGCGTTAGCATTGGGGTGTCTTTTGCGGTCGCGATGGTTATAGGGCCGCTAGCTGCGGCAGCGATTGGAGTATCGGGTTTGTTTTTACTGACTTCATTGTTAGCTGTGATCGGGGTATTTATTACCCTGTGGTTGGTGCCAACCCCGGACGTCGGTGGTTTGAATGCCGACAGCCAATCACTGCGGGGGCTATTGGGCCGCTGTTTGCAAGATCGTAATTTAATGCGCCTAAATCTGGGTATTTTTTCTTTACATGCGATGTTGATGGCGATATTTGTGGCGGTCCCGGGGCTGCTTGAGGGGCAAGGTCTGGTTCGTGATGACCATTGGAAGATGTATTTACCGGTTATGTTGGTGGCTTTTATTGCTATGGTTCCGCTTGTTATTCTTGCGGAAAAATATAATCGTATGAAGCAGGTCTTCCTGTCGGCGATTACCGCGATCATTGTAGTGCTGTCTGCGGCCGCATGGTTTGCTTATGACTACTGGTATTTGGTTGTCATGATTACGGTATTCTTTGTCGCCTTCAATCTACTTGAAGCGTCGTTACCGTCTTTAGTAAGTAAAACTGTTTACCCCGGCGGTAAGGGCACGGCAATGGGGGTATATTCTACCTTTCAGTTTTTAGGCGCTTTTTTTGGTGGTGCCTTAGGCGGGGGTTTGCTGGGTCTTTGGGGTGGTTCTGCCTTATTTTTTGGAGCCGCTACTTTAGCCAGTGTTTGGTTGTTAGTGGCTTGGAATATGACGGTTCCTGCCAAGGCAGATAATTTGGTTTTGGCTTGGAAATTTGGATCATGGGACGCGGCGATATTGCGTCAAGAGGTATTACTCATACCGGGCGCCCTCGATATAACCGTGCTAGAAAGTGAGCGGTTAGCCTATTTGCGAGTGAGTCAGGACTTTAACCCTGCTTCACTGCCGGACGGCATACGGCTCGGCAGCTAATAGTTTTGGAATCCGGTATAGTTAACATTTTGCGGGCAATGTCCGCAGTTGTAGAAATAATAGGAGGTGGCGCATGGCGCGTGGAGTGAATAAAGTTATTCTGGTTGGGAACTTAGGCCAGGATCCCGAAACCCGTTATATGCCATCTGGTGGCGCGGTAACTAATATTACTATTGCGACCAGTGAAACGTGGAAAGATAAGCAGAGCGGTCAGCCTCAGGAGCGGACTGAGTGGCACAAAGTGGTATTTTTTAACCGCATAGCCGAGGTTGCCGGTGAGTTTTTAAAGAAAGGCTCAAAAGTTTACATCGAGGGCGCATTGCGTACTCGGAAATGGCAGGATCAGGGTGGGCAAGATCGTTATACCACCGAGATTGTCGCTGCAGAAATGCAGATGCTCGATGGCCGCGGTGGCTCTGGCGGTGGCGATAATTATAATGAGGGTGGTGGCTATGCTTCTCAGGCTCCAGCTCAGGCAGCGCCTCCTCAGGCGCCACGTCGGGCAGCGCCTGCGCCACAGCAAAATCAGGCGCCAGCACCAAGCGCACCACCAGCCGGTGGCTTTGATGATTTTGATGATGATATTCCGTTTTAAAAAACACTATAGATCGTAATGTAAAGTATTGCCCTGAAGGCCCCGCTAGTCGGGGCGTTTTTTTATTGGGGTTTATAGCTTACTAGCTTGAATGCCCTTGCGAACTTTGAGGGCTTTGAGTAATGTTGTTGGCTCTCAGCCTATCTGATGCTGTGGAGGTATGTGCAGTATTTGGCGTACCTGGTGCGATTCCTTTTATAACGTGTGAATATTTCTGTGAATGTAGTTTTAATTTCTCCTCCGGGTCCATTGAGTGAAGCCATCCGCAATCAACTAGCTATGCGGGAGAGGTCTCTCGTGACTATTGATGCTGATGATTTGTATACGTTTGATACGGCGTTGCTGCGCGACGCGATAGTGATTGATGCCGATGTTCTTGCATGTTGCCAACTTGCTGATGGTGTGTCTGATGATTGTCATACCCGAAGGCTGGCTGCGCGTGAAAGTTTACTGCAAGCGTGCCGAGCGCTGGAAGTACCTTATCTCTTCCTTAGTGATGGCAGGGTGTTCGATGGTATTACTGAGCAGTCACATGATTATTTGGAAATCGATGATATTGGTACAGCAAGCTCGGCAGGAAGACAGTTCGCGGAATTTGAGTATTTGGTAATGAGTGTTGCTGGGCAGGGAGTAATTCTGCGCACCGGTCCTCTAATTGCTGAACAAGAAGGTAATTTTCTTGGCGATTGTCTGTTCGCAATGCAAGAGGGTAAGGTGCTAGCGTTAAATGACTCTTTAATGAGTTGTCCTACACCGGTGGCTGATCTGGCGAGGGTGGTATCGGGCATGGTTGATCAGTTGAGTTGCGGTGCGCCGTGTCGTGGCGTCTATCATTATAATAGTAGTGGTGTGGCCAGTGCCTACGAGTTTGCCGAGGTCGTTTCCGCATTTGCTTCTCAGTTTTTGGCGCCGATCGCCGATATTGCGGTAGCGGATGCGGGTATCACTTGGACGCCTCGTGTACCGGTGCTGTCTTGCGGCAAGGTCTTGCAAGATTTTGGTGTAAAGCAGTTACCTTGGCGGGCCTACCTGCCACGTATGGTACGCGCATTATGTGAGGGGGGTGAGTAAATGAGTAGTGAAAGTATGTTTGTGCCGCTGAATATTGCCGTATTAACGGTTTCTGATACCCGTGATGAAGTCAGTGATAGCTCAGGTAAGTTTTTGCTTGAGGCGCTGACGGATGCAGGTCATTCGCTTGCCGATAAACAGATAGTAAAAGACGATATTTATCAAATTCGAACGGTGATGTCTGAGTGGATCTACCGTCATGATATTCAAGTAGTATTGGTGACAGGGGGCACTGGCTTCTCCGGTCGAGATTCGACGCCAGAGGCGGTGTCGGTGCTATTTGATAAGCAAATTGACGGCTTTGGCGAAGTGTTCCGCGCCAGATCTTTACAGGAAATTGGATCATCTACGATTCAGTCTCGCGCCTTAGCTGGGTTGGCGAATAATACCGTTATATTTTGCGTGCCGGGTTCCACTGGCGCGTGTAAGACCGCTTGGCACGGCGTTATTTGTGAGCAGTTAGATAGCCGGCACCGCCCATGTAATTTTGTAGGGGTGCTAAAAAATCGTCGAGACTTGGGAGCTTAAGCGTGGCCCTACGTTCCGTTGACGAGACTCTGCACTATCTTTTGGCGGATGCCAAAAAAAGGGGCGGAGAGTTGCGAGATTGTGCGCAGTGCTTGGGCGCAGTGTTAGCAGCGGATGTGCTAGCTGAAAGTGATGTTCCGCCGGCTGATAACAGTGCAATGGACGGCTATGTGCTTCGTTACCAAGACGTATTGCAAGGTGTTGCCATGCCGGTGAGCCAGCGCATTCCTGCTGGGGTGGTTGGTGAGCCCTTGCTCCCGGGCACTGCCGCGCGGATTTTCACCGGTGCGTTTATTCCAGTTGGCGCTGATACGGTTGTTGCTCAGGAGGACTGTGAGCAAGGCGACGGTATGATAACTGTAAATATTACTGCAAGGATGCGACAGCATATTCGTCTTTGCGGGCAAGATATATCATCCGGGCAATTGTTGTTGAAGGCGGGGCATCGTCTTCAGGCTGCCGACTTGGGTCTTTTGGCCTCTTTAGGTATTTTCCAGGTTGCGGTTTCTGCGCCCATTAAAGTCGCATTGATGTCGACCGGCGATGAATTACGCGAACCCGGTGACTCGCTGGGGCTGGGCCAGATTTATAATTCTAATCGTCCAATGCTCGCCGCTATGCTTCGCACCTTGGGTTGTGAAGTGATTGATCTCGGAATTGTCGCTGATGACCCAGATGTGACCAAAGCGGCATTATTGCAGGCGCGTGACAGTGCTGATGTGGTTATTAGTAGTGGTGGCGTGTCGGTGGGTGAAGAGGATCATGTGAAGGCGCAGGTCGAGGCCTTAGGCGAGTTACAGCTTTGGAAGTTAGCTATAAAGCCCGGTAAGCCGCTGGCTTATGGGCGCTTGGGAAGTGTGCCTTTCTTTGGCTTGCCTGGGAATCCGGTGTCAAGTTTTGTTACATTCTGTTTGTTAGTTAGACCGTATTTACTGGCGATGCAGGGGGTTGTTAATCCGGTGGCGCCACAATGGCCGGCGTGTGCCAATTTTGACTGGCCTAAAGCGGGCAGTCGCCAGGAATATTTGCGAGCGCGAGTTATACCCAGTGCGACCGGCTTGCTGGTTGATATTCATCCTCAGCAGAGTTCCGGTGCTTTAACGTCGGTGTCTTGGTGTAATGCCTTGGCCGTCATTCCGATAGGTAAGACTTTGCAGCGCAGTGATCGCGTCGAGATAATATTTTTGCGGGATTTAATCTAGGCAAGTAAGTGTTTGGCTGGGCTTGCCGTGAGTATATTCACGGCAAGCCCAGCGTATTTAGGCTGTGTAGCGCTTAAACACTAGACTGGCGTTGGTGCCGCCAAAACCAAAGCTGTTAGACATAATGGTATTGAGTGTGACGTTCTCTTGCTTGGTCGTCACAATCGGTACGCCTATAGCTTCATCGTCTAGAGTGTCGATGTTGGCCGATGCGGCGATAAAATTATGTTTCATCATTAGCAATGAAAATATAGCCTCTTGAACCCCTGTCGCGCCAAGCGAGTGGCCGGCCAGAGATTTAGTCGAGCCGATGGCGGGGATCTTTTTGCCTTCATATGCTTGCTTAACGGCTTTGAGTTCCTGCATGTCGCCGGCGGGGGTGGACGTGCCGTGAGAGTTGATGTAGTCAATGTCACTATCTACGCCCAGTAATGCTTGGTGCATGCAGCGGGCAGCACCTTCACCGCTGGGTGCGACCATATCGTAGCCGTCAGAGGTGGCGCCGTAGCCAACCAGTTCGCCGTATATTATTGCGCCGCGCGCTTTGGCGTGCTCTAGCTCTTCAAGGACCACCATGCCGGCACCGCCGGCAATAACAAAGCCATCACGGTTGGCGTCGTAGGGGCGTGAGGCGCATTCTGGCGTGTCGTTATACTTTGTAGACAGGGCGCCCATGGCATCAAATAAGCAGCTTAGAGACCAGTGTTCTTCTTCGCCACCGCCAGCAAATACGATATCTTGCTTGCCGAGTTGAATCAGCTCTGCCGCGTTACCAATGCAGTGCGCGCTCGTTGCGCAGGCGGATGATATTGAGTAGTTCACACCTTTGATTTTGAACGGTGTGGCAAGGCAGGCAGACACGGTGCTGCCCATGGTCTGGGTGACACGATAGGGCCCAATACGCTTTACGCCTCGGGTGCGCAGGATATCTGCTGAGTCAATCAGATTAGCTGAAGACGCGCCGCCCGAGCCGGCGATAATGCCGGTGCGTACATTGCTCACTTGGTTTTCTTCTAGGCCTGAGTCCGCTATCGCTTCTTGCATGGCAAGAAAGGAGTATGCCGCGGCATCACCCATAAACCGAAATTGCTTGCGGTCGATGCGTTCTTTTAGATTGAGGTTTTTGATGGAGCCGGAAACCTGGCTGCGAAAGCCCATCTCTTTATAAGTTTCGTTAAACGCTATACCCGATTTACCTTCCTGTAGTGAGCTTAATACTTCGGCAAGATTATTGCCGATGCTGGAAACAATACCCATGCCGGTTACGACAACACGTCTCATCGAATACCTCGTTTTATTAGATTATGATAAATTTATTAGATTAAATAGCTAGAAATTAGCGTCGTCCCTGAATAAGCCGACACGTAGATCTTTTGCTGTGTAAATGACTTTGCCGTCGACAGCGACTTCGCCGTCGGCTATGCCCAATACCAGTTTACGCTCAATCAGGCGTTTGTAATTGAGGGTATAGGTAACGAGCTTGGCGTCAGGTAGTATTTGGCCGGTGAATTTCACTTCCCCAGCGCCCAGTGCGCGGCCTTTACCGCTATTGCCGCGCCAGCCTAAGTAGAAGCCGACTAACTGCCACATAGCATCAAGACCTAGGCAGCCGGGCATGACCGGATCGCCGATAAAGTGGCAGTCGAAAAACCATAAATCAGGATTTATATCTAGCTCAGCAATCAATACACCCTTGCCGTAAGTGCCGCCCTCGGTGCTAATATGTGTGATACGATCTGCCATTAGCATGTTGCCAACTGGGAGTTTCGGGTTGCCGGGCCCAAAAAGCTTGCCGTTTCCACAATCGATGAGTTCTTGTTTGGTAAAGCTGTTTTGATGAATTAAAGACATGAGGCCAAATTATCACCTTGAAAAATATTGGTCTCATCTTAGCACGAAGGATTTAGATGGCACATTAAAATGTAAAGATTGGCGTGAACATTGCTTTCATACCCTTGCCATTAATTATAATTAAAAGAACCGTTCTTACCTAGTAAAGTGGCTATCTGGAAAATAGTAGTTAGTCGATTTGTGTTCTTAAGGTGCCGGCCCGTGTCCGGAATGTATTAAAGGGAATATTGTGATTAGAAAATGTCTTTTCCCCGTCGCGGGTTACGGTACTCGCTTTTTACCAGCAACTAAATCGATGCCTAAAGAGATGCTGCCCATCGTGAATAAGCCCTTGGTGCAATATGGTGTTGAAGAGGCCATTGATGCCGGCTTAAATGAAATTGCTCTGGTAACTGGCCGCGGTAAACGTGCTATCGCCGATCATTTCGATATCAGTTACGAGCTGGAAAATCAAATTGCCGGCACCAGTAAAGAACAGCATTTGGATTCTATTCGCAACGTGCTTGAGAGAGGCACATTTATGATGACCCGTCAGCGTCAAATGAAGGGTTTGGGTCATGCGATTTTAACCGGTGAATGCCTGATTGGTGACGAAGCATTTGGCGT
Organism: Zhongshania sp.; assembly: GCA_046712405.1. Classification (GTDB taxonomy): domain Bacteria; phylum Pseudomonadota; class Gammaproteobacteria; order Pseudomonadales; family Spongiibacteraceae; genus Spongiibacter. The sequence continues at coordinate 62 of JBKEFB010000029.1, read as the reverse complement.
TATTTTGTCCGATGATTTATGTCTTAATCATGACGATGAAGGTGTGATGGCGCAAATGGTTA